>NZ_WHTD01000003.1 GCF_009379765.1 Actinophytocola sp. | reverse complement strand
GCTCCTACCTCACCAGCGCCAGCGGCCACGGCATCCGCGCCATCGACACCATCCACACCGCCCTCACCGGCAACCCCTGGCACCCCACCCACATCACAACCTGACCGTCCCCAACGCGGGGCCACCCGTGAATGGACACCTAGTCGCGAAGACTTTCGGCGTGCTCTAACCGAAGCTCGCCGGCTGGGCATTACGAGCGTCCGCGGCCCGCGCACTGAGCTTCCGGGATCCGAGATGATGATCCGGTGGCAAGAGACATCGGGCGATGGTTCTGCAAAAGATGACCTACGGATAGCCTTGGAACACACGGAAGGAACGGAATGGAAGTCATGGCCATGGCCTGAAGGCGTTTCATTTCCACAAATGCTGAGCACGGTAGCTGAAGACCTAATCTCTGCCGGTAACTCGCCAGGCGCCGGTGGTCTCGGAGCTGCCAAGGCGGTGACAGAATTGGAATACCTACTTCAGGCAGGGCTTAACGCTAGATATAATCTGGCGGATAACAGCATTCGCGGAATCGTCCAGATTGAGGAACATTCGGTAGCCTTGACTGACAGGGGTGTAGTGCAGCTCAATCGGCCACATTATGTGGTTTCGCTATCCCGGCTGGATGAGATGAACTGGTACGACCATCTCAGCGAGAAACCTTGGGTGGACAAGGAGAATTTCTTTCATTGCCTCGATATCGCTAAGGCAATGGTCTCGTCAGGAAAGATGGCGGCTCAACAGAGTCCCGGATAACCAGGTGTGCCCAGTATTGGACAAGTACCTTGAGCCTTGGTGCGAGGCCGCCAGTTTGCGGAGTCCGTAATTAGATCGTTCTCGGAACAACATTCGGAGAGAGCCACGGGGCTTGCCAAGCTAACCTGTCACATACTTCATCAAATGACGGATCGATGACATCCGAGTAGTTGTAGATATCGGTGATCCTCATTCCTAGAAGTTGTTCACTGAAGACCTTCGTTTCAGAATCACCCATATCTTTACGTGCAGCTACAAGGAATTCGCCGTACAGTCGTATGAGTATCGGCACTGGAGCGTTCGAGTAACTGGCTTGCATGAAGTTGTGAAATGCGGTGACGGCCCCGTCCGAACCGAATATGCTAATCCACGTTACAAAATCCGCCGTCAATGCGGGTATGTCGCCAAGTTTGTCCATCCCCTCTTTACCGACGGCAAGCATGTCCCGTAGTGCATTAATCATTGGCTTGTAGGTTTCGTATTTTCGCTCCGCAATTCGATCCGTAAGGTCACGGGCGCGCTGTGCTTCCAGGTCTGACAGTTTTGCGGATCGCGCGTACAAACCAGCTATAACTGCCGCTCCCGTGGCCGCGATCACCGGCACAAATGCGACAAGCAGCGTAGGCCAGACCCCTAATTCGTTCATGGCCACAAGGTCGTCGGTGAGTAAGCCGACGTTACTGCCGAATCCGGCTCTATGAGATCAAGGCGCGCCGCCGATGGCGGCGCGCTCGGCCCGGCGCGTTGGCACCGTGGACCGCATCCATCGCGGCACGGCCGGCTACCGCTCCGCTCACGCCGGCCGGCCAGCGCGGCGCAACCCACGACGGCAGCACCACCACCACCGTCGGCGCGCAGACCATCGGGGCAGCTGCCTCGAGCCGCGATCATCGAACACCGGGCCACCGGGGGCGGCACGCCAGCGGAACCGGACGCCACCACCGCACGTTGGGCCGGCATGGCGTGGTTGTGGGCGTTGTCGATCCCCGGGCTCGTCTGCCTGCTCGTGCTGCTCGCGGCGCTCGAGCGGTTCGGGTTGTGGGCCGGCCGGCGCAGCTGGCTTCCCGGCCGCGGCGACCGCACCCGCGCCACCATCGCCGGGGCGGGGGTCGAGGAGTTCGGCGCCTTCTTCTACGCGGGCAAAGCGGGACGAGCTCGAGCATCGCAAGTCCGAGCTCGTGCTGCCGGAGAGCGAGACCAGCGGCGACCCGCCCGGCCCGTTCGTACTGCGGCCCGTGCGGCGCGACGAGGGCTGAGCCGATGTTACCTGACAAACGTTAGGTAAGCGGCTACGCTACCTGACAAATGTCAGGTAGCAGGCGGCGACTGCGCCCGGAGGACCGCCGGGCGCTCATCCTCACGGCCGGCGCGGCGGTGTTCGCCGACGCCGGGTACGACCGCGCGACCATGCGGGCGGTGGCGACGGCGGCCGGCATCACCACCCCGGTGCTCTACGACCACTTCGCCTCGAAGGCCGAGCTCTACGCCGCCCTCGTCACGCGCGAGGCCGACGACCTCATCACCCGCTGGGAACGGGTCGGCGAGGAGGTCGCCGGCGCCGGAGGGTCCACCGAGGACGTGTTCCGCCGGACGATCGACGAGATCTACCGCTGGATCGAGGCGAACCCCACCGGCTGGCGGATGATCTTCCTCGACTCGCCGAGCGACCCGGCGGTCGCCGAGGCACACCGGCAGCGCCAGGAACGGGCCACCGAGGTGCTCGCCGAGCAGTTCGGCCGGGTCTCCGGACTCCGGCTTTCCGTTGCGCTGGAACGGGATCGCGCGGACCGGTTTCTCGCCGACGCTGCCAAGTGGACGGTCAACGCGATCGCCGCGTGGTGGTGGGCCAACCGCGACCTGTCCCGCGAGCAGGTCGTTGAGCTGACCGCGGACCTGCTGTGGCGGGGCCTCGCCGAGGTCACCGCCGACGAGTGAGAGGAGCGGTCATGGACGCGATCGACCGGTTCCGCGAGGCCGGGGAGACCCACGACATCGACCTCGCGATGACGGTCTGCGCCGACGACGTGGTGGTGCACTCACCGCTCACCGACCGGGCGACGTTCCGCGGGCGAGCCGAGGTGCGCGGGCTGTTCGAGGTCGTTTACGAGCAGCTCAGCGAGCTGCGCTACTCCGACGTCCTCGGGGACGGCCGCCGCTGGGCGCTGTTCGGCTCGGCAACCGTTGGCGGGCAACGGATCGAGGAGACACTGCGGCTGACCCTCGACGACGCCGGGCAGATCGTGGAGGTGACCCTCTACATCAGACCGCTGCCCGGCCTCGCCGCGGTGATGGCCGCGCTCGGCCCACCGCTCGCCCGCCGCTACGGCCGGTCCCGCCTCACCGCGGCGGTGCTGCGCGCGATGGTGGCGCCACTGGTGTTCCTCACCCGAGCCGGCGACCGCGCCGGGATCCCGTTGGCACTGCCCGAAAGCGGCCGCCCGGCGTAGGCGTCAGCCGGCGTGGGTGTCGAGGAAGTCGTCGATGTGGCGCCACGTCGTCGCGCGGGCGCCGCGGCCGGCCAGGACGCCGAGGTGGCCACCCGGGGCGGTCTCGAAGCGGACCTCGGCGGCGTTGTCCAGCACGTCGACGAGCTTGTGGACCGCGCGCTGTGGCGCGATGCCGTCGCCGGTGCCGGCCACCACCAGGACCGGCGCCTTGACCTCACGAAGAGATATCCGCCGGCCGCCGAAGTCGACCTCGCCCTCGGCCAGGTCGTTGGCGCGGAAGAAGCGGTGGTACATCTGGCCGAACGTGCGGCCCGGGTAGGCGACCATGTTGTCGGTGAAGCGATCCACGGCCTCCAGCTGCGCCAGGAAGTCCCGGTCGTCCAGGTGCGACGCGATCGCGTACGGCTTGGTGACCATCTTGTCGAACGCGGACAGCTGGAACGCGCGCTTGACCAGCGCCCGCGGCGCGCCGCCGAGCAGCCGGTAGACCGGGGTGAGAATCCAGCCGTTGGTGAGGTCGGCGAGCGGCTTGATCGGTGCGATGAGCGGGATCGCGGTCATGTCGATGGGCGCGGCGACCGTCGCGATCGAGGCGATCGGCAGGTCCGCCTGGTCCGCGTGGGTGAGCAGGGACAGGATCCCGCCGAGGCACCAGGCGACGACGTGCACCGGCGCGCCGCCCGCGTCCTTGCTGACCGCGCGGACCGTGCGCGGCAGCACCTCGTCGATCCAGTGCTCGAGGCCGAGGCGCCGGTCGGAGAAGCGCACCGTGCCGTAGTCGACGAGGTAGAGCCGGCGGCCGTCGTCGACCAGGTGCTCGGCCAGGCTGCAGCCGCGGCGCAGGTCGAAGCACAGCGCGGGCGCGGCGAGCGGTGGCACCAGCAGCACGGGCTCACCGCGGGGATCACCACCGACGAACCGGTACACCGACCGGTTGGGGCCTTTGTCGATCAACGTGCGCGGCATCGGCCGCAGGTCGGCGACGCCGCCGCGCAGCACCTTGTCCAGCACGTTCCCTGTCGCGTCCGACACCCGACTCACGACATCACCTCGCCAGGCTCGGCGACGCCGCTCGCGGTCGCCCTGTGATGATGACTCGCTCGCAAGCTCGCTCATGGCGAAGTCCCTCCCCCGTTCGGCCGACCATGACATCCTCCGCCGCGCTGGTCCGGTCCTCAACCGCGGGCCACACCACCCGATCGGATGGTTACGATGCCGGACATGGCGTCTACGGAGCGACCCAACTGGGCACCGGAGTCGATCGACCTGGATCGGCCCAACGCCGCTCGCATCTACGACTACCTGCTCGGCGGCGCGGCCAACTTCGCGCAGGACCGGGTGTTCGCCGACAAGCTCCTCGAGGTGATGCCCGAGGCCGGCCCGGCCGCGCGGCTGAACAGGGCGTTTCTGCGCCGGGCGGTGCGGTTCTGCGTCGAGTCGGGGATCCGGCAGTTCATCGACATCGGCTCGGGCATCCCGACCGCGGGCAACGTGCACGAGATCGCGCAGCGGATGGACCCCTCGTGCCGGGTGCTGTACGTCGACAGCGAGCCGGTCGCGGTGACGCACAGCGAGCTGATGCTGCGCGGCAACGACCGGGCCGGGACGCTGCGCGCCGACCTGGTCGAGCCCGACGCCATCCTGCGGTCCGACGAGGCCCTGCGGCTGATCGACTTCGCCGAGCCGGTCGCCGTGCTGATGGTGGCCGTCCTGCACTTCATCCCCGACTCGTCGGCGCCGCATGCCGCGGTGACCGAGTACGTGTCGACCATGGCCCCCGGTTCCTACCTCGTCCTGTCACACGGGGTCGAGCCGCCGTCCTCGGACCGGGCCGAGGAGGTCGAACAGCTCTACCAGCGCAGCGCCAACCCCGGAGTGCGCCGCTCACCGGACGACATCGCCCGGTTCTTCACCGGCCTGGACCTGGTGGAGCCCGGGTTGGTGTGGACGCCGCAGTGGCGACCCGAGCTCCCCGACGACGTCGGCGAGCACCCCGAGGCGTCGTTGGTCTACGCCGGGGTGGCGCGAAAGCTCTGACTCGCGGGTCCTGAGCGTTGGACTCGCGGGTTACCAGGTGGGGCGTAGAGGCATGTGGGACTCGGTGCCCTCCAACCGGACGCCGAGCATCTGGTGCAGCTGCACGCTGTTGCGCTCGAAGCCCAGCCGCGAGCCGGCCATGTAGAGCCGCCACACCCGGGCCCGGTCCATGCCGACCTCCCGGACCGCGTCGTCCCAGTGCTCGTCCAGGTTCGCGCACCAGGTCTCGAGGGTCTTCGCGTAGTGCTCGCGAATGTTCTCCCCGTGCCGGACCTCGAAGCCGTTGTCGTGCATGGCCGACATCAGGACGCCCGGGCTCTCCAGCTCACCGTCCGGGAACACGTACCGGTTGAGGAAGCCGCCCACCGTGGCCGGCTGCGCGTCGTCCGGCCGGGTGATGCAGTGGTTGAGCAGCCTCCCGCCGGGGCGCAGCTTGTCGTGCAGCGACCGGAAGTACTCGCCCAGCTGGGCCTTGCCGATGTGCTCGGTGAGGCCGATCGAGCTGACCGCGTCGAACCCGTTCTCCTCGACGTCGCGGTAGTCCAGGTGGCGGATCTCGGCGAGCTCGGTGAGCCCCGCCTCGGCGATCGCCTTCTGACCCCACTCGGCCTGCTTGCGCGACAGCGTCACGCCCAGCGCCCGCACGCCGTAGTGCCTGGCGGCGTGCATCACCATGCCGCCCCAGCCGCAGCCGACGTCGAGCAGCCGCATGCCGGACTCCAGGCCCAGCTTGCGCGCGACGAGGTCGTGCTTGGTCCACTGCGCCTCCTCGAGCGAGGAGTCGGTGTCCGGGTAGACCGCGCACGTGTAAGCCATCGACGGCCCGAGGATCCACGCGTAGAACCGGTTGGACACGTCGTAGTGGTGCGAGATCGCGTCCCGGTCGCGGGCCCTGGAGTGCTTGCGGCCGTGCAGCCGCGACTCCGCCGCCGGGCGCCTGGTGGGCCACCACAGCCGGTACGCGCCGAGCCGCATGGCCATCTCCAGCCGCAGCTTGGCCGGGATGCCTTCCAAGGTCGCGGCCGACATGCTGGCCAGCGCCGTGTACATGTCGCCGTCGATGTCCAGGGTGCCACTCACATAGGCCCGCGCGAGACCGAGCTCGCCGGGGGCGGACGCGAGGTGCGACATCGCCAGCGGCGAGCGCACCACCACCCGTACCGGCGAGTCCGGGTCGCCCGCCCTGCTTCCGTCGAACACCCGGAACTCAAGTGGAGCGTCGCGCCCGATCGCGCGCTCGAAGATTTCCGCCAGCCGCATGGTCGCTCCTTCCCGTTCTACTGGTTGCCAACGCACTTCGCGTACAGGTCGGGAAGCCGCCCCCGCGGGTCGTAGATCTTCTTCAGCTCCCGGTAGGTCTCCCCGTCGTACCGCGGCCAGAACTCATCCTCGGTGAAGTACGAATCGGAGTACAGCGACTTATGGCCACCCAGTTCGGTGACCTTGCTCTCGATCAGGCGGTTGTGGGTGCCGTCCGGCTGGCCCGGTCGCAACGGGACCGTGGCCCAGAACCCGACGTTGACGAACAACCGCCCGGGCGCCATGGGGTAGAGCGGCCAGCCGGTCGACTCACGCAGCTGGACCGGGCACAACCACACCGGCCGGATGCCGATCTCGCGGTCGAAGAAGTCGAGGAACTCGGCCAGCCGCTCGACCGGCACCTCGATGTCCTGGATGACCGCCTCGCGCGCGGGGTGGCCGAGGAACCGGTCGACCCGCGCGGACAGCCCGCGCCGCCGGTCCATGGCGACGATCCTGCGGTAGACGTCCGAGCGCAGGTACCGGCGCGGCCACAGCCTGCGGACCACCGGGTTCTGCACGCCGAGTGCCTTCGAGCACCAGAACCAGTCGGTGTCCCAGCGCCAGATGTAGTCACGCACGGTGAGAGTGTCCGTCACTCGGTCGCGGATCGACTGGTAGAAGATCCGCTGCCCGGTGTAGTCGGACACCTCGGTCGCGTGGTCGGTGAAGGTGCCGAGCGTCAGGTACATCTCGTCGCCGGAGAACACCGTGCCGTCGACGAACTCCAGCGTCTCGTCGGCGCAGTGCTCCTCGATGCCGGCGGCGCACGCCTTCGCGTCCGGATAGCGGACGTGCCGCAGTGCGACGTACGGCTTGGTCTGCTGGAGCTCGATGCGCAGCCGCAGCGCGTAGCCGAGCGTGCCGTAGGAGTTGGGGAACCCGGCGAACAGGTCGCGGTGCTCGTTGTCGCGGGTGGCCAGCACGACGTCGCCGTCCGGGGTGAGGATCTCCATCTCCAGCACCGACTCGTGCGGCATGCCGTTGCGGAACGAGCTGGACTCGATGCCGAGGCCGGCGACCGCGCCGCCGAGCGTGATGGTCTTGAGCTGCGGGACGACGTGCGGCATCAGGCCGTGCGGCAGGGTGGCGTCGACCAGGTGCTCGTAGGTGGTCATGCCGCCGACGTCGGCGGTGCGCGCCACCGGGTCGACCTCCAGGACGCCGGCGAACGCGCTGACGTCGAGGGCCTGGCGGCCGGGTGGCTCGCGGAAGCGGAAAAGGTTGGAGGTTGGCTTGGCGAGCCGGATGGGCACACCGGGCGGTTGTGCGACGAGCTGGGCCCGTAGCGCGTCCACCGCGCCGTCGTGGGCGATCCGTGCAGGTGAGCGGGTCACCCCACGATGCTAACCCCGATCACCGACAAGTTCGCGTCGCTAACGAGCCTGGTACTCGTCGAACAGCTCTGTGACATAGGCGAGGAAGAGGCCTGCCGCGCCGAGGACGCCCGCGATCGGGTGCAGCTGGGCGAAGCCGTAGGCCATCTCGCAGCCCTTGATCGACGGCGCCGACTCGCGGACGTCGGTGAACCAGTCGTAGAACGGCACCCGCGCCCCGGCGAGGTCCGGATGGATCAGCCAGCCGTACACGGCCAGCAGGTCCAGCGCGAACGGGCGGTTGCGCAGCGCCCACCGGTAGGTCTCGGAGAACTGGTAGAAGCGCTGCTCGACGCCGGTGGCGTACTGCCCGTGGCTCTCCGCGACGGCGACGCCGTGCTCGGTGGAGGCCTGCTCGGCCTCGCTCCAGGCCCGGTCGTGCGCGCCGCGGGTGGCCCAGGTGCCCTCGGCCACCCCGGTGATGTAGGTCGCCCACGTCGCCGAGCCCGGGTTGCCGAACCCGTCGTCGGACCGGCCGAGCGCGATCGCGATGCCCCGCTCGATGCCCTCCACGATGCCCGCGTCCACGTAGGACACCCAGGTGCCGGGCGCGCCGAGCCGGTGGTCGCGGAAGAACGTGATGACGCCCTCGATGTTGCGCCAGCGGTCGGTGACGCCGAGCTGCGCGCCGGGCCCTTCCTGCATGGCCCGCACGAACTCCAGGCGCTCGGCCATGGTCATGAGGTCGATGTCGGCCGCGGTGCAGTCGAGGGTGGCCGCGCACTCGGCCGGGGTGCGGCGCGTGTCGGCACCCGCGGGCGCGGCGAGGACCGACGCGAGGATGCCGAGCAGGGACAGGACCATCAGGGCACGCCGGCGCAGGGACATCGGCACTCCTCCACGTTGGGTGAGCATGATCTTACTGACGGGTAATGCGCTTGCCCATGGGTTCGGGTCGACCGGCTGACCTACGGCTCACCGACAGCACCCGTTACGGCGGCCGTGGCCGTGCTCCCCGAAGGCCCTACCCGGTCGCGACCACCGGCTGGGCGGGGACGAACCGCTGCCCCGCGACGCCGGCGACCACCCTGCTCAGCACGCGCCCGCCGAACCCGGAGACCCATCGCGGCCGGCGCGGGGATGTCTACTGATCAGGCGAGCGGTGTTCGTCGAGGAGACGGAGCTGGGTGATCACCTCGTGCGCGGCGTGGAACACCGGTGACAAGACGCTGCGGTGATAGCCAAGATCGTCCTCGGCGGCTTCGAAGATCATCGGCCCGTCGTAGGTCAGGGCGCGAAGCACAACGCGTCCTTCGGCGGGAAGTGACTCGTCGGTGTCCGGTCGCATGCTGGTCGCGTGAGCCGTCAGCTCCGCGAGGAAGGCTTCGTTCGCGCTGACGACCGCGGCGTGAGCTCCGCCTCCGATGATGCCGCCGCCCGTGCTCGTGTACAGGCTGGTGGTGCCGTTCCGAAGGCAGACCAAGCTGGCCGTGCCGTTCGGGTGGGCCGTTTCCATCATGCCGCCCCAGACCAGAGAGGAGCTCGGTGTTCGAGCCATTCCGTCAGCCGCTGGATCAAGGTGCAGAACCTGTCCGCGGAGGCCGTCGAAGACCCCGCCGCGTGCGGATCTCGCCGGCTGTGGATCTCGTTGCTTGCGCCGCTTGAACACTGCTGGAACCTACCTCCCCTGCGGGAGCTGGCAACGGCGCCAACTCCCGCAGGCAGCTCGACCAACTGTGTGGACCAGTCGGCCCGGCCGGGACGACCGCTACGTGAGGACCCGCGTCCCGCCCACGATGGGCAGGGACACGGTGCTCTTCGCCGGGTTGACGGTCAGCTCCGTGCCCGGCAGCGGGCGCAGGGTGTAGTGCATGTCCGTGGACACGACCACCAGGCCGATCCGGTGGCCCGCCGGGAACATGTAGTCGTCCGGCTCCAGCGGCCAGGTGAACGTGTACTCCTGACCCTGCTGGATGGGCGTGCTCTTCGAGACCGACTTGCGGTTCTGCACGTCCATCCAGCCGCGGGTGACCATCACCGGCGCGTCGGCGCTGCCGACCGGGCCGTAGTCGACCACGACCGCGGTCAGGTTGGCGGCGTACCGGTTGTCCACCGACGCCCGCAGCGACACCGACGGCGTCCCACTGAGGTGCGCGGCCGAGGACAGCGGCGGCGACACGTAGACGAGGCGGTTCGGGTTCGCGGTCTCCGGGTTCGGCAGCAGCGCCACGTCGGTGTCGAGCTCACGGCCGCGGTCCACGAAGGACTGGCGCGGCTTGGGACCCGACGGCGGGCGGACCGACAGCGTGCCCGGCTCGGTCGCCGACGTGGCGCCCAACCGGAGCGTGGTGGCGCGAGCGCCCGGCACCGGCCAGTCGGCGTACTTCTCGTACGTCCCGTCCGGACGCTGCACGTCGGCCGTCGGCTCGGCCATGATGCCGTTGTCCACGCCGAACAGCCAGTAGTCCATCCACCGGTTCAGCGTGCGCTGGTAGTCCGAGGTCCCGCGCGGGCCGCCGTGGCCGTCCTTGTGCAGCCAGATCTTGCGCGGCACGTCGTAGCGCTCCAGCTGCGACCACCAGGACGCGAACGCGCGCGGCATCACGTTGTAGTCCTCGAGCCCGTGCACCACGAACACGCTCGCCTTGACGTTCTTGGCCCGGTGCAGGTAGTCGCGCTGGTCCCAGTAGTCGTTGTAGTCACCGGTGGTCCGGTCCGCGTACTGCAGCAAGGCGTCGGTGAGGAACCGGCACTTCTCCAACCGCGGCCCCTCGATGAAGAACGCCAGCACGTCGAGGTCCTCGCCCTGGAAGCCGTTCTCGCCGACGCCGGACCGGTTCGAGTGCGGCGCGCGCACCATGCCGTTGGCCCGGTAGTAGTCGTACCAGCTGGAGATCGCCGACACCGGCACGATCGTCCGCAGGCCCTCGACGCCGGTGGTGGCCACCTGGTTGGGCAGCGTGCCGTTGTAGGACACGCCGGTCATGCCGACGTCGCCGGTGGTCCAGTCCGCGCTGACCGGCTCGCCGGCCTCGTTCCACGCGGGCGCGCGACCGTTCAGCCAGTCGATGATCGCCTTGGTGCCCAACGTCTCCTTCATGTCGCCGACCGTGGGGCAGCCGTCGGAGAACCCGGTGCCGATGCTCTCGCCGAGCACCACCGCGTAGCCGCGCGGCACCCAGTAGTCGTCCAGCGACCCGGGCAGGTCCGGTGCCGGCCCGCGCGTCGTGGCGGCCGCCGTACGACCCGACGACGAACCGTGGTCGCCGCCACGCGGTTGGATGCCTTCCTGCGGCAGCACGGAGAAGTCGACGTTGTGGTTCTCGGCGTCGCCGAGGTTGTAGCGGTACGGGCTGTGCTCGAAGATCACCGGAACCTTGATGCCCTGCGACTCGGTCTCCCCGGGTCTGGACAGCTGCAGCCGTACGCGGTCCTTCTTGCCGTCCAGGTCGCTGTCGACCTCGGTCTGCACGAACAGCGTCTCCTCGACCGCGTTCGCGAGGTCGAACTGCGGCTGGCTGACGCCGTCCTCGACCTTCAGCCACGACGGCGGCGTCGGCCGGTCGTCACCACGCGGCCCGGCCGCGGCGGGGGCGGCCGTGACCACCGTGACCAGCGGCACAAGGACCGCCATGAGCAGGGCCAACCGACGGGACATCCGCATGTGAGCCTCCGAACGACCGCAGGGCGAAGGATGGTCATCCTACGTCTAGGAAGGCCTTTCCGGGCAGCGTCGATGTCAGTGAGTTTCGACCGGGCTGTTGGTCTCGACGAGGTCGGTGGTCTACCATTGCCATCGCAAACCCTTCTTCGGATGACGTTTGCGACTGGCCTCGGCGGCCGCCACCGCCGGGGCCCTCTTCGTTTGGTTGGATCTCCACGTGACGATCGCCGTCGGCATCTTCGACCTATTCGCCTACTCGGTCCCGGGCGCGCTGTACCTGGGCCTGCTCTCCTACCTCGCCGTGCGGACCGGCGCCGTGGAGCCGGCCACCCTCAACGGGGTCAACAGCTTCGTGGTCGTGGCGGCCGCGGTGCTGCTGGCCTACCTGCTCGGCTTCGTCGCCTACCCGATGGGCGCGCTCATGGAACGCGTCGTGCCGCGGTTCGGGCGACGCGACGCGCGCGAGGAGTTCCTGCGCCGGACCCCGGTGGCACGCGACCGCGCGTACCCGAAGGCGGACACGTTCCTGCTGTTCGCCGGCCTGCAGCTGCACGCCCTGGAGGCGTCGGCGGACGTGTCCCGGCTGCGCGCGTCCGGCCTGATGCTGCGCAACTCCGCGCCGCCACTGCTGTTCGCGGCGGTGGCGGCGGTCGTCGAGATGGTCGCGGGCGACCGCCCGGTGCTCGCCGTGACGTGCGCGGTCGGGCTCGTCGCGACGGCACTGCTGCTGGTCGGCCAGGCCCGCAAGCTGTCCCGCTGGGCGACGATAAAGACCCTCGAGCTCAGCTTCTGGGTTCCCGACGTCGACGAGCGGTTCCGCGGCGAACCGGGCGGGTCAGCGTAGGCCGAGCTCGCGCGCGATCAGCATGCGCTGCACCTCGCTGGTGCCCTCGCCGATCTCCAAGATCTTGGCGTCCCGGTAGAAGCGGCCGACCGGGAACTCGTTCATGAACCCGTAGCCGCCGAAGATCTGCGTCGCGTCCCTGGCGTTGTCCATGGCGGCCTCGGACGCGACCAGCTTGGCGATCGCGGCCTCCTTCTTGAACGGCTCGGACCGCTCCATCTTCGCGAGCGCGGCGTAGTAGGCCAGCCGGGCGGTGTGCGCCCGCGCCTCCATGTCCGCGATCTTGAACTGGATCGCCTGGTACTCCCCGATCTTGTGGCCGAACGCCTCCCGCTCGCCGGCGTAGCGCAGGCTCTCGTCCACGCAACCCTGGGCGAGGCCGACCGACACCGCGGCGATCGCGATCCGGCCCTCGTCCAGGATGGACAGGAACTGGGCGTAGCCGCGGCCCCGGGTGCCGAGCAGGTTCGCCTCCGGCACCCGACAGTCCACAAAGGACAGACCGCGGGTGTCCGACGCGTTCCAGCCGACCTTCGAGTACTTCTTGGAGACGCTGAACCCCGGCGTGCCGGACGGCACGATGATCGCGGAGATCTCCTTGCGACCGTCCTTCATGCCGGTGACGGCGGTGACCGTGACCAGGCCGGTGATGTCGGTGCCGGAGTTGGTGATGAACTCCTTCGAGCCGTTGACGACCCACTGGCCGTTCTCGAGCCGCGCGGTGGTGGCGGTGGCGCCTGCGTCCGAGCCGCCGCCCGGCTCGGTGAGCCCGAACCCGCCGAGCATCTCCCCGGTGCACAGCCGGGGGAGCCACTCCCGCCTCTGCTCCTCGGTGCCGAACCGGAACACCGGCATCGCGCCGAGCGACACACCCGCCTCGAGCGTGATGGCGACCGACGAGTCGACCCTGGCCAGCTCCTCCAGCGTGACGCACAGCGCGGTGAAGTCGCCGCCCATACCGCCGTAGGCCTCCGGGAACGGCAGCCCGAACAACCCCATCCGGCCCATCTTCGCGACGATGTCGTACGGGAACGCCTCGCGCTCGTAGAAGTCGCCGATGACCGGCGCGACCTCCTCGTGCGCGAACTCCTCGACGGTCTTGCGCAATGCGTCGTGCTCGTCGTCCAGCCGAAAGTCGATCATGGCTGCGCCTCCTCCGGTGGGGTCACCACGGCAAGGGGTTGGTTCAGCGCGACCTGTTGGCCCGCCTGCACGTTCAGCTCGGTGAGCACGCCGTCCACCGGTGCGGTGACGGTGTGCTCCATCTTCATCGCCTCGACGACGACCAGCGGTGCGCCGGCCGCGACGTGGTCGCCGACCGCGGCCTTGACGACCAGCACGGTGCCTGGCATGGGGCTCGTGACCGGCCCGCCCGCGGCCGCCGACGCGGACTCGCCCGCCAGGAGCGAGTGCTCGGCCACCGCCCAGGTCGTGCCCCCCGCGGCGAGCCACAGCGTGTCGGCTGCCTCGTCGAGTGCGCGGTGGAACGAGGTGACCCGCCCGCCGAAGCTCACCTCGAGCCGGGCGCCGTCGCGCCGTGCCGCCGCCCGGACCGGCGCGCCGCCGTCGACGGTGACCTCCGCGGCGTCGGGCAGGCCGCGGACCCGCACGGTGACCTGCCGGTCGCCGCAGGCCAGCAGGAACGGGGTGCCGGTCGCGCCGCCGAGCCGCCAGCCGCCCGGCACGTCCCACGGGTCGGTCACGTCGCCGGCCGGCCGCAGGGCGATGAGCTCGTCGAGCGCCGCCGCGGCGAACACCGCGTCGGGCACGTCGGCCTTGGTGAGCCCGTCGAGCTTTCGTTCGACGAGCCCGGTGTCCAGCCGCCCGGCCCGCACGTCGTCGTCGGCGAGCAGCGCCCGCAGGAAGGCCACGTTGGTGCCGACGCCGAGCACCGCGGTCTCGCCGAGCCCGGCGGACAGCTTGCGCAGGGCCGACTCGCGGTCCGGTCCCCACGCGACGACCTTGGCGAGCATCGGGTCGTAGCTCGAGCCGACGACGGTTCCCTCGCGCAGCGCGGAGTCGACGCGCAAGCCCGCCGGCTCGGCCAGCGCGAGCACGGTGCCGCCGGTAGGGAGGAACCCGTGCGCAGGGTCCTCCGCGTAGACCCGGGCCTCGACCGCGTGCCCCCGGATGTCCACATCGGACTGACCGACGGCGAGCGGCCGCCCGGCGGCGACCAGGATCTGCTGCTCCACCAGGTCGATTCCGGTGACCAGCTCGGTGACCGGGTGCTCCACCTGCAGCCGGGTGTTCATCTCCATGAAGAAGAACTCGTCCGGGCGGTCGGTGGAGACGATGAACTCGACCGTGCCCGCGCCCTGGTAGCCGACCGAGCGCGCGGCGTCGGCCGCGGCCTCCCCCATGCGTGCCCGGTCCGCCGGGGACAGCAGCGGCGACGGCGCCTCCTCGACGATCTTCTGGTGCCGCCGCTGCAGGCTGCACTCGCGCTCGCCGAGATGGATGACGGTGCCGTGCGCGTCGGCGAGCACCTGGATCTCGATGTGCCGAGGGTTGGTGACGAACCGCTCGACCAGCAGCGTGTCGTCGCCGAACGCGCCCCGGGCCGCGCGCCGCGCGGACTCCAGCGCCGGGCGCAGGTCCCGCTCCCGGTCGACCCGGCGCATGCCCTTGCCGCCACCCCCCGCGGACGGCTTGACCAGCACCGGGAAGCCGACCTCGGCGGCGGCTCCGACCAGGTCGTCGTCGGACATGCCGGCGAGGTTGCGGCCGGGCACCACGGGCACGCCGGCCGCGCCGACGGTCTGCTTGGCGCGGATCTTGTCGCCCATCGCCTCGATGGCGGCCGGCGGCGGGCCGACGAACACCAGGCCCGCGTCCGCGCAGGCACGCGCGAAGTCGGCGTTCTCGGCGAGGAAGCCGTAGCCGGGGTGCACCGCCTCGGCGCCGGTCTCCCGTGCGGCCGCGACGACCGCCTCGATCGAGAGGTAGCTGTCCACGCGCACCGCCTCGTCGGCATCGCGCACGTGCCGGGCACCGACGTCGGCGTCGGTGTAGACCGCGACCGAGCGGATGCCCATGCGGGAGAGCGTGCGGTGGACGCGCACCGCGATCTCGCCGCGGTTGGCGATCAGAACCGTCGAGAACATCGGGCTCACATCCTGAAGACGCCGTAGCGGACGGGTTCCAGGGCCGCGTTGCCGGCGACCGACAGCGCGAGCCCGAGCACCTGCCGGGTGTCGGCCGGGTCGATCACACCGTCGTCCCACAGCCGCGCGGTGGAGTAGTACGGGTTGCCCTCGTCCTCGTACTGGTGCCGGATCGGGTCCTTGAACGCTTCCTCGTCCTCGACCGCCCACTCGCCGCCGCGTGTCTCGATCTGGTCGCGGCGCACGGTGGCGAGCACCGAGGCCGCCTGCTCGCCGCCCATCACCGAGATCCGCGCGTTGGGCCACATCCACAGGAACCGCGGCGCGTACGCCCGGCCGCACATCGAGTAGTTGCCGGCGCCGAACGAGCCACCGATGATCACGGTGAGCTTGGGCACCCTGGCGCAGGCCACCGCGGTGACCATCTTGGCGCCGTGCTTGGCGATGCCGCTGACCTCGTAGTCGCGGCCGACCATGAACCCGGTGATGTTCTGCAGGAACACGAGCGGGATCGAGCGCTGGTCGCACAGCTCGATGAAGTGCGCGCCCTTGACCGCGGACTCGCCGAACAGTACGCCGTTGTTGGCGACGACGCCGACCGGGTGGCCGTGGATCCGGGCGAACCCGGTGACGAGCGTGGCGCCGTACTCCTTCTTGAACTCGCGGAACCGGCTGCCGTCGACGACCCGGGCGATCACCTCGCGCACGTCGTACGGGGTGCGCGAGTCGGTCGGGACGACGCCGTAGAGCTCGCCGGGGTCGACCCGGGGCTCCTCGGTGGCCGCGGTCTCCCACGGTCGCCGGATCCGCGGTCCCAGCGTGCTGACGATCGAGCGGACGATCCGCAACGCGTGCGCGTCGTCCTCGGCCAGGTGGTCGGTGACACCGGACCGGCGGGCGTGCACGTCGCCGCCGCCCAGGTCCTCCGCGCTGACGACCTCGCCGGTGGCGGCCTTCACGAGCGGCGGGCCGCCGAGGAAGATCGTGCCCTGGTTGCGGACGATGACCGCCTCGTCGCTCATCGCCGGCACGTACGCGCCGCCGGCCGTGCACGACCCGAGCACGGCGGCGATCTGCGGGATGCCGCGGGCGGACATGGTGGCCTGGTTGAAGAAGATGCGCCCGAAGTGCTCGCGGTCGGGGAAGACCTCGTCCTGGCGGGGCAGGAACGCGCCGCCGGAGTCGACGAGGTAGAGGCACGGGAGGTTGTTGTGCAGCGCCACCTCCTGCGCGCGCAGGTGCTTCTTGACCGTCATCGGGTAGTAGGTGCCGCCCTTGACCGTGGCGTCGTTGGCGACGATCACACACTCGCGGCCGGACACCCGGCCGACCCCGGTGATGATGCCGGCGGCGGGCGCCTCGCCGTCGTACATCCCGGTGGCGGCGAGCGGCGAGAGCTCGAGGAACGGCGACCCGGGGTCGACGAGCGACTCGACCCGGTCGCGAGGCAGCAGCTTGCCGCGGTCGACGTGGCGCTGCCGGGCCTTCTCCCCACCGCCGAGCGCGGCCTGGGGGACCGCGCGCGCAGGTCGTCGACCAGGGCGGTGTGCTCCTTGGCGTACCGCTGGAAGGCGGCGTCGCCCGGGTCGGCCTCGCTCCGCAGGACGGGCGCGTCCATCTCGCTCCGCTCAAAAGTTAGTCATCGTTAACCTACGACCGCGATGTTAGCCGTCGCTAACGGGCCCGTCCACTCGGCTACAGGCGAAGGCGAGCGGGCCCCGGCACAGTGCCGAGGCCCGCTCGAGGGTGTTGGGCGAGGGGTCAGCCGGTCACGCCGACCAGCGCCGCGTAGTAGCCGCCGGAGTGGCCGGCCGCGGTCGGGTGGTAGGACTCGTCGATCGGCCAGGTGATGCTGTGCAGCCACCAGTCGTCGCCGGGCGCGCAGATCTCGTGGCCTGCGAAGGCCGAGCGGGCGTCGACGAAGTCGTAGCCGAACGCGCCCGCCCGGCCGGACACGACCTCGGCCAGCACGTCGGCGGACTGGTTGATCGCCGCGCGCTTGGTCTCGGACAGGCCGACCGCGCAGTCGCCGTTCAGGGTGTAGATGTGCGGGTAGCCGAGGACGACCACGCGCGCGCTCGGCGCCCGGTTGCGGATCTCGGTGTACACGCCGTCCAACCGGCCCGGCAGCTCGGTCCTGGCGAAGTTCTGGGCCTCCTGGTTGCGGCTCACGCAGGTCGAGTCCGAGCCGAGGTTGCAGTCGGTCATGACGTCGGCGAACCCGGCGTCGTTGCCACCGATGGAGATCGTGACCAGCTCGGTGTCCGGGGTGATCGCGCCGACCTGGTTGGCGAGCACGTCCGAGGTGACCGCACCCGAGCAGGCGACGAAGGAGAACGCCGCCGGGGCGTGCGAGTTCGCCCAGAGCTGGGCATAGGCGTTGGCGCTGCGTTTGCAGCCACCGCTGTCGCCGTAATCCCCCGCACCCGTTCCGGATGCGTAGGAATCACCGAGAGCGACGTATTTTCCGGCCGCGACGGAGGGATCGGCCGTCGCCGGCGCGGCAATTCCGATGAGGGAAAGGCACGCGAAGGCGGCGATGACGAGAGGGCGGGCAATGGGGCGAGCGAGGCGCATTTCTTTAACCTCCAGGGGAGGGGTTCCCGACGCCCAACATCATTACCGGAACCTAACCCGATGAGGAATCGCTTCGTTAGTCGTTAACCGTTGCCAGTAGTGCGACGAACGGCCCAACGCGCGCGGCGGAAGGGCCCGGCCGCGTGGCCGGGCCCTCCCAGGCGGGTGGCTCAGGCGACGCTCTCCAGCGGGTTGTAGTAGCCACCCCGCTGACCGGAGGAGTTGGGGTGGTAGGACTCGTCGATCGGCCAGGTGATGCTGTTCAGCCAGCGGGTGCCCGAGGCGCAGATCTCGTGGCCCGCGAAGGTGTTCCGCGCGTCGATGTAGGTGAACCCGTACGCGTCCGCGCGGCCGGAGATCACCGACGCGAGCACGTCCGACGACTGGTTGATCGCGGCACGCTTGGTCTCGCTCAGCCCGATCCAGCAGGTCCCGCCGAGCTGGTAGATGTGCGGGTACCCGAGCACCACGACCCGCGCGCTCGGCGCCCGGTTGCGAATCTGGGTGTACACGTTGTCCAGCCGGCCGGGCAGCGTGGTGCGGGCGAAGTTCTGCGCCTCCTGGTTGCGGCTCACGCAGGTCGCGTCCGAGCCGAGGTTGCAGTCGGTCATGACGTCGGCGAACCCGGCGTCGTTGCCGCCGATGGAGATGGTCACCAGCGCGGTGTCGGCGGTGACCGCGCCGACCTGGTTGTTGAGCACGTCGCCGGTCACCGCGCCGGAGCAGGCGACGAACGAGAACGTCGACGGCGCGTTGGCGTTGGCCCAGAGCTGCGGGTAGGAGTTGGCGCTGCGCTTGCAGCTGCCGCTGTCGCCGTAGCTGCCGGCGCCGGTGCCGGAGGAGTAGGAGTCACCGAGCGCGGCGTACTTGCCGGCCGCGGCGGAGGCCGGCGTGGCCAGCCCGACGACGGTCAGGGCCGCGAGGACCGCGGCGGCGAGGGTGTGAGTGATGGGACGGGTGAGGCGCATAGTTACCTCCGGGGCAGGGGTTCCCGATGTGCTCGATGATCGGTCGTGCCGCGCCGGCCGGGAATCGCCTCGTCAGTCCTTACCGTTGCCAGATTCCGAGGCGAACGGCCCAGTCCGGCGCGCCCCGGCACGGGCCTGGTTAGCGCCCGCTAACCGGCCGGTTACGATGACCGGGTGCCGACCCGCAGGGAGCAGATCCTCGCCGCCGCCGCGGAACTCTTTGCCCGGCACGGGTTTCACGGGGTGGGCATCGACGAGATCGGGGCGGCCGTCGGCGTCTCCGGCCCCGCCCTCTACCGGCACTTCCGCAGCAAGGACGCGATGTTGGGCGAGATGCTCACCTCGATCAGCGAGGTCTTGTTGACGGGCGGCCAAGAACGCCGGGACGCGAGCGAGCCGGCCGGGGTGCTGGGCGAGCTGGTCCGCTTCCACGTCGACTTCGCGCTCGACAACCCCTCGCTGATCACCGTGCAGGAGCGCAACCTCGGCAACCTGACCGAGCCGGACCGGCGCAGGGTGCGGGCCCTGCAACGGCGCTACGTCGAGGTGTGGGTACAGGCCATCCGGGACACCGCACCGGCCGTCGGCGAGCCCACCGCACGTGCCGCCGCGCACGCGGTTTTCGGCCTCATCAACTCCACACCGCACAGCCGGCACCTCGGTCGCGACGGAATGGCGACCATGCTGCGCGAAATGGCGCTCGGCGCCTTGGCCAGGACTCAGGTCGGCGAGCCATCCGACCTTTCACCCGCCGGCTGAAACCGCTTACAAATTCGTTCGTCCATCCGGGTGACCCGCCCCCGAGTGGCCCAGTTCGGTTAGTAGTGTTTCGGTCACGGATCCGAAACGGAGAGGTGAACGGTGTCGCAGCAGACCAACTGGGTTCCTACCTCGGTCGACCTCGAGAAACCCAGCGCGGCAAGGGCTTATGACTACCTGCTCGGCGGGAACCACAACTTTGCCGTGGATCGCGAGTTCGTCGACAAGTTGCTGCTCGTGCAACCGGAAGTCAAACGATTCGCGCTGATGAACCGGGCGTTCATGCGCAGGGCCGTCCTGTTCATGATCGAGCGGGGCATCCGGCAGTTCCTCGACCTGGGCTCCGGCATCCCGACGGTGGGCAACGTCCACGAGATCGCGCAGGCCGTCGATCCGGCCTCGCGCGTGGTCTACGTGGACAACGAGCACGTGGCCGTCGCGCACAGCCAGCTGATCCTCGAGAACAACGAGAACGCGGCGATGGTGCACGCGGACATCACCAAGCCCGGCCTCGTGCTCAACGACCAGGTGACCGGCCGGCTGCTCGACCTCACCGAGCCCGTCGGGATCCTCGCCATCACCATCGGCCACTACATCCTCGACGAGCACGACCCGGCCGGGGTGTTCGCGGCCTACCGCGACGCCGTCCCGTCCGGCAGCTACCTCACGCTCACCCACCTCACCGACGACTTCGCCGAGCAGAGCGTCCTGACCGAGGCGATGAAGAGCTCCCAGAACCAGGTCGTCGCCCGGACCAAGGCGCAGGTACTCGGTCTCGTCGGCGAGTACGAGCTGGTCGAGCCCGGGCTGGTGACCACCTCGCAATGGCGTCCCGAACGCGCGGACGAGGCACACCCGGAGTCCGAGGACGGCCTCTACGCCGGCGTTGCCCGGAAGGGCTGACCGGGCGACGGCACACCCGGCGGCTGGCGTCGCTGAGTATCGTCGTGACCACAGAATCATGGACAGGATTCCCGTGCCCGCCACGCCTCCCCCGATAGCCCGTCGGGAGGAGCTGGCGCGCGCATGGACCGCGAGCACCACCTCGTCGGCCTACATCCCGCGCGCCGTCGTGGAGGTCGAGGAGCTGCTGCTCGAGCTCGTCGACCAGCTGCTCGAGTCGCTCGCCGGTGACGATGCCGCGGCGGCCGGCACGCGGATCGGCGCACGGCTGGTGGACGAGGGCCTCGTCGACCCGAACGCGTTGCAGGCCACCATCGACGTGCTCACCGAGGGTCTGCTCGGCGATCTCCGGCAGACGCCGGACACCGAGTTCGCCAAGCGGACGGTGGCCATGCTCGGCGCGCTGTCCGCGGGCTACGCGGACGGGCTGCGCAACTACACCCTCACCCAGCAGGAACAGGTCAAGCAGGCGCTGTTCAACGCCATGGTGCGGGCCGAGCACAACCTGCGCGCCACCGAGAACCGGTTCCGCGAGGTGTTCGAGTCCTCCGCGGTCGGCATCGCGATCACCGACCTCGACGGCATGTGCATCGAGTCGAACCCGTCGCTGAGCCAGATCCTGGCCTGCCCGCCGGGCCGGCTCGCCGGCCGGATGCTGCACGACTTCTTCCTGACCAACGACGAGCTCACTGGTGCGCGTGGCACACCGGGCGACGTGCGGGCAGGCTACCGGCGGGTGCTGGACGGCGAGGCCGAGCGGGTGCACGAGCACCGCAGGCTGCGCAAGGAGGACGGCGACACCGCGTGGGTGTTCCTCGCGATCTCGTTGCTGCACGACGGGGCGGGCGCACCGGCGTACTTCGTGACGATGGTGCAGGACATCAGTGAGCTGCAGCTGCTGCAGGACCGGCTCGGTCACCAGCTGCTCTACGACGCGCTCACCGGCCTGCCCAACCGCCAGCACTTCGAGTCCCAGCTCGAGAGCACGCTCGGCCGGGCCGAGTCGGTGACGCTGTGCTTCGTGAACCTGGACGGGTTCGCCACGATCAACAACAGCCTCGGCCACCCGTTCGGCGACCGTCTACTCAGGACAGTCGCGCAGCGGCTGGGGAACGTCGTGGCGCGCGAGCGGGCACTCGTGGCGCGGATCGGCGCCGACGAGTTCGCCGTGCTCATCGAGGACCGGCCGGACACGCCCGACCTCAACCACGTGATCGACACGATCAACGCCGAGCTGGCCGAGCCGGAGTACATCGACGAGCGCGGTGTCGGGGTCGGCGCCAGCATCGGCGCGGTCCGCTGCCGCGCAGGCGAGATGTCCGCGACGGAGCTCTTCCGGGCGGCGGACACCGCGCTGCGGAAGGCGAAGGCCACCGGCAGGCGGCAGTGGGCCGGCTACCACGCCCGCGACGACGAGGAGGCCCGGCAGCGCGACGCGCTGGCCGCGGAGCTGCCGGCGGCGTGGGAGAACGGCCAGCTGAGCGTGCACTACGAGCCGGTGGTGCGACTCGGTGCCGAGCGCACGGTCGCCGCGCGGCCGGTGCTGCGCTGGGAACGTGCCGAGCCGCTGGCGCACCGGGACTGCCTCGAGCTCGCCGAGCGCACCGGCCTGTCCGTCCAGTTGGGACCGTCGATGCTGCGGGAGGTGTGCGCCCGGCTGTCCGAGCTGCGCACCGTCTTCCCGCAGGAGAGCGGCGCGCTGGTCCGGTTCCAGCTGACCAGGCTGCAGACCGGCGACGCGGACCTGGTGCGGGCCGTGCACCGGGCGATCAAGGACACCGACGCGCCGGCGAACCTGCTGGAGATCGGGCTCGACACCGCCGCGGTGCTGGACGACTACGGCGACGCGCGGGACAACCTGGAGGTCCTGGCCGAGATCGGCGTGTCGACCGGTCTGTGCGGGTTCCAGGGCGGGCCGCGCGAGCTGGACCTGCTGGCCGACACATCCGTCCGGACGGTCACGCTGGCCGCGGACGGCGCGGGCGCGGCGGGTCGGGACACGGCCGGCCCGGTGCTGCGCGAGGAGACAGAGCGGCTCGTGCGGGCCATCGTGGCCGGCGGCCGGGAGTGCTCGGTGCTGGACGTGCGCACCGAGGCCGAGGCCCACTGGTGGGCCGCGGCCGGCGCGACGAGCGCCCAGGGCGGCGTGTTCGGCCTGCCCGTCACGGCGGACAACCTGGCCACTCTTCCGGATCCGACCAGACCGGTCGCCGCCGGTTGAGCCCGGCTCGACCGACACTGATGGAAGATGTGGCCGTGGACCCGCATACCGACCCCGAACGGAACCGACGACTGGTGGACGCCGCGAGCACGGCGCTCGCGGCGATGAACGCCGGCGCCGAGGAGGACGCGACAGAACGGGTCATGGCGACGTTCCGGGCCAACCCGACCAGTGTCGAGGACGCGCAGGAGCTGATGCTGCTGCTGTTCCACGAGTGCAGCGCGATGGTCTCCGCGCTGGGGTCCGGCGGCACCGCGCCGGTGAAGATGCAGGTCTACGACAACGACGGCCAGGAAGTGCCGATCGACGAGGCCGACCCGCCGGTCCGCACCGCCGTGCGCACCCTGCTGGCCGAGGTCCACGGGGACACCGAGGCGGCCAAGACCCACATCGAGATCGCCCTGGCCAACGCAGCGCCGGAGGAGATGGTGACGCTGATGGTCCAGGCGCTGCGCTGGACGATCCGCCTGTCGCACGAGTGCAGCAGCCGGGACCTCCCGGTGGCCGACTGGATCACTCGCGCTCTGTCCTAAGCGTCGGTGCCCCAACGCTGACCGAGGGCGTAGCGGGTGCCGTCCGGGTCCTCGAACATCGACCACCAGCCGAAGAACCGCTTCGACGGCGGCTCCGGGAACGTCACGCCCTTCGCGGACAGCTCGCGGTAGGTGGCCGCCACATCGTCGGCGTAGAAGAACACCGGGGAGTTCGGCACGCCGTCCCGCTCGGCGCCCGAGGACCAGCCCGGCCGGCGCTTGCTCAGCACGAGCTTGGTGTTGCCGCCCGGCGTGCGCACCGCGAGCCAGCGCTCCTCCCCGTACGGCGAGTCCTCGGCCAGGTCGAAGCCCATCGTGTCGACCCAGAACTGCTGGGCCCGCTCCTGGTCGCCGACGTCCTGGTCGAGGAGGTCGCCGGCGCGGGACAGCGACGAGCCGCACGACGCGCGCCGCCGCTACTACCGGCTGACGCCGCTGGGCCGCGAGGCCGCCTCGCGGGAGACCGCGCTGCTGGCCCGCCTGGTCGACGTGGCCGCGGCGGCCGGCCTGCTGGGCAACCGCGAGTCGGCATGAGGAGCCGGGCCCGCGCGCTCACGCCGCACCTGTTCGTCCGGGACGTGACCGCCGCGATCGCCTTCTACCGCACGGCGTTCGGCGCGGTGGAGCTGTTCCGCAACGTGCTGCCGGACGGCACCGTCCTGTCCATCGAGCTCGCGGTCGGCGACGCGCGGCTGCTCGTCAGCGAGGAGGTGCCGCGGCTGAACGCTGGCCCCACCCAGCGTCGGCGGCAGCCCGGTCCTGCTCCTGCTCGAGGTCGACGACGTGGACGAGATCATCCGCCACACCCCACCGACGCCTGACCCTTGACTACCTGACCTACTCGGTCGGTCCCGGGCCGTTCCCCCAGTTCGTGCCGATGTTCGGCAACGTGCAGTACCCCGGCCTGATCGGGTGGTACTGGATGCTCACGATCGTGGTCGGGATGACGCTCACCGGCTGGTGGTACCGGCGCCGCGCGCTGCGGCTCGGCGTGGAGACCGACACACGCATCCCGTTCATCGCGGCCGGCGCGGTGCTCGCCGGGTTCCTGCTCTGGCAGCCGGTTCTGGAGACGATCGCGGCACATGTCGGCCGCGGGATCAACCTGTACTCGGCGCCGTGGCTCAACCTCCCGATCCTGTTCGCCTCCGCGGCGCTCGCCACCGTGGTGCTCGGGTGGACCTTCCATCCGCGGCGAACCGACCGGCAGCGCTCGGTCGGCGTGTTCGTCGGCGTCCTGCTCGGATCGCTGACGTTCGCGACGGTGGGGGTGTACATGATCAAGGGCTACTCGGCGTTGCCGGCCATCGCGGTCGCGCTGCTGGTCCTCGCCCGGTGGGAACGCAGCACGCTGCTCGCGATCGTGGGCACGGTGTTCGCCGTGGCCTCGATCCCGGCCAACCACTGGCTGTGGAGCTGGGACCTGCGCGACGCCTACCTGCGGATGGGCTGGACCGCGGACTGGTACGACGGGCAGACCTCCGCCGTGCAGCACCTGTTGCTCCCCGGCCTGGTCCTGATCGTCGGTGGTTCGGTGGCGGCGCTCACCAAGCACCGGGCGAAGCGGTGACCGCGCACCCGACCAACGGGCTCGACGACGTCGTGCACCAGAAGCACCGGCTGGGGATCCTCACGATCGCGGGTCCAAGCGGGTCGAGTTCGGCTACCTCAAGGAGGCGCTGGAGCTCACCGGCGGGAACCTGTCGCGGCACCTGACCGTGCTGGTCGACGCGGGCCTGCTGGACATGGAGAAGGGCTACGACGGCAAGCGGCCCAAGACGTGGGTGAGCATCACCCGCGCCGGCCGCAAGGCGTTCGCCGACGAGATCGCCGCGTTGCGCGCGCTCGTCGACCGGCATGGTGTTTAGCCTCGGCGGCCCGTTGGGGGCACGATCACCCCAAGCGGACGGAGGTGCGGATGATCACCGTGCAGGGCGTGGTGGACCGGGTCGGTCCCACCCTCCTGCACGTCCGGCTCGGCGGCGCGGCCACGCACGTCAGCGACGTCGTCATCGCGGAGCCGGGACGCAAGGACCAGGTCGGCGACGGCGACCTGGTCCTCGGCGTCTCCGTGCACACCGCCAAGGACGCGGTCGAGCTCATCCGGCACTGCGGGGCGCAGGGCGCGGCCGCGGTCCTCCTCAAGCCGCCGCTGCCCGCCCGCAGCGCCGTGCGGTCCGCGGCGGAGGCCGCCGGGGTCGCGATCGTCGAGGTGCACGGCGCGGCCGCCTGGGCGCAGGTCGTGTGGCTGTTGCGCTCCGTGCTCGACGCGGCGGCCGACGAGCTCGAGGCCGGCCGGATGGGTGACACCCGGGCGAGTGGCCTCGGCGACCTCTTCCGGCTCGCGGACGCGGCCGCGGCGGTCGTCGACGCGCCGGTGACGATCGAGGACGCCAACTCGCGGGTGCTCGCCTACTCCGCGCGGCAGGACCGCACCGACTCCGCCCGCGTGTCGACGATCATGGGCCGCCGGGTGCCCGACGACGTGCTCGCCCGGTTCCGCTCGCGTGGCGTGTTCCGCGAGCTGTCCCGCGGCCGGACGACGATCTTCGTGCCGGCGCAGCAGGACGGCACGCTGCCCCGGCTGATCGTGCCCATCCGGATGGGCGGTGAGCTGCTCGGCTCGATGTGGGCGGTGGTCACCGGGCCGGTGGCCGACGAGCGGGCGGCCGCGTTCGCCGACACCGCGCCGGTGGTCGCGCTGCACCTGTTGCGCAGGCGGGCCACCGAGGACGCCGAGCGCCGCCGGTCGGCCGAGCTCGTGAAGGCCGTGCTCGAGGGCCGGGGCAGCATCCGGCTGGCGGCGGCCGAGCTGAACCTCGACGACGAGCCGCACCGGGTCGTCGCGATCGCGACGCGGGCCGACGACCCGCTCGGCGCCGAGGGCATGCGGCTCGCGCTGTGGGAACGGATCACCGCGGGGGTCGGGCGCGGGCCGGCCGTGGCGGAGCTGCACGACGCGCTCTACGCCGTGGTGCCGGACCGGGACGGCGAGGGCGGCTGGCCGGCACTGCGGGCGGCGTTGACCGGGGACCGCACGCCGCCGCTGGTCGCGGCCGGGCCCGCGGTGCGCCTCGCCGACCTCGCCAACTCGATGGCACTGGCCGAGGAGACGCTGTCGCTGCTGCGGGCCGGGCTCCTCGACGGTCCGGTGACCAGCCACGAGCAGGCCTGGCCGGTGCTGGTGCTGCACCGCGCGGCGGTGGCCGCGGCGAACGCGGGGGTCACCGAGTTCGGGCCGCTGTCGGTGCTGCGCGCGCAGGACGAGAGCTCCGGCACCTCGTACGCGGACACCCTGTACGAGTGGCTGCGGCACCCCGGCGATCCGCGGGCGGCGAGCCGGTCGCTGCGGATCCACCCCAACACCCTGCGGTACCGGATGACGAGGCTCGCCGAGCTGGCCGGCGTCGATCTGGACGATCCGGACGTGCGGTTGGCCCTGCTCATCCAGCTGACGGCGTTGCGGTGGCGTTGAGCCAAGCTCCAGCGTTCTTGTGCCCCGGGCACGAGCGATTGGCGTCATTCTGGTGCCCGGAGGACGATGACTATCACGCATCGTTACTTCACTGTGGTCCATAACACCCATCTGGCCTAGTCGGGAGGAAGTCGTGAAGGTCGCCGTTCCCCGTGAGATCAAGAACCACGAATATCGCGTGGCGCTGACACCCGCGGGGGTGCACGAGCTGACGACGCACGGGCACGACGTGTTCGTGGAGGCTGACGCCGGGGCGGGCTCGTCGATCCCGGACGAGGAGTTCCTCGCGGCCGGCGCGAAGGTGCTGGCCTCGGCGGATGACGTGTGGGCCGAGGGCGACCTCGTGCTCAAGGTGAAGGAGCCGATCGAGGAGGAGTACCCGCGGCTTCGGTCGGACCAGGTGCTGTTCACCTACCTGCACCTGGCGGCGGACGAGGCGCTGACGAAGGCGCTGATGGCGGCCGGCACGACGGCGGTCGCCTACGAGACGGTGCAGACGCCGTCCGGGGCGCTGCCGCTGCTGGCGCCGATGTCGGAGGTGGCCGGCCGGCTCGCGCCGCAGGTCGGGGCGTACTCGCTGATGCGTCCGTCGGGAGGCCGAGGGGTCCTCCCGGGCGGCGTACCGGGTGTCGCGCCGGCGCGGGTCGTGGTCATCGGCGGCGGTGTGGCCGGGCTCAACGCGGCGACGATCGCGCTGGGCATGGGCGCGAGCGTCCAGGTTCTGGATACCAACGTGGACCGGCTGCGCCAGATCGACCACCAGTTCCGCGGCCAGATCCGCACGGTCACGTCGAACAAGTACGCGGTGGAGCAGGCGGCTCGCGATGCCGACCTGGTGATCGGCGCGGTGCTGGTGCCGGGCGCGCGGGCGCCGAAGCTGGTCAGCAACGAGCTGGTGGCCCGGATGAAGCCGGGCTCGGTGCTGGTGGACATCGCGATCGACCAGGGCGGCTGCTTCGCGGACTCGAAGCCCACGACGCATGCCGACCCGACCTACCTGGTCCACGACTCGGTCTTCTACTGCGTTGCCAACATGCCGGGCGCGGTGCCGAGGACGTCGACCTACGCGCTCACGAACGTGACGCTGCCGTATGCGGTGGCGCTGGCGAACCAGGGCTGGCACGACGCCCTGACGGCGGATGCCGCCTTGGCCCTGGGCCTGAACACCCACGCGGGCGCCCTGACGAACGCCCCCGTAGCAGAGGCCCACAACCTCCCCCACACGGCGTTGACCGAATTCCTCAACTAATCAACATCGCCTTAGCGGAGAACAAAGAACGAAAAAGCCGCTGGTCACAACGAAAAGCGACCGGTGGCTTATCGCAAGCCGCCTGCATCGAGTGGTAGAACCCACCGAGCCGGCATGCGCCGACCCGCCACTGACCTAAACGTTTCAACGACACCGGCGCCGGCTCGGCCGGGTCCGCCGGCCCGAGCGTGAGACGCCCGCCCACCCGAACGAGCCGAGGCCCGGACCGGGTGAGCATCCACCCCGAGCCCGGCGATCGAGGCCCGAGCGAAGCAAAGCAGCCCCGGGTCACGAAGCACACCTGGTGGGAGCGAAGCGGACCCGCGAGCGAAGCGAAGAGCAGCCCGGTGAAACGCGGAGCGAGCGCACGCGGTAGGAGCGAAGCGAACCACAAGCTGGTCACCACACCACCCGACCAGCCCCGGCTCACGACAAGCACACGGTGGAAGCGAAGCAAACCACAAGCTGGTCAATGCCCAACCCGACCAGCCCCGGGCCACGACAAGCACACGGTGGGAGCGAAGCGAACCACAAGCTGGTCAATGCCCAACCCGACCAGCGCCGGGTCGAGAGGAGCACGCACCGTGGGGGTCTGGGGGGTCGCCCCCCAGAGACGTGGAAGAGGGAAGGTGCCCGGAGGCCACCGAACAAGGGCTTGCGGCGGCCCGCTCAACCAGCCTGGGGGTCACTGGGAGCGGGCCGCCAACTGAAGGATATGCCGTATGTGTCGACAGCGCTGCAACCGGGGGCCGCGATTTGGCTTTCGTACATAACGACATGGCCTCTTCATTGCCTCTTCGCTACGAAGATCGTCCATAGCACTACTGGCCGCGACCGCTACTCACACCTTCACTCTTCGGGGACCGAAGCCACGATGGAGTGGGATTCCGAGCAATGGAGTGAAGCCCACGATTACCACTTTGGTCGGGCGTTTCGCGGGCCGATGTCGTTACGGTGACTGAACCTCGCTGGTCCGTTCGCTGCAACGATCCGTTCGGCCGGGACCGCGCGTTGATGGTGTTGGTCGAGGACGGGAGAGTCGTCCTGGTCCCCCCGCCCGGAGCCGCCGCGGTGCTGTCCGCGCAGCAGGCCCGGGGGCTGGGGCTCATGCTCGACCAGGCCGCCGTCCGCGCCCAGGACCGAAGGGCGGGTTGAGCGACATGTGGCCTGGAATGGACGACACCGTCCGCCGCGCCGTGCTGCACCGCCTCGACATGCTCGACAGGGCTGCCGGGCAGGCCGACGCGTCCACCCTGCTTCCCTTGGCCCGCACGGAGCTCCACCGCCTGGCCGACGGTTGGCGCCTGCTGCTGAGGACGCACCGCGCCGACCCGGACGGCAGGTGCGCGGCCTGCCAGCACGGGCTCCGCGCCCGCCGCTGGCCGTGCCAGGTGTGGCGGTCGGCCCACGAACAACTGATCGGCGAGGGCCTCCCGCACCGCGAGCGCACCCACCCCCTGCGCAACCCGTTCCGCCTGCCGAACCCGAACCCCACCCACTGACCGGGAGTCCCCCACCCAGCACCCGCGAGTCCCCCACCCAGGATCTGTGCATCCCCACCGGAACCGGGGACTCGCAGGTCCGGAACGGGGACTCGCGCGTCCTGAGCGTTGGACTCGCAGGTCTTTAGCGTTGGACTCGCGCGTCCTGAGCGTTGGACTCGCGCGTCTTTGGGGGTTGGACTCGCGGGTCCTGGGGGTTGGACTCGCGGGTCCTGGTGCTCGGCCCGGCACCGCTGGACGGCGAGTTCCGCGCCGCGTTCCTGGTCACGACCGCCGCCCCGGCCGCGGGAGTGGCGCTCGCGGCCAGGAACGTCAACCGCCGAACCGCCCAACGCGGAGTGAACTCCTCACCAACCGGCGCGGTCCGCCCCATGGGCTGATCGCCATGCGGCAAGATGTCCGGCACAACTCGGCAGGCAGGAGGGCCCCGTGCAGGACGGTAGCGGCCGCATCGTGGTGCAGAACCTCAGTAAGAACTTCGGCCAGGTCGCCGCGGTGCAGAACCTGAGCTTTCAGGTCGAGCCGGGCTCGGTGACCGGCTTCCTCGGACCCAACGGCGCCGGCAAGACCACGACGCTGCGCATGCTGCTCGGCCTCGTCACCCCCACCGCCGGCTTCACCACGGTCAACGGCCAGCCGTACCACCATCTCGGCAACCCGGCACGGGTCGTCGGCGCGGTGCTCGAGGCGCAGGGCTTCCACCCGTCCCGCACCGCGCGCAACCACCTGCGGGTGTACGCCGCCGCGATGGGCGTGCCGGACCAGCGTGCGGACGAGGTGCTCAACCTCGTCGGCCTCGGCTCGGCGGGCGACCGTGGCGCGGGTGGCTTCTCGCTCGGCATGAAGCAGCGGCTGGCCCTGGCCACGGCGCTGCTCGGCGACCCGCAGGTGCTGGTGCTCGACGAGCCCGCCAACGGCCTGGACCCCGAGGGCATCGCGTGGCTGCGCACGTTCCTCAAGGCGTTCGCCAGCAGTGGCCGCACGGTGCTGATCTCCAGCCACCTGCTGGCCGAGGTCGAGCAGACCATCGACCAGGTCGTGATCATCAGCCGCGGCCAGACCATGTACTACGGCATGCTCGACGACCTGCGGAAGTCCCAGCAGAGCCGGGTCATCGTGCAGCCGGCCGACCCGACCGCGCTGGTCGACGCGCTGCGCGCGGCCGAGATCGGCAACGTCCAGCCACTGCCCGACGGCAAGATCGCGGTCGTCGGCGCCACCGTCCAGCAGATCGGCGACGTGGCCGCGAAGGCAGGCGTCGCGCTGTACGGGGTTCAGGAGGAGAGGGCCGACCTCGAGCAGCTGTTCTTCCGGCTCACCAGCGGCCAGTACGCCGCGCCCGGCCAGGTCCCGCACGGCCAGCTGCCGCCGGTCCCGCCCGGCGGCTACGCGCAGCCGGTCCCGCAGCCCGGCCAGTACCAGCAGCAGCCGCAGTACCAGCCGGGCCAGCAGTCCGGGTACCCGACGCCACCACAGCCACCACAGGGCTACCCGCCCCAGCAGCCCGGCTACCAGCAGCAGCCGCAGCCCGGCTACCCGCCGCAGCAGTCCCAACAGCCCCAACAGGGCACCCCGCCCGGCGGCTGGGGGCCGCCACCGAACACTCCACCGGGTGGCTGGGGCCTCCCGGGCGGACCGCAGCAGCAACAGCAGCCCGCCCAGCAACAGCCGACTCCTCCGCCGGGCTACGAGCAGCCCGGCCAGGGCGGCGGACTCGGAGGTAACGCCTGATGGGCCGGCTGATCAAGGCGGAGTTCCGCAAGATCCTCACCACCAAGCTGTGGTGGGCCATGATGATCCCCGCGTTCATCCTCGCGCTCGCGTGGGCGTGGGGCGTGTCGGCGCTGACGACGGACATCGTCGACGACGTCGCCGACGAGGCCATCCTCACCCAGTTCAACATCTCCATCGACCAGCTGTCCTGGTCGGCGATCGCACTGACCCGCAGCATGAACATCGCGACGATCTTCCCGATGATCTTCGGCGCGCTCGCGCTGGCCAGCGAGATCAACCGGAAGACGATCACGACGAGCTTCCTGACCGCGCCCAACCGCGGCTCGCTGCTGTCCGCCAAGGCCGTCACCTACGTCGTGTGGGGCCTGATCTTCGGCGTCCTGATCGCGGTCGGCGCGAGCCTCGGCACGGTCATCGGCTCCGGCTCGGACTACCTGCCCTCGGGCGGCGACTGGCTCATGATCGCGCTGTCCGGCATTCTCGGCTGCCTGCTGTGGACGCTGCTCGGCCTGGGTGTCGGGGCGCTGCTCGGCTCGCCGGTCGGCGCGCTGGTGCTGCTCCTGATCTACTCGCTGATCGTCGGCCCGATCGGCGACCTCGTGATGACCGGCCTGACGGACGGCTCCTACCTGGCCGGGTTCCTACCCAACGGCGCGGCCAACGGGCTCACCGGCTCGACGGCGAGCCAGGTGCTGTTCACCCAGGTGCAGGACCTGATCCTGAACGTGGGCGGCGGCCTCGTGAGCCAGGACGACCAGGAAGGCTTCGAGGAGGTCGTCCGCGCGATCGCCGGCGCGCCCGGCGCGCTCACGCTGTGGATCAGCGGCCTGATCTTCCTGGCCTGGACGGCGATCTTCTTCGCTCTCGGGATCCTCCGGAACCGAACCCGCGACATCACCTGATCTCGCGTATCGAGTGATCCAGGCCACGTCGAGCGGCGCTTTTCGGGCTTTCCCGGCCCGGAAGGCGCCGTTCGCCGCATTCGGGAACCACCGGGGTGTCGGTGGGTCGTCCTAACCTGGATCTCGTGGTCGAAACCTCCCCCGGCTGGGTCCGCCGGCTCTCCGCCGCCTGCTGGCGGCATCGCCGGCTGGTCCTGCTGTCCATCGTCTCGTCGGTGATCGGCGTCGGCTTCCAGGCCGCGGGCCCGATCCTGGTGAAGCTCGTCGTCGACGACGCGGTGGGCGGCACCACGGCCCGGCTGGGGTGGCTCGTCGCCGCGCTCGTGCTGATGGAGCTGTCCACCTTCGTCACCGCGTTCGTGCGCCGCTATCTGGGTGGGCGGCTGGCCCTGGACGTGCAGCACGACCTGCGCCAGCAGGTGTTCGCCGCCGTGCAGCGGCTGGACGGGGCCAAGCAGGACGCGTTGCGCACCGGGCAGGTGGTGTCCCGCTCGATCACCGACCTGCAGCTGGTGCAGGGCCTGCTCATGATGGTGCCGCTGTCGATCGGCACGGTGGTGTTCGCGGTGGCCGCGCTCGGCGCGATGCTGTGGCTCTCCCCGCTGCTCACCGTCATCTCCTTGGTGGTCACCCCGGTGGTGGCCATGGTCGCGGTGCGCACCCGGCTGGTCCTGTTCCCGGCGTCGTGGTCGGCCCAGCAGCGGGCCGCCGACCTGGCCCAGCACGTCGAGGAGACGGTCACCGGCGTGCGGGTCGTCAAGGGCTTCGGCCAGGAGTCTCGGGAGATCCGCCGGCTGGACAAGGCCGCCCGGCAGCTGTTCGGCGAGCGGATGCGCACCGCCGCGCTCACCTCGCGGCCGGCCGCCACGCTGGTCGCCATGCCCAGCATCGGACAGGTCGGGGTGCTGGCGCTGGGCGGGTTCATGGCGTTGAACGGGCAGGTCACGCTGGGCACATTCCTGGCGTTCGCGAGCTACGTGGCCAACCTGGTCGGCCCGACCCGGCTGCTGTCGAGCCTGCTCGTCAACGTGCAGCTGGCACGCGCGGGCGTGGAGCGGGTCTACGAGCTCATCGACTCGCACCCCACGGTCGCCGACGCGCCGGACGCGGTGGACGTGCCGGCCGGCCCGGTCGACGTGCGGCTCGACGGCGTCACGTTCGGCTACACCCGCAGCGAGCCGGTGCTCGACGACATCTCGCTGGCCGTTCGGCCGGGCGAGACGCTGGCACTGGTCGGCACGGCGGGGTCGGGCAAGTCGACGGTGTCGCTGCTGTTACCCCGGTTCTACGACGTGCACGAGGGCGCCATCACGGTGGCCGGGGTCGACATCCGCGACCTGCGGCTGGCGTCGCTGCGCGGCACGGTCGGGGTGGTGTTCGAGGAGGCGTTCCTGTTCTCCGACACCGTGCACGCCAACATCGCCTACGGCCGGCCGGACGCCACCGTCGACGAGGTCCGCGCGGCGGCCAGGGCCGCGCAGGCCGACGGGTTCATCGCCGCGCTGCCCGACGGCTACGACTCGGTCGTGGGAGAGCGCGGGCTCACCTTGTCCGGTGGGCAACGCCAGCGGGTGGCGCTCGCCAGGGCGCTGCTGTCCGACCCGCGGGTGCTGGTGCTCGACGACGCCACGTCGGCGGTGGACACGGCCACCGAGGCGGCCATCCACGACACGCTGCGCGCGGTCACCCGGGACCGCACCACGCTGCTCATCGCGCACCGCCGGTCCACCCTGGCGCTGGCCGACCGGATCGCGGTGCTCGACAAGGGCCGCGTGATCGACACGGGCACGCACGAGGAGCTGGTCGAGCGCTGCGAGCTCTACCGGGCGCTGCTGGCCGGCCCCGGCGAGGCGATCGAGGACCCGACCAGGGTCGCGGCCGACGATCTCGCCCCGGGCCCGCACGGGTGGACCCCCGCGTTGTGGCCGGACGAGGTCGACGAGCCGGTCGCGTCCGCTCGTGCGGTCGCGGCCGCCATCGGCGCGCCGCGCGGTGGTGCCGGCGCGCGGGGCGGCGGCCGCGGCGGCGCGATGACGGGCGCGTTGTCCGGCACACCACCCACGCCGGAGCTGCTCAACCGGGTGGCCGCGCTGCCGCCCGCCGACGAGCAGCCGCGTCTGCGAGGCGAGGACCCGATGGCGCCGGACCCGGGCTTCCGGCTGCGCGGGCTGCTGCGGCCGGTGCGCGGGATGCTGGCGTTGGTCGGCTCGCTGGTGATCTTCGACGCGCTGCTCACGATGGCGCTGCCATCGCTCATCCGCGAGGGCGTCGACTCCGGCGTGGTCACCGGCAACACCACCGCGCTGTGGGTGGTCCCGGCGATCGCCGCGGTGCTGGTCGGCTTCATGTTCGTCGAGACGGCGTTCACGACCGTGCTCACCGCCCGGGTCGGCGAGCGGCTGCTGTACCTGCTGCGGGTGCGGAGCTACGCGCACCTGCAACGGCTCGGCCTGGACTACTTCGAGCGCGAGATGGCCGGCCGGATCATGACCCGGATGACCACGGACGTCGACGCGCTGTCCACGTTCCTGCAGACGGGTCTGGTCGGCGCGCTGGCCTCGGTGCTGACCGTTCTGGGGATCACCGTGGCGCTGCTGGTCACCGACGCCGGGCTGGCGCTGGTGGCGCTCACCGTCCTGCCGGTCGTGATCATCGCGACGGTCATCTTCCAGCGACTGTCCACTGTGGCCTACACGCAGGCACGCGAACAGGTCAGCGCGGTGAACGCGGACATGCAGGAGAACGTCTCCGGGCTGCGCATCGCGCAGGCCTTCACCCGCGAGGACCACTCGGCCCGGGTGTTCGCCGAGCGCAGCGACACCTACCGGCGGACGCGGCTGCGGGCCCAGCGCTACGTGGCCACATACTTCCCGTTCGTCGCGGTGCTGGCCGGCGTGGCCCAGGCCGCGGTGCTGGCGGTGGGCGCGGTCCGGGTGGCGGCGGGTGAGCTGACGCCGGGCATCCTGCTGGCGTTCATGCTGTACCTCAACCTGTTCTTCGCGCCGGTGCAGCAGCTGTCGGGCGTGTTCGACGGCTACCAGCAGGCGCGGGTCGGGCTGCACCGCATCGCCGACCTGCTGCGCACCCCGAGCTCGGTCGAGCCGCCCGCCGACCCGCGCCCGGTGCCCCCGAAGCTGGCCGGCGCGGTGGACCTGGTGGACGTGTCGTTCCGGTACCCGGGCACGGACATCCCGGCGCTCTCGGACATCACGCTGTCGGTGTCCCCCGGCGAGACCGTGGCGTTGGTGGGCCCGACGGGCGCCGGCAAGTCGACGGTGGTGAAGCTGATCGCCCGGTTCTACGACCCGACGGCCGGCGCGGTCCTGGTCGACGGCGTCGACCTGCGGGACTACGACCCGTCGGCGTTCCGCCAGCGGCTGGGCGTCGTCCCGCAGGAGGCCCACCTGTTCACCGGCGACGTGGCCAGCAACGTCGCCTACGGCCACCACAACACCCACCGGCTGACCAACGGCGACGGCGACGCGGAGGCCACCCGGGCGGAGGTCGAGTCGGCGGTGCGGTCGGTGGGCGCACTGCCGATGGTGGCCGAGCTGGCCGACGGGTTCCGGCACCAGGTGGGCGAGCGCGGCCAGGGTCTGTCGGCGGGGCAGCGCCAGCTGCTCGCGCTGGCCAGGGCCGAGCTGGTGCGGCCGGACGTCCTGCTGCTCGACGAGGCCACCGCCGCGCTCGACCCGGCCACCGAGTCGGTCGTCCTCGCCGCCAGCGAGCGGCTCGCCCGGCCGCGCACCACGTTCGTGGTCGCGCACCGCGTGGCCACCGCTGCCCGCGCGGACCGCATCGTCGTCCTGGACGACGGCCGCATAGTCGAGCAGGGCACCCACACCGAGCTCCTGGCCGCCGGCGGCCACTACGCCACGCTCTGGCGGCACGGCACGACGGAGCTGCCGCTCAACCGACCCGCCGAGGACGCCCCGACCCGCGCCTGACCCGCCGACGAACGGGATCCGCCGAGTGAGCCCGTCACCCCGTGTCGATACGGGGTGAGGTCCGGCGGATCAGTTCGGCCCCTGCCTGGGCGCATGGTCTGGACCGGGTGCGGGTACGGTCACCAATGGTGCGAGTATCTGGCGACAGTTCCACCCGGGGGGCCAGCGTCGGTGTCATCGACCCCCCATGTGACCTGCCCGTCACCGGCTGAGTCGACCACACGTGACTCGGTCAGGGGACTAGCCTGAACATGCAGCGTTTCAGTAACAGATCGAGATAGATAGAGGCGAGTGCCTGCCGTGTCCAGCAGCAGCCCTGCGTCGCAGTTCGGCCCCAATGAGTGGCTCGTCGAGGAGATGTACGAGCAGTTCCTCGCTGACCCGTCGTCCGTGGACTCCGCGTGGCACGACTTCTTCGCGGACTACAAGCCGACCCAGCGAGTCGCGACTCAGGCCCAGAAGGCGAAGACCGACACCACCACCGTGACCAAGCCCACAACGGCCAGGACCGGCGCCGAAGGTGTGACGGCCAACGGCCAGCGACCCTCGGCCAAGGCCGCCGCATCGGCGACGCAGGCCAAGCCGGCGACCAAGTCCGATGCCGCCAAGCAGGCCACGAGCAAGCCGGCCGAGCCGAGGATCGCCCAGCAGGCCGAGCCGAAGCCGGCAGCCGCGAAGGGCGAGGAGACCAAGCCGCTGCGCGGCGCCGCCGGCGTCATCGCCAAGAACATGGAGCTGTCGCTCACCATCCCGACCGCGACCAGCGTGCGGGCGGTGCCGGCGAAGCTCCTGTTCGACAACCGCATCGTGATCAACAACCACCTGCGGCGCACCCGTGGTGGCAAGGTCAGCTTCACGCACCTCATCGGCTACGCGCTCATCCGCGCCCTCGCCGACTACCCGAACATGAACCGGCACTACGGCGAGGTCAACAACAAGCCCGTGGTGATCCGGCCGGAGCACATCAACCTCGGTCTCGCGATCGACCTGCCCGGCAAGGACGGCGAGCGCACGCTCGTCGTGGCCTCCATCAAGAACTGCGAGGGCATGACCTTCACGCGGTTCTGGCAGGCCTACGAGGAGATCATCCGCAAGGCCCGCAACGGCGGGCTGACCGCGGACGACTTCGCCGGCACCACGATCTCGCTCACCAACCCCGGCACCATCGGCACCAACCACTCGATGCCTCGGCTCACCAAGGGCCAGGGCGCGATCATCGGCGTCGGCGCGATGGAGTACCCGGCGCAGTACCAGGGCACCAGCGAGCGCGCGCTCGTCGACCTGGGAGTCAGCAAGATCATCACGCTGACCTCCACGTACGACCACCGGATCATCCAGGGCGCCGAGTCTGGCGAGTTCCTCCGCCGCGTGCACCAGCTGCTGCTCGGCGAGGACAACTTCTACGACGACATCTTCACGTCGCTGCGGCTGCCCTACGAGCCGGTGCGCTGGGTGCAGGACATCCCCGAGGGCGCGATCGACAAGACCACCCGCGTCATCGGCCTCGTCGACACCTACCGCACCCGCGGCCACCTGATGTCCGACGTCGACCCGCTGAACTACCGCCAGCGCAAGCACGAGGACCTCGACATCCTGTCCCACGGCCTCACCCTGTGGGACCTGGACCGCGAGTTCCCGGTCGGCGGCTTCGCGGGCAAGGAGCGGATGAAGCTGCGCGACGTCCTGGGCGTCCTGCGCGACTCCTACTGCCGCACGGTCGGCGTCGAGTACACCTACATCCTCGACCCGACCGAGCGCCGCTGGATCCAGGACCGGGTGGAGGTCCGGCACGAGAAGCCGCCGCAGGCCGTGCAGAAGTACATCCTGTCCAAGCTCAACGCGGCCGAGGCGTTCGAGACGTTCCTGCAGACCAAGTACGTCGGCCAGAAGCGGTTCTCGCTCGAGGGCGGCGAGTCGGTCATCGCGCTGCTCGACACGGTGCTGGACAAGGCCGCCGAGTACGAGCTCGACGAGGTCGTCATCGGCATGCCGCACCGCGGCAGGCTCAACGTCCTCGCCAACATCGTCGGCAAGCCGATCTCGCAGATCTTCCAGGAGTTCGAGGGCAACCTCGACCCCGGCCAGGCGCACGGCTCCGGCGACGTGAAGTACCACCTCGGCGCCGAGGGCAAGTACTTCCGGATGTTCGGCGACGGCGAGACGAAGGTCACGCTCACCGCCAACCCGTCGCACCTGGAGACCGTCGACCCGGTGCTCGAGGGCATCGTCCGCGCCAAGCAGGACCTGCTCGACAAGGGCGGCACAGGCTTCTCGGTGCTGCCGGTCGCCATGCACGGCGATGCCGCGTTCGCCGGGCAGGGCGTGGTGGCCGAGACGCTGAACCTGGCGCTGCTGCGCGGCTACCGCACCGGCGGCACCGTGCACGTGATCGTCAACAACCAGGTCGGCTTCACGACCGCGCCGGAGCACTCGCGCTCGTCGCAGTACGCGACCGACGTGGCGAAGATGATCCAGGCGCCGGTGTTCCACGTGAACGGCGACGACCCGGAGGCGTGCTACTGGGTGGCCGCGCTCGCCATGGACTACCGGCAGACGTTCAACAAGGACGTCGTCATCGACATGGTCTGCTACCGGCGCCGCGGGCACAACGAGGGCGACGATCCCTCGATGACCCAGCCGGCGATGTACGACATCATCGACGCCAAGCGCAGCGTGCGGAAGACCTACACCGAGGCGCTCATCGGTCGCGGCGACATCTCCGTCGACGAGGCCGAGAAGGCGCTGCGGGACTTCTCCAGCCAGCTCGAGCACGTCTTCAACGAGGTGCGCGAGCTCGAGAAGCACCCCGCCGCGCCGAGCCCGTCGGTGGAGTCCGAGCAGCAGGTCCCGGCGAAGCTCCCCACCTCCATCACCCAGGAGGTGCTGGAGAAGATCGCCGACGCGCACGTCGACCTGCCGGCCGGCTTCGCGCCGCACCCGCGGGTCAAGCCGGTGCTCGAGCGGCGCGCCAAGATGGCCCGCGAGGGCGGCATCGACTGGGCGTTCGCGGAGCTGCTGGCCCTCGGCTCGCTCACCCTGGAGGGTCACCTGGTCCGGCTCGCCGGCCAGGACACCCGGCGCGGCACGTTCGTCCAGCGGCACGCGGTGATCATCGACCGCAAGACCGGCCGGGAGTACCTCCCGCTGCAGAACCTGTCCGACGACCAGGGCCGGTTCTTGGTCTACGACTCGGCGCTGTCGGAGTACGCGGCGCTGGGCTTCGAGTACGGCTACTCCGTGGCCAACCCCGACGCCCTGGTGCTGTGGGAGGCGCAGTTCGGCGACTTCGTCAACGGCGCGCAGTCGGTCATCGACGAGTACATCTCCTCCAGCGAGGCCAAGTGGGGCCAGCGCTCGGACGTGGTGATGCTGCTGCCGCACGGCCACGAGGGCCAGGGCCCGGACCACACGTCGGGCCGCATCGAGCGCTGGTTGCAGCTGTGCGCCGAGGGCTCGATGACCGTGGTGGTGCCGTCGACGCCGGCGAACTACTTCCACCTGCTGCGCCGGCACGCGCTGGACGGGGTGGCCCGGCCGCTGGTGGTGTTCACGCCGAAGTCGATGCTGCGCAACAAGGCCGCGGTCAGCTCGGTGGCGGACTTCACCGAGGAGTCGCGGTTCAACGCCGTCATCGACGACCGGGTCGGCACCGACCCGGCGGCGGTCCGCAAGCTGCTCATGGTGTCCGGCAAGCTGTTCTACGAGCTGGCGGCCGAGCGCGACAAGCGCGGGCTCACGGACGTGGCGCTGGTGCGCATCGAGCAGCTCTACCCGGTGCCGGTCAGGCGGCTCGGCGCGATCTTCGAGCGCTACGCCAACCTCACCGACGTGCGATGGGTGCAGGAGGAGCCGGCGAACCAGGGCGCGTGGCCGTTCTACGGTCTGCACCTGCCGGAGCTCTTCCCCGATGTCCCGCGCCTCACCCGGGTGTCGCGCCGGGTGATGGCGGCGCCGTCGGCGGGGTCGGGCAAGGTGCACGAGGTCGAGCAGCGGGAGATCATCGAGAAGGCGTTCGCCTGAGGCATGTACTTCACCGACCGAGGCCTCGAGGAGCTCGAGGAAAGACGTGGCGACGACGAGGTCACGCTGTCCTGGCTGGCCGCCAAGATGCGTGCCTTCGTCGACGCCAACCCGGAGTTCGAGACCGCCGTCGAGCGCCTGGCCACCTACCTGGCCCGCGACGACGAGGACTAGTCCGCCTCCCCGGAATTCAATGTGTTGGTTGCGTCCCAGCGAAACGGTGCGGATAGCCGCTTGATTGTGGCTGGGTACCGTCACGGTCCCCTGAGGTTCCGTTCTGAATCTGGACTCGCGGGGTTACCAGGCGTAGGCCTCGGGGGCGGGCTTGTTGCCGTTGGGGCCGGGTGGCGGGAAGAGCTCGTCGAGCTTGGCGAGGGTGTCCGCGTCGAGCTCGATGTCGACCGACCGCAGCGAGCCCTCCAGCTGCTCCATCGTGCGCGGGCCGATGATCGGCGCGGTCACGCCCTCCTGGTGCAGGAGCCACGCGATGCCGAGGTCCGCCGGGTCGACGCCGAGGTCCGCGGCGAGCTTCTCGTACGCCTCGATGGCGTCGCGGTGGTTCTCGATCGAGTCGGCCGAGCGGCCGCTGTTGCTCCGCGACGCCCCGCCCTCGCGCTGCTTGCGCAGCACCCCGCCGAACAGGCCGCCGTGCAGCGGAGACCACGGGATGACCCCGATGCCGTAGTGCCGCGCCGCGGGCAGCACCTCCAGCTCGACCCACCGGGTGAGCAGGTTGTAGATCGACTGCTCGCTCACCAGCCCCAGGAAGTGCCGCGCCCGCGCGGCCTCCTGCGCCTGGGCCAAGTGCCAGCCGGCGAAGTTGGACGACCCGAAGTACAGCACCTTCCCCTGCTGGTGCAGCACCGAGAACGCCTCCCAGACCTCGTCCCACGGCGTGCGCCGGTCGATGTGATGCATCTGGTACAGGTCGATGTAGTCGGTCCGCAGCCGCGTGAGCGACGCGTCCGCCGCGCGCCGGATGTTCAGCGCGGACAGGCGGTGCTCGTTCGGCCAGTCGCCCATCGAGCCGTACAGCTTGGTGGCGAGCACGGTGCGCTCGCGCCGGCCGTCGCCCTGGTCGAACCAGCGGCCGACGATCTGCTCGGTGACGCCCTCGCCCTTGCGCCAGCCGTAGACGTTGGCGGTGTCGAAGAAGTTGATGCCGTGCTCGTGCGCCCGGTCCATGATCGTAAAACTGTCCTCTTCGGACGTTTCGGGACCGAAGTTCATTGTCCCGAGGACAAGTCGGGACACGGACAGGCCGGTGCGGCCAAGCTGGGTGTACTCCATGATGGCCAACCTACGCCCGGAGCTACTCCAGGATGGGACGAGGAATGAAGCGAATGTTCACCCACGATCTCGCCACCGCCGTCTGCGCCCCGGCCGCGGCGCTCTCGGACAAGGACGGCCAGCTGCGCCCGCGCGGCGCCCAGGGCTGGCTGGTGGCCGACGTGCGGCACCTGTCCGAGCTGATCGTGCTGGTCGGCGGCGAGCCGCCGGAGGCCGTCGCACACCTGCGTGACTCGTCGTCCGAGCTGCATTTCGTCGGGGCGGTCCTCGGGCTCGGCGACCCCACCGGCGACCCGACGGTGCGGCTCGAGCGGTTCCGTCGGGTCGAGGCGGACCAGCTGCACGAGACGCTCGAGCTGATCAACGACGCCCGCGAGGAGATCGTCACGACGGTGAGCGCGCGGCTGGGCACCGACCTGGCGCCGATCCTCGCGGTCCGCTGCGGGCGGCCGACCGAGCCGGTCGCGCCGCGCAAGGCCGAGGGCGCGCTGGCCTCGTGGCGCGCGGGCTCGTGCGACACCACGCTCACCGCGGACTCCAAGCCGCAGCGGGTGGTGCTCGCCGACGACCACGTGCTGCTGGAGTGGGACGTGCGGGTGCCGCCGCGCCGCGGCAAGGAGGTCACGCTGACCCTCACCGCCTCGGGCGCGACCGAGGACGCCGTGGTCCAGGCGCCGGAGTGCCGCCTGTTCGGGCTGCTCTCGATCGAGAGCAACGCACCGGAGCTCGACCGGCTGGTGGGCACCGGGCTCGCAGACCTGCGTGCGCTGCTGCTGGCCGACCCGGCCGCGCCGAGGGACCGGTTCGCCGGCGCCGGAACGCCCTGGTACTTCACGCTGTTCGGCCGTGACTCGCTGTGGGCGGCGCGGTTCACCCTCCCGCTCGGCACCGAGCTCGCACTCGGCACGCTGCGTACGCTCGCCCGGCGGCAGGGCACCAAGCACGACCGGGTGACCTCCGAGGCGCCCGGCAAGATGCCGCACGAGGTCCGCCAGCTGCCGGCCGGCCTCCCGCGCCAGCCGGGCCTGCCGCCCTGCTACTACGGCACGATCGACGCGACGCCGCTGTGGGTCAGCCTGCTGCACGACGCGTGGCGCTGGGGCCTGCCGGCCGAGGACGTCGAGCCGCTGCTCGACCCGATGCGCCGGGCGCTGGACTGGATCCTCACGCACGACGACGGTTTCCTCAGCTACGAGGACATGACCGGCGAGGGCCTCGCCAACCAGGGCTGGAAGGACTCCGCCGACGCCATTCAGGACGGCAGGGGCGAGATCGCCGACCCGCCGATCGTGCTGAGCGAGGCGCAGGCCTACGCGCACCGCGCCGCGCTGGACGCGGCGGCGCTGCTCACCGCGTTCGACCGGCCGGGTGCCGAAGACGCCGTGGCGTTCGCGAACGGGATGCGCGGGCGGTTCCGGGACGCGTTCTGGGTCCACGGCTTCCCGGCCATCGCGCTCGACTGCGACGGCCGGCCGGTGGACACGCTCGCGTCGAACATGGGCCACCTGCTCGGCACCGGCCTGCTGGCCACGGTCGAGGAGGCGACCGTCGCCGAACGGCTCGCGGACCCCTCGCTGGACAGCGGTTTCGGCCTGCGCACGATGGACGTGCGGCATCCGTACTTCAACCCGCTCGGCTACCACACGGGCTCGGTGTGGCCGCACGACACGGCCATCGCGATCGACGGCCTCGCGCGCACCGGGTACCCGGAGGTCGCCGCGTCGCTGTCGGCCGGGCTGCTGCGCGCCGGCACCCGGTTCGACCACCGGCTGCCCGAGCTGTACGGCGGTTGGTCGGAGGAGCAGGGCCCGCTGCTGGCCTACCCGGCCGCGTGCCGCCCGCAGGCATGGTCGGCGGCCGCGGGGATGGTGCTGGTCCGCGCCGCGCTCGGGCTCGAGGCCGACGTGCCCGCCGGGCGGCTCACCGTTGCCCCGGTCCAGGAGTTCTCCTCGTGGTTCCCGATGCGGGTGACCGGCCTGCGGGTGGCCGGCCAGGAGACGGTCGTCGAGGTGGACGCCGATGGCCGGCCGACGGTCGAGACGGACGCCGCGGTGGAGGTTACGGTCCGCTGACGAGGGCGCAGGGAGGTGGCCGCGCCTTGCGCTGGTCTGGATGATGAAGGTATGGCCGACTCGAAGAGCAAGACGCCAGACCCGGTGTTGTTCGGCCCGGACCCGTTCTCGCAGCAGCCCGGCTGGGAGCCGCCCGCCGAGGACACGGAGCCCAGCGACCTGCCACGCCCGAAGTGGCCGGTCATCGCGACGATCGTGATCCTCGTGGTCATCCTCGTCGGCGCGATGGGGATCTGGGTCTTCTAGCGCACCCGGACCCCCGCGCGCCACACCGCATGGGTCAGCGGCACGCCCGGCCGGTAGGCCAGGTGCGTCGCCGACGGCGCGTCGAGCACGTGCACGTCCGCCCGCGCGCCCGGGCGGAGCACGCCGACGTCCTCACGCCGCAGCGCGCGGGCGCCGCCCCAGGTGGCCGCCCGGACGGCCTCGGCCACCGACATCCGCATCTGCAGCACCGCGGTCGCCACGCAGAAGGCCACCGACGACGTGTACGACGAGCCCGGGTTGCAGTTGGACGCGAGTGCCACCGTGACCCCGGCGTCGAGCAGCGCGCGGGCGTCCGGGAGCGGCTGGCGGGTGGACAGGTCGGTGGCCGGCAGCAGCGTGGCGACGGTGTCCGACCCGGCGAGCGCGTCGACGTCGGCCCGGTCGAGATAGGTGCAGTGGTCGACGCTGGCCGCGCCGAGCTCGACCGCGAGCCGCACGCCCGGCCCCGGACCGAGCTGGTTGCCGTGCCCCGCAGGCCGAGCCCCTTCGCCGCGGCGGCGGCGAGCACCGCGCGGGACGCGTCCTCGTCGAACGCCCCGGTCTCGCAGAACACGTCGGCCCACCGTACGTGTGGCGCGACGGCGTCGAGCATCTCGCCGCACACCAGGGCCACATAGTCCTCAGTGGACACTCCGGGTGGGACGAGGTGCGCGCCGAGGAAGGTGACCTCGTCGGCCACCCCGCCCGCGAGCTTCGCCGACCGCACCTCGTCGGCGACGGTGAGCCCGTACCCGGTCTTGGTCTCGACGACCGTGGTCCCCTGCGCGACCGCCTCGGCGACGTGCCGGCGCAGCACGGCACCCAGCTCCGCGTCGGAGGCGGCCCGGGTGGCCTCGACGGTGACGGCGATGCCGCCCGCGGTGTAGGGCTTCCCGGCCATCCGCGCGGCGAACTCGGCGGTCCGGTCGCCCGCGAACACCAGGTGGGTGTGGCTGTCGACCCACCCGGGCAGGACCGCCCGGCCGCCGACGTCGACCCGCTCGTCGGCCTCCGGCGCGGCCGCGGCCGGTCCGACCCAGGCCACCCGCTCGCCGTCGAGCACGAGTGCCGCGCCGCCGCGCCGGTCGAACTCGTCGTTGGTGGTCAGCTCCCCAATGCCGGTGATCAGCACACTCACGCGGTGACCCTGTGACATTGGTTCGCTCGCACGCTCGCCCTGTGACACTGATTCGCTCGCAAGCTCGCTCAAGACTCCCCCTCGCAGGCTCGGTCGAGCCGCTCGCGGTCGCCCTGTGACACTGATTCGCTCGCACGCTCGCTCATGCCCACAACTCCTCGATCGCCGACGCCAGCAGGGGGCCCACGGCGCCGAGCCGCTCGTGCCGCCCGTCCCGCGCCACGACCCGCCCACCGGCGACGACCGTGTGCACGTCGGCCGCCGTGGCAGCGAGCACCACCTGGTCCGGCCGGCACCCGGCGGTCCGCACGCTGTCCACACGCACCGCGACCAGGTCCGCGGGCGCGCCGGGCGCGAGCAGGCCGCCGGGCCAACCCAGCGCCGCGTGCCCGGCCGAGGTCAGCGCCTCGACCAGCTCGCGCGGGCCGAACCGACCGCGCTCGCCGGTCCGCAGCCGCTCCCCGTGCTCCAGGGCACGCGCCTCCAGCAGCGGATCCACCACGGCGTGCTGGTCGCTGCCCAGCGACAGCGGCGCGCCGGCGTCGACCAGCTCGCGCGCCGGCCCGATGCCGTCGGCCAGGTCCGCCTCGGTGGTCGGGCAGAAGCACACCCCGGTGTGCGCGCCGCCGAGCAGCTTGATGTCCTGAGTGGACAGATGGGTGGCGTGCACGGCGGTCGTGCGTGGGGTGAGCGCGCCGGCCTCGTGCAGGAGCTCGGTCGGCGTGCGGCCGTACGCGGCGGCGCAGGCCTCGTTCTCGGCCGGTTGTTCGGACAGGTGGACGTGCAGCGGCCGAGCGCCCGCGGCCTCGACGGCGCCGGCGAGGTCCGCGCGCGGCACGGCCCGCACCGAGTGGATCGCCGCGCCGACCCGCGCGTGCGGCGCGTCGCGCTGGCCGGCGATCCGGTCCGCCCACGCCGCCACCGAACCGTCGGAGAACCGGGCCTGCTCGGGCGCGATCGGCGTGTCGATGCCGCCCGCCAGGTAGCAGGTGTCCAGCAGGGTCATCCGGATGCCGGCGTCGGCGGCGGCCTGGCGCAGCGCCTCGCCCATCGCGTTCGGGTCGGCGTAGCGCCCGCCGCCCGCGGGATGGTGCACGTAGTGGAACTCGCCGACGCAGGTCACCCCGGCCACGGCCATCTCCGCGTACACCGCGCGCGCCAGCGTCAGGTAGCGGTCCGGGTCGAGGCGGGCGGCCAGCCGGTACATCGCGGTCCGCCAGGTCCAGAACGTGCCGCCGTCGGCGTGCGTGCGGCCGCGCAGTGCCCGGTGGAACGCGTGCGAGTGCGCGTTGGCGAACCCGGGCAGCACGACCCCGGACAGCCGCTCGGCACCGGCCGGCGCCGCGTCCACAGTGGACACGGCGGTGATCGTGTCCGTGGCGTCGACGAGCACGCCGGCCAGGAGACCGCCGGGCAGCCAGGCGTGCTCGCACCAGTAGGTCGTCATCCGGCCAGCCGTTCCAGCACGGTGGCGAGCGCCACCACGCCCGCCGTGCAGTCGGCCGCCTCCGCGTGCTCGGCCGGTGCGTGGCTCACCCCGGTCGGGTTGCGCACGAACAGCATCGCGGTCGGAACCCGGGCCGCGAGGATCCCGGCGTCGTGCCCGGCGCCGGTCGCCAGCACCGGCACGTCCCCGAGCACACCGGACAGCTCGTCGCGAAGCGCCGCGTCGAAGTGCACGGTGTCGCCGTAGGACTCCTCGGTGACCGCCACGGTGCACCCCTCGTCGGCGGCCGCCGAGACCGCCGCCGCGCTGATCTCCCCCACCACCGCGCGGGTCCCCGCGTCGTCGCCGGCCCGCGCGTCCAGCCAGAGGTCCACTGTGGACGCGATGACGTTGGCGCCGCCGGGGTTGGGCACCAGCCGGCCGACGGTGGCGCGTGCGCCGTCCACACCGGACGCGGCCCGGCGGGCGGCCAGGACCAGCGCGGACGCCGGCAGCATCGGGTCGCGCCGGTCGCCGATGAGCGTGGCACCGGCGTGGTTTCCCTCGCCGGTGAACCGGAAGCGCCACCGCCCGTGCGCGAGGATCGAGCTCGCCAGGCCGACCGGCGCGCCGAGGTCGACCAGCCCGCGGCCCTGCTCGACGTGCAGCTCGACGAACCGGCCGACCAGGCCCAGCGCCTCGTCGTCCCGGCCGAGCCGCGCCGGCTGGAGCCCGGCCTCGGCCACCGCCTCGGCGAGCGACACCCCGTCGGCGTCGGTGAGCCGGCGGGCGGCGTCCGGGTCGATCGCGCCGGTGAGCAGCCGCGAGCCCAGGCACGGCACGCCGAACCGGCCGCCCTCCTCCTCGGCGAACACGACGATCGCCAGCGGTCTGGCAGGGACGAACCAGTTGGCGCGCAACAGGTCCACCGCGGCCAGCGCGGTCGTCACGCCGAGCGGGCCGTCGAACGCGCCGCCGCCGGGCACCGAGTCGAGGTGGCTGCCGGTGACCACCGCGTCCGGCCCCGGCGCGCCCCACCACGCCCACACGTTGCCGTTGCGGTCGGTCCGCACGGCGAGGCCGCGCCGCTCGGCCTCGCCGACGAACCACTCGCGGAGCTCGAGCTCGGCCCGGTCGAAGCCGTGCCGGGAGAAGCCGCCGCGCCTGCGGTCCGCGCCGACGCCGTCGATCGCCGCCAGCAGCCCGTCAGCCGTGCTCATCGCGCTCCCTTCATGCCCTGAACGACGCGCTCGGGGCGTTCGACGTCCTGAACGCGTCGTTCAGGGCATCGGCACTCGGACGCCGCGCTCGGCGGCCACCTCGTCGGCCCGGTCGTAGCCCGCGTCGACGTGCCGGATGACGCCCATGCCGGGGTCGTTGGTGAGCACCCGCTCGATCTTCTGACCGGCGAGCGGCGTGCCGTCGGCGACGGTGACCTGGCCGGCGTGGATGGACCGGCCCATACCGACCCCGCCGCCGTGGTGGATGGACACCCAGCTCGCGCCGGACGCGGTGTTGACCATGGCGTTGAGCAGCGGCCAGTCGGCGATCGCGTCGGAGCCGTCGGCCATCGCCTCGGTCTCCCGGTACGGCGAGGCGACCGAGCCGCAGTCGAGGTGGTCGCGGCCGATCACGACCGGCGCGGACAGCTCGCCGCTCGCGACCAGCTCGTTGAACCGCATGCCGGCGAGGTGCCGCTCGCCGTAGCCGAGCCAGCAGATCCGCGCCGGAAGTCCTTGGAACGCAACGCGTTCACCGGCCAGCCGGATCCAACGAGCCAGGGACTCGTTCTCCGGGAACAGGTCCAGGATCGCGCGGTCGGTCGCGGCGATGTCGGCGGGGTCACCGGACAGCGCGGCCCACCGGAACGGACCCATGCCCTCGCAGAACATCGGCCGGATGTAGGCCGGCACGAAGCCGGGGAAGTCGAACGCCCGCTCGCTGCCGCCGAGCCTGGCCTCGCCGCGGATCGAGTTGCCGTAGTCGAACACCTCGGCGCCGGCGTCGAGGAAGCCGACCATCGCGTCGACGTGCTCGGCCATCGAGTCGCGGGACCGGTCGGTGAACTCGTCGGGCTTCTTGGCCGCGTAGTCGTGCCAGTCGTCCAGCTCAACGCCCTTCGGCAGGTACGCCAACGGGTCGTGCGCGGACGTCTGGTCGGTGACGATGTCGATCTCGACGCCCCGGCGGAGCAGCTCGGGCACGGTCTCGGCGGCGTTCCCGATGACCGCGACGGAGAGCGCGCGGCCTTCCTTCTTGGCCGTCTCGACCCGGCGGACCGCGTCGTCCAGGTCGTCGGCGATCTCGTCGAGGTAGCCGGTCTCGAGCCGGCGCCGAGCGCGGGCGGGGTCGACCTCGACGCACAGCGCGACGCCCTCGTTCATCGTGATGGCAAGGGGTTGCGCGCCGCCCATGCCGCCGAGGCCGGCGGTGAGCGTGAGTGTCCCCCTGAGACTGCCCGCGAACCGTTTGCGGGCCACCGCGGCGAAGGTCTCGTAGGTGCCCTGCAGGATGCCCTGGGTGCCGATGTAGATCCACGATCCCGCGGTCATCTGGCCGTACATGGTCAGCCCCAACGACTCCAGCCTGCGGAACTCGGGCCAGGTCGCCCAGTCGCCGACGAGGTTGGAGTTGGCGATCAGCACCCGCGGCGCCCACTCGTGCGTGCGCATGACGCCGACCGGCTTGCCGGACTGGACGAGCAGCGTCTCGTCCTGTCTCAGGTCGGTCAGCTCGCGGGTGATCGCCTCGAAGCTCGCCCAGTTGCGGGCCGCCTTGCCGGTGCCGCCGTAGACGACGAGGTCGTCGGGCCGCTCGGCCACCTCTGGATCGAGGTTGTTGTGGAACATGCGCAGCGCCGCTTCGGTCTGCCAGTTGCGTGCGGTCAACGTCGTGCCTCTGGCGGCGCGAACGGGACGGGGGCCTGGACTGGTCATGGCTGGCCCGCCTCCCCGGATTCAAAAGTCTTGGTCACCGTGGGTTGATGATGTTCAGTTCGGGACGTACTTGTGGCTGGGTTGCGCTTCGTTCCCCTTGGGTGCGGCTGGCGGCCGCTCGGGTCATGCGATGTCATGGCAGGTTTCCTTCCCGGACAAGGGCTTCGGCGGCGGCGATCTCGGGGGCGAGGTGGCGGTCCTGGCCCGGTCCGCGCACCTTCTTCCGCAACTCGGCGACGACCCGCGCGGTGGCGGGCGCCGGGGTGAGCGGCGCCCGGAGGTCCAGGGCGCGGGCGGCGGTGAGGAGCTCGATCGCGAGCACGGTGGTGAGCCCGTCGACCGCCTTGCGGAGCTTGCGAGCGGCGGACCAGCCCATGGACACGTGGTCCTCCTGCATGGCCGAGCTGGGGATCGAGTCGACCGACGCGGGCACGGCGAGCCGCTTGAGCTCGGAGACGATCGCGGCCTGGGTGTACTGGGCGATCATGTGGCCGGAGTCGACGCCGGGGTCGTCGGCCAGGAACGGCGGCAGGCCGTGGCTGCGGGTCGCGTCGAGCATCCGGTCGGTTCGCCGCTCGGCCATGCTCGCGACGTCGGCGACGGGGATGGCGAGGAAGTCGAGCGGGTAGGCGATGGGCGCGCCGTGGAAGTTGCCGTTGGACTCGACCCGGCCGTCGGGCAGCACGACGGGGTTGTCGATGGCCGCCGCGAGCTCGCGGTCGGCCACGGTCTCCACATAGGACACCGTGTCGCGGGCGGCGCCGTGGACCTGCGGGGCGCAACGCAGCGAGTAGGCGTCCTGGACGCGGTTGCAGTCGGGCCCGCGGTGGCTCTCGACGATGGCCGACCCGCGCAACAAAGCGGTGATGCGTGCGGCGGACGTCGCCTGCCCGGGGTGGGGCCGCAGGGCTGCAGGTCGTCGCTGAACACGCGGTCGGTGCCGAGGAGGGCCTCGACGCTCATTGCCGCGGTGAGGTCGGCGATGTCGAGGAGCTTGGTGAGGTCGGCAAGGGCCATGACCAGCATGCCGAGCATGCCGTCGGTGCCGTTGATGAGCGCGAGGCCTTCCTTCTCGGCCAGCGTGACCGGTTCGATCCCGCTCGCGCGTAGGGCGTCCCCTGCGCTTCGCGTCGCACCGTCCTCGATGACCTCGCCCTCGCCCATGAGTGCGAGCGCGACCGCGGAGAGCGGGGCGAGGTCGCCGGAGCAGCCGAGCGAGCCGTACTCAGCTACAACCGGGACGATGCCGGCGTTGAGGATCTTCGCCAGCGCCTCCACGGTGGACGGCCGGACACCCGTGCGGCCGGTGGCGAGCGTGCGGAGGCGCAGGAGCATGAGCGCGCGGACGACCTCGGGCTCGACCGGCTGGCCGGCGCCCGCCGCGTGCGAGCGGATCAGCGAGCGTTGCAGGGCGGCGCGCCGGTCGGGTGGGATGTGGCGGGTGGCGAGCGCACCGAAGCCGGTGGAGACGCCGTAGGTCGGTGTCTCGGCGCCGGCGAGCCGTTCGATGTGCGCGCGGCTCTTGGTCACCTCGTCGAGCGCGGCCGCGCCGAGGGTGACGCGCGCGCCGCCGCGGGCGACCGCGACGACCTGTTCGCGGGTCAGCGCCCCGCCGTCCACAACCACCTGTCGCATACGTACATCACAACCCGGCGATGGCTCACGCACGAGCCGGGGCGGCCGGAGTTGGTCTGGTATCCCAGACGGGATTACCTCAGCTCCGTGCCGATGCCCCGAACGCGTCGTTCGGGACGCTGAACGTCCTCAGCGCGTCGTTCAGGGCATGCGGCGACTAGATGACCCGGTGTCCGCGGCGCTGGTCTGACATCGCAAACTGTCCACGTGGGAACCAGTAGCGACGTGCCGGCGCTGCGCCGCGGGCTCGCGGTGCTCCAACTCCTTGCGACCCGCGCCGGGCCGGTCACCGCCGGTGCCCTGGCCCGCGAGCTCGGCCTACCACGATCCTCGACCTACCACCTGCTGGCCGAGCTGGTCGCGGCCGGTTTCGTCACCCACCTGCCGGAGGAGCGGCGGTACGGGCTCGGCCTGGCCGCCTTCGAGCTGGGGTCGGCGTACCTACGGCACGACCCACTGGAGCGACTGGCACGCCCGGTGCTGCGCTCGCTCATCGCACGCACCGGGCACACCGCCCACCTGGGGATTCTCCATGGGAGGGAGACCTTGTACCTGCTCCGCGAGCAGGCGCCGCACCCGCACGCCACCGTGGTGACCGACGTCGGGGTGCGGTTGCCGGCGCAGCTGCCGGCGTCCGGCCGGGCCATGCTGGGGTTGCTGCCGGCGGCGCAGGTGCGCGCGCTGTTCCCCAGCCGGGAGAGTTTCGTCAACCGGACCGGGCGTGGGCCCGTCCACCTGCCCGACCTGCGCCGGCTGCTCACCGCCGGCCGGCAGCGGGGCTGGGCGGTCGAGGACGGCTACGTGACGTCCGGCTTCGCGTCGGTGGCGGCGCCGGTGGCGGACCACACCGGCCACCCGATCGCGGCCATCAGCACCACGTTCCGACACGAGTGCGAACCCGAATGCGACGAGACCTGGCCCGACCTGGCCACCGAGACCCTGCGCGCCGCCGCCGAGCTGAGCGCCCGCATCGGCGGCACCGCGAGTCCCCCTCCCAGAACCGGCGAGTCCCCCGTTCCGGATCGTCGGGAACGGGGGACTCGCGGGTCGCGAACGGGGGACTCGCGGGGTTAAGCGCCGATCTCGCCCAGCCATTCCTCGGCGACGTCGGCGTAGTCCGGCTTGTCCGGCGCGTTCAGGCGCGCGTTCAGGTCCAGCAGCGTGTCCGTGTCCAGCTTCGCCGAGATCGCGTTCAACGCCTCCTTCACCGTGTCGCTCGCCTTGTCCTTGTTCACCAGCGGCACGACGTTCTGCGCGGCGAAGTTGTTCTTCGGGTCCTCCAGCACGACCAGGCCGTTCGCCTCGATGGCGGCGTCCGTCGTGAAGATGTCGGCCGCCTGGACGGTCCCGTCGAGCAGTGCCTTCGTCGTGATCGCGCCCGGCTCCAGGGAGCTGAAGCTCTTGAACGTGCAGTTGTAGGTGGCCTCGATGCCGGGGATCCCGTCCGGCCGCGTCTTGAACTCAGGCGCGGCACCGAACACGGACTCCGCGCAGTGCGGCGCCAGGTCCTCGATGGACTTCAGGCTCCACTTGTCGGCGGTCTCCTTGGTGACCACCACAGCGTCCTTGTCCTCGGCCGCCGCCTTGTCCAGCACGGTCAGGTTGGCGGGCAGCACCTTCTGCAGCGCCGCGTACACCTCGTCCGGCGAGGTCTCCTCGGCCTCCTTGTTGATGAACTGCAGCAGCACGCCGGTGTACTCCGGAATGAGGTCGATCGACCCGTCCTTGAGCCCGTCGAAGTACTTCTCCCGGCTACCGAGGTCGAACTCCCGCGACACCGTCACGCCCTTGGCCTCCAGGGCCTGCGCGTAGATCTCCGCGAGCAGCTGGCTCTCGGGGAAGTTGGCCGACCCGACCGAAATCGTCTCGCTGGAACCGCCGCTGCCGGAGTCGGAGTCGTCCTCCGCGAGCGGATCCGAGTTGCCACAAGCCGTCAGCGTCAGCGCCGCCGCCACAGCGGTCGCCACACCGGCGAGTACGCGCTTCATCCCAAGTCTCCTCATGTGATCTCTCTACTTGACCAAATCCGGTGTCGGCCGCCGCCAGATGCGTGCGGCGCGCTTGCGAGTGGCCGCGTTGCGCAGCCCCGGCGACACGGCCATCCGCTGCACGAGCACGAGCACTCCTTCGACGACCAGCGCCAGCACCGCGATCGCGATGGCGCCCGCGGCCATCTGCGGGTAGCCGTCCGGGGAGCCGGCACCCGAGTTGTTGCCGTCGATCACGTACCGGCCGAGCCCGCCCAGCGACACGTACGCGGCGATGGTCGCGGTCGCGATCACCTGCAGGGTCGCCGAGCGGACCCCACCCAGGATCAGCGGGAGCGCGTTGGGCAGCTCGACCTTGAACAACACGTGCGACTCACGCATGCCCATCCCGCGCGCGGCGTCCACGACGGACGCGTCCACGTTGCGCACGCCCGCGTAGGTGCCCGCGACCACCGGCGGGATGGCCAGGATGACCAGCGAGACCACCACCGGCAGCAGGCCGACGTAGGTGAGCAGCACCAGCAGCGTCAGCAGACCGAGCTCCGGCAGCGCACGCAGCCAGTTGGACAGCCCCGCGACGAGGAACGTGCCGCGGCCGGTGTGCCCGACGATCGCCCCGAGCGGGACCGCGATCGCCGCGGCGATCAACACGGCGAGCGCGGTGTACCCGAGATGCTCGAGGGTCCGGGTGGGGAAGCCCTCCGGCCCGCTCCAGTGGTCCGGGTCGAAGAGCCAGCTGAACGCGGAGTTCACGCGGACACCCGCGTCCCGCGCTGGGCCCTGGTCCACGGCGTGAGCACCTTGCCGACCAGCAGCAGGAACGCGTCGATCACGAGCGCGATCACTACGATCAGGGCGATCGCGACGACCATCTCCACCGCGTTGTTGCGCCGGAAGCCCTCGGTGATCAGCCCACCGAGCCCGCCGATGCCGATCAGCGCGCCGACCGACGCGAGGCTCATCGCGGACACCACCGCGACCCGGAGCCCGGCGATGATCACCGGGATGGCCAGCGGCAGCTCGACCGTGAGGAACCTGCGCAGCGGCCGGTACCCGACGGCCGTGGCCGCCGCGGTGACGTCGCCGGGCACCGCGAGCAGCGCGTCGGACACCGAGCGGACCAGCAGCGCGATGGTGTAGATCGCGAGCGGCACCTGCACGTTGAGCGGGTCGATGATCCGGGTGCCGATGAGCAGCGGCACCAACGTGATGAGCGCCAGCGACGGGATCGTGTAGAGCACTCCGGCGAGCGGCACCAGGATCCCGCGCGCGAGCGTCCAGCGCGACGCCGCCCAGCCGAGCGGGATGGCGATCAGCAGGCCCACGAGGACCGGCAGGAGCGCCAGGTAGAGGTGCTCCCCGGTGGCCTCGGCGATCTTGTCCCAGTTGCGATCCAGCCATGGCCACGGCCAGTCGACGTTCACGTGGGCACCTCGCCCGAGCGCCGCGCGGCGGCCAGCGCGGACAGCACGGTGTCCGCGGTGACGCCGCCGACGACCGCGCCCTGCTTGTCGACCGCGATGCCGACCGCGGCCGGCGAGCTGAGCGCGGCGTCCAGCGCGTTGCGCAGCGAGCCGGCCGTGCCACCCGCCCCGGAGTCCACTTCGAACAGTGAGCCGCCGGAGACCAGGTCGTCCGCGGCCACCTCGTCCACTGTGGACAGAAGGTCGGCGGAGGCCCAGCCGAGCGGCTTGTTCTCCGCGTCGACGACGATCGCCCAGCCGTCGGTGAGCGAGCCGCGGGCCTGCGCCGAGGGCTCGCCGACCTGCACCGTGGCGACCGGACCGACGGGAATGCCGTCCGCGGTGAGGAAGCCGAGCGCGCGGTAGCCGCGGTCGCGCCCGACGAACGCGGACACGAAGTCGTCCGACGGCTTGGCGAGCAGCGCCGACGGGGTGTCGTACTGCGCGAGCCGGCCGCCGACCCGGAACACCGCGACCTTGTCGCCGAGCTTGATGGCCTCGTCGATGTCGTGGGTGACGAACACGATCGTCTTGTCCAGTTCGGACTGCAGGCGCAGCAGCTGCTGCTGCAGGTCGTCACGCACGATGGGGTCGACCGCGCTGAACGGCTCGTCCATGAGCAGCACGGCGGGTCGGCCGCGAGCGCTCGCGCGACGCCGACGCGCTGCTGCTGGCCGCCGGAGAGCTGGGCCGGGTAGCGCCTGGTGAGCCCCGTCGGCAGCCCGACCAGCTCGAGCAGCTCGGCCGCCCTGGTGCGGGCCGCGCGCTTGCCGGCGCCGGTGAGCAGCGGGACCGTGGCCACGTTGTCCAGCACGGTGCGGTGCGGGAAAAGTCCCGCGTGCTGGATGACGTACCCGATGCCGCGACGAAGAAGTGGCGGGTCGGACTCGCGAATGTCCTTGCCGTCCAACAGGATCGAGCCACCGGTCGGGTCGATCATCCGGTTGATCATCCGCAGCGAGGTCGTCTTGCCACAGCCGGACGGCCCGACGAACACGGTGATCCGGCCCTCGTCCACCGTGAGGTCGAGGTCGTCCACGGCGACGGTGCCGTCCGGGTACGTCTTGGTCACGGCCTGGAACTCGATCACCCTCGAGACTCCTCAGGTCGAGACGGCCACCTGCCGGCCGCGCGTAGGTCCGCCCGACCTTAGCCCCTGGGACCGACAACGGCAGGGCTTCTCAACATCTGGCGGCGGCCACCCGGCCCATCGGGTTGCGCCGACCGGCCCAGTCGTTGCCAAGTCGAGACGATCTCGAAGCCGGCGAGCGCGCTCAGGAGCCGGTGGGGACGTGCAGCGGACCCAGCTGCAGCAGCTCGTGGAACTCGGCGGCCGGCACCGGCCGGGACAGCAGCCAACCCTGGTAGGCCTCGACCCCGAAGCTGCGCAGCACATGGAACTGCGACTCGTTCTCCACGCCCTCCGCCACGCACGCGCGGCCCATCGCGCGGGCCATGTCGACCAGCGCCCGCACCACGGCGAAATCGGCCGCCTCGGTGGCGACGCCGGACACGAACGCGCGGTCGATCTTGATGATCTGTGCCGGCAGCTCCTTGAGCCGCGCCAGCGACGAGTAGCCCGTGCCGAAGTCGTCCACGGCGAACCGGACGCCCCGGTCGGCGAGCTCGGCCATCGTCGAGCGGGTGCGGGACGGCAGGTCGATCAGGCTGGTCTCCACCAGCTCCAGCACCACCCGGTCCCAGGCGATGCCGGTCTCGGCCACGACCGCGGACACGATCTCGACGAACTCCGGGTCGCCCGGCACGAGCCCGGCCAGGTTGACCGCCACGCCAGGACCGCCACCGAGCACGCCGCCGGCGAGCATCGGCCACTTCGCCGCCTCGCCCAGCGCGGTGCGCAGCACCCACCGGTCCAGCTCGCGCATCAGGTCGCCCTGCTCGGCGACCGGCAGGAACTCGCCGGGGGCGAGCAGCCCGCGCTCCGGGTGCGGCCAGCGCACCAGCGCCTCCGCGGACAGGATCGTGCCGTCCGGCCCGACCACCGGCTGGTAGTGCAGCACCAGGCCGTCACCCGAGATCGCGTCCCGCAGTTGGCCCTCGAGCAGCATCTGGCTGTTCGCGTTCTTGATCAGCTCGGCGTTGGCCAGCGACACCCGCCCGGTGCCCTGCCGCTTGGCGTTGAACATCGCCGCGTCGGCGAAGCGCAGCAGGTCGGCCGCGGACGTGTCCGATCCGCTCGGGACCGCCGCGCCGATCGTGGCCGACACCCGCAGCAGCTGGCCGCGCACCGGCACCGCGGTCCGCAGCAGCCGGGCGACCCGGTTGGCGAGCGCCTCGACGCCGCCGACCTCGTGCACGTCCGAGCAGATGACCACGTACTCGTCGCCGGACATGCGGGCCGGCGTGCAGGACGGCGGCAGCCCACGCTCGAGCCTGCGGGCCAGCGCGATGATCAGCTCGTCGCCGACGTCGTGGCCGAGGGAGTCGTTGACCCGCTTGAAGTTGTCGACGTCGCAGAACAGCAGCGCGACGGCGTCGGCCTCGGGCCCGCCCAGCAGCTGGCCAAGCAGCTCGTTGACCGCGGCGCGCCCCGGCAGGCCGGTGAGCTCGTCGTGGGTGGCCTGGTAGCGCAGCCGCTCCGCGGCCCGGCGCCGGTCGGTGACGTCGGAGAACACCACGAGCCAGAACCGCCGGCCGTCGTCGGCGACCGACTCGGTGACGCCGAGCTCGCAGTACACCGGCTTGCCCGACGCGGTGACGAGCACCCGCTGACCCGCCCGCAGGTCGGCGGCGGTGCGTGCGCGCCGGCTCTCGTCGAGGACGCCGAGCAGCGACTCGGCGCGGTCGGTGGGGTGGGCGAGCTCGGCGGCGGCCTGGCCGCGCAGCCGCTCGAGGTCCATCTCGAGCAGCCGGCACAGTGCCTCGTTGGCGTCGACCAGCCGCTCGGTCTCGTCGAACAGCCCGATGCCGACCGGCGCGATGGCGACGAGGTCGGAGAACCGCTGCGACGAGCGCATCATCCGGGTCTCGGTGTAGCGCTGCTCGGTGACGTCCAGCGCGGTGCCGATCATGATCTGGCCGCCACGGTCGAACGCGGCGCCCCGGCAGTTGAACACCCGGCGCGCGCCGTCCGGCCGCACCACCCGGTGCTCCACCTCGATCGGCCGGCCGTCGGTGGCGAGCTCGCGCCACCGCTCGTCGACCCAGGCGCGGTCGTCGGGGTGCACGAAGCTCAGGTACTCGGTGTAAGTGACCGGGGTGTCGGGGTCGATCCCGAACAGCTCGCAGAGCATCGACGACCACACGCACTCGCCGGTCGCGGTGTTCCACTCCCAGGTGCCCAGGCGGGCCACCCGCTGCGCGTCGCCGAACAGCCGCCGGTCCTGGCTCGCCCGCCGCTCGACCTCGCGGAACCGGGTGACGTCCTGGACGATGCCCCGGACGCGCACCACGCGGCCGGCGGCGTCGAGCTCGGAGCGGGCGCGGAGCTGGAAGGTGCGCCGGCCGGCCGCGTCCCGAACCTCGATCTCGGCGGGCTGCCCGTCCGGCGTGTGGAGGCCGGCCCGGAACTCGGCCAGCAGCGCATGGTCCTCGGCGTGCACCATGCCGATCGCGTCGGTGACCGTGCAGTCGTCGGGTAACCCGCACAGCACCCGCAGGCCCGCGGAGAAGTGGGCGTGACCGGCCTCGATGTCGACGCTCCACAGCCCGAGCTCGGCGAGATCCTCGGCGTCGGTGATCGGGAAGCGCCTGGTCACGTCGTTGGTGACGTGGTTGACCAGCGGTGGTTCGAAGCCGGCGGCGTCGAGCTCGGGCATGCCTAACTCGCCGGCCGGCACCTCATTCGTGGGCAAGCCGGTACGCACGACATGCTCGGCCACCGCGCCATCCTCTCGCCCGCATGCCGGCGGGCCGGGCGTAGCCGCCGATCTTCCCGCCGACGCTCAGGCTACCCCGTCCTCCCTGGCCGCCTGTGCGACTGCCGCCGCGACCTCGGGCGCGACCCGCGGGTCGACGCCGCTGGGCACGATGTAGTCGGCCGAGAGATCCTCCGCCGCGACCGCCGCGATGGCGTCCGAGGCGGCCATCTTCATCCGCTCGGTGATCCGCCGCGCGCCCGCGTCGAGCGCCCCGCGGAACACGCCGGGGAACGCCAGCGAGTTGTTGATCTGGTTGGGGAAGTCGCTTCGGCCGGTCGCCACGATCGCGGCATGCCGGCGTGCCACGTCCGGGTGGATCTCCGGGTCGGGGTTCGACAGCGCGAACACGATCGACTTCGGTGCCATCGTCGCGATCAGGTCCTCCGGCACGGTCGAGCCGGACAGGCCGACGAACACGTCCGCGCCGTCGATCGCCTCGGCCAGCCCGCCGGTGAGGCCGGCGCTGTTCGTGCGGGTGGCGAGCTCGGCCTTCACCGGGTTCAGCCCCTCGCGGCCCTCGTGGATGATGCCCCGCGAGTCGACCACGACGACCTCGCCGGCCCCGGCGGAGAGCAGGAAGTTCGCGCAGGCCACGCCGGACGCGCCGGCGCCCGCGATGACGATCCGCTCGTTCTCGATCGGCCGGTCGAGCACGGTGTTGGCGCCGCGCAGCGCGGCCAGCAGGATGATCGCGGTGCCGTGCTGGTCGTCGTGCATGACCGGGCAGTCCAGCGCCTCGATGAGCCGCTTCTCGATCTCGAAGCACCGCGGCGCGGCGATGTCCTCGAGGTTGACCGCGCCGAAGGACGGGCGCAGCCGCACGACGGTCTCGACGATCTCGTCGACGTCGGTGGTGTCGAGCACCAGCGGGATCGAGTTGAGCCCGCCGAAGGTCTTGAACAGCGCGGACTTGCCCTCCATGACCGGGAGCGCGGCGCGGGCGCCGATGTCGCCGAGGCCCAGCACGGCGGTGCCGTCGCTGACCACGGCGACGAGGCGGTTGGTCCAGGTGTACTTCTTCGCCAGCTCCGCGTCCTCGGCGATCGCCCGGCTGACCTTGGCCACGCCGGGGGTGTAGACGATCGACAGCGCGCGCGGGTCGGCGATCGGGCTGGTCACCGCGACGTCGAGCTTGCCGCCCTCGTGGGCTCGGAAGATCTCGTCGTCGGTGACGGGAGCGTTCAGGTCGGGCTGCACGAGCGGGTCGTTCACGGTGGTCATTGCGTCCCTCCAACGGGCCGAAGCGGGGGGAACAGAAAGTAGCCCCGCGGGGTCGCGGCGTGATGGAGCATCGATCGGGTGTTGTCGACGCATCTCGACTGCCGGCCGGTCGGCCACCCGCGGATTGTTGGCGGGCAACCGCGGACGCTGCGGTGACCACAGTGTGACAGGTCCGCCGACCGGGGTGACCGGCCGGGGCCAGTACTGTGCGTCACATGGATGTGCGGGAACTGGCGGTACCGGGCGCGTTCGAGTTCACCCCCCGGGTGTTCCCCGACGACCGCGGGCTGTTCGTCTGCCCGTATCTCGAGGAGCCGTTCGTCAAGGCCGTCGGGCACCCGTTGCGGATCGCGCAGACCAACCACAGCAAGTCACGCCGCGGCACCATCCGCGGCCTGCACTTCGCCGACGTCCCGCCCAGCCAGGCGAAGTACGTCCACTGCCCGCAGGGCGCCCTCCTCGACATCGTCGTCGACATCCGGGTCGGGTCGCCGACGTTCGGCCGGTGGGACGCGGTGCGGCTGGACCCGGTCGACTTCCGGGCCGTGTACATGCCGGAGGGCGTGGCGCACGGGATCATGGCGCTCGAGGACGACACGGTCGTCTCGTATCTCTGCTCCACCGGCTACGACCCGGCCGGCGAGCACGGTCTCAACCCGCTGGACCCGGCGCTCGACCTGCCCTGGCCCGCGGACATCGAGGTGATCATGTCGGACAAGGACAGGGCCGCGCCGGGGCTCGCCGAGGCGGAGAAGGCCGGCCTGCTCCCCCGGTACGCCGACTGCCTGGACCTGTACCGACGGCTACGGTCGGCCTAGCTTCTTCGGCCGGGGCCACACGCGCCAGGTGATCACACCGTGGACGGCCGCGGCACCGAGCTCTCGGGAGTCGGTCGAGGCGAGGTCGTTGTCGCCGACGACGAACCAGCCGCCCTGTTCCGGCCGGACCGCCCGCTTGATCGACAGCTGCCCGGGTCGGGTCCCCCACGTGACCACCACCATGTCGCCCGGTCGAGCCCGGCTGCCGCGCCGCGCGAGCACGACGTCGCCGTCCCTGAGCGTCGGCGCCATCGAGGGGCCACGCACCCGAATGCGCCGGTAGGGCAGCCAGCCGAGCCGGTTCAGTCAGATCACCTCCGCCGTGTCCGCACAGCATGCCGGGAGTAGTGTCCAAACCGTCGGAGCGTCAACCTGTTCAGGAGGAAAGATGCGACTCCTGTCGCGCATTCTCGGCCCACGCCTGGAGGCCACCGCACACTGCGACCTCCCCTGCGGTGTGTACGACCCGGCGCAGGCCCGCATCGAGGCCGAGTCGGTGAAGGCCATCCAGCAGAAGTACCAGGACAACGAGGACCCGGAGTTCCGCACGCGCGCGATCCTCATCGCGGAGCAGCGCAGCGAGCTGGTGAAGCACCACCTGTGGGTCCTGTGGACGGACTACTTCAAGCCACCGCACTTCGAGAAGTACCCGCAGCTGCACGAACTGGTCAACAAGGCCACGAAGGCCGCGGGCGCGGCCGGGACCAAGGGCTCCATGGACCCGGCCAAGGGTCAGGAGCTGCTGGACCTGATCGCCGAGATCGACAAGATCTTCTGGGAGACCAAGAGCGGCTGAGGCCAAGGCCTGAGAACGGCGCTGACCAGCGGAGACACCTTCCGTGGTGGGCGCCGTTTCTCGTTGTCGCCAAGGCCGGCGGCGCCATGAAGCGGCCGGCATGTCCTGATGCTCTACACCGGCCCTGGTCGGCGACGAACGGCTGTGCGGAGGCTTCTGTTCACTTCTCGCGAACCTCGGGCAACCCGAGCCGGCGCAGGAGTTCGAAGAAGGTCTCCTCGACGAACACCGACCGGCTGTCGAGGACTCGCCTGAGATCGTCGTCGGGTGCCGGTACCAGACCGGCGTCGCGTGCCCAGGAGGCCGCTCGTCGGGCAGCCTCGATACCCATGTGCGCCGACGCCAAGAGTTCCTCCCGCACAGCCGCTACCTCACGCTCGTACCTCGCATTCTGTTCCTTGAGGGCGTCGTCATCCAACGGGTTGCCGTCCTCGTCGAACGGGGCCCACGGCACGACCACGTAGCTCAGGAGCGACTCGAGGTGTAGGTATGTCTCCCACGGACCTGAGGGTGCGCTGATCGCCCTGACCTGTGCGCCGCTGCTGGCCACGATCTTTCCGATCAGGACAGGCCCTCGCGAGGACGCCGTCAGCACATCGAAGGTGTCCGCGGGCAACGAGCGCGTACGTGTCCACACGCGCCAGACACGCCACGGCTCCGCGAAGTCACCGGCCGGATCCACCTCGAAGGCCTCGAGAGCCGGCATCAGCGCCGGGAGCTCCTCCAGTGAGCGACAGACGACGAAACTGCCCCAGAAGCCCATCGGGCCCCATCCCCTTCCATGCTCGGCTCGTGCCGACCGTCGTTTCTCACAGGTCGTAGTCTGTCGAACCAGATGCGGTGGTCCGTCTGCACCGTCGGGTCAGGGACCAGCGACGTGGGGGCCGGCTGCTCTCATGGGCGCAACGTAGCCGAGGGGTCCGACAACAAGAGCTCGATCACCGGCCGCCACTCGACGAAACGAGGAAAGCGGGCCGCTGTGGAGCAGCACGGCACCCGGCGTGGCGATCATCGACGGGATGGCCATGATGCCGCCGTCGAGGTAGGACGGCACCCGCGCGGGCAGCGCGCCGGCCAGTGCGCGGCCCGTCCTGCCCAGGCCGAGCACGGTCACAGAAGTCATGCCTCGATCTTCGGCCGAAGCTTTACGATGAATGAGTACCGACTTGAAAGTGCAATACTCACCGAAAGGTAAGTAATGCGGGAGTACAGCTGCGGCCTGGACGCCGCCATCGACGTCGTCGGCGGCAAGTGGAAGCCGCTCATCCTCTGGGCGCTGCACGCGCACGGCCCGTGCCGCTTCGGCGAGCTGCGCCGGCTGGTCTCCGGCATCACCGAGAAGATGCTCATCCAGCAGCTACGCCAGATGGAGGCCGACGGGCTCGTGCACCGCGAGGTCTACCGCCAGGTGCCGCCCCGGGTGGACTACTCGATGACCGACTACGGCGCCTCGCTCAACACGGCGCTGCTGCCGCTGGGCGAGTGGGGCGAGCGGAACATGGCCAGGATCGAGTCGCGCGAACGCGGGTGAGCCGCTCCGTACCAATGTCCACTCGCAAGCTCGCCCTGTACCAATGATTCACTCGCAAGCTCGTTCACCGGAGCAGCTTGTCGGGCGTGATCGGCAGGTCGCGGACGCGGATGCCGGTGGCGTGTTGGACGGCGTTGGCGATCGCGGCCGCCGACCCGATGGTGCCGAGCTCGCCGAGACCGCGGGCGCCGACGGCGGAGACGTTCGGGTCCGGGTGGTCGAGGAACCGCACGCCGATGCCCGGGATGTCGGCGTTGACCGGGATCAGGTAGTCGGCGAGGTTGGCGTTGGCGATCCGCCCGGTCGCCGCCGTGTCGTGGACCGCCGCGGTCACGGTCGCCGTGCCGCCGGAACCGATCGCCCCGAGGGCGGCGCTCGAGGTCGGCGCCGAAGACGCCGGTGGCCATCCCCACCCCGACGAACCAGTCGCCGTCGCGGACCGACCCCGGCGTCCGGTGGCGCGCCGCCCAGCCGAACTCGCGCGCGCCGACCCGGTAGCACTCGTCGAGATGCTTGCTGGACACCGGAAGCCCGTCCTTCAACGACGTCGTGAGGTAGTTCCGCAGCCGAAGGTCGACCGGGTCCAGGCCGAGCCGGCCGGCCAGCTCGTCCATCGCGCACGCGTAGGCGAACGAGCCGGCCTCGTCGCCGGGCGCGCGCATGATCGTCTGCTGCGGGAGGTCCAGGCTCATCGAGCGGAGTCCGACGTGGATGTTGGGCATCCGGTAGAAGTTCAGGATCGCCCGGTTGCCCGGATCCTCGCTCTCGTGCTCGGAGATCGCGTCGAAGCGCACCGCGCCGAGGGTGCCGTCCCTGGCGGCGCCGAGGGTGATCGTCTGGGTCAGCTCCGCGCCGTGGCCGGTGACGGTGTGGAGTTGCTCGCGGGTGACAGCGATCTTGACCGGCCGGCCGAGCCTGCGGGCCGCCGCGGCGGCGAACAGGACCGGCGACCAGACGAACGCCTTGCCGCCGAAGCCCCCGCCGACGTGCGGGCCGAGCACCCGCACCGACGCCGGCTCGACGTCCAGGGCCGGGGCGACCTCGGCGGCGTGTGCGGCCGGCCTATGGGCTCCACTTCTCACCGGCGCCCTGGCCGACCCGACCCGCCGCTGAGCCGGTCGCCGGTGCGGTCCTGCCACGGGCCGCCTCCTGCTTTACGGTGGCAAGCCAACCACGACCGGCAGGAGATGCCACATGACCGCGCTGTACCTGTTGCGGCACGGCGAGACCGAGTGGTCGCGCACCGGCCGGCACACCGGCAGGACCGACCTCCCGCTCACCCCCACCGGGGAGCGCCGCGCGGGCGACGCCGGCCGCATGCTCGGCGCGATGCGGGGCGCCGAGCCGCCCGCGCTGGTGGCCGCGAGCCCGCGCACCAGGGCGCTGCGCACGGCCGAGCTCGCCGGGCTCAGCGTCGGCATGGTCACCGAGGACCTCGCCGAATGGGACTACGGCGAGTACGAGGGGCTGTCGACGCCGCAGATCCGCGAGACCGTACCCGGCTGGACGGTGTGGACCCACCCCTGCCCCGGCGGCGAGACCGCGGCCCAGATCGGCTCCCGCGCGGCGCGGATGGTCGAGCGGGTACGCGCGGCGTTGTCGGACGGCGATGTCATCCTGGTGGGACACGGGCACTTCAGCCGAGTCCTGGTGGCCACCTGGCTGGGCATGCCACCGGACGGCGGGGTCCACTTCGGACTCGATGCGGCGGCGATCTCGGTGCTCGGCGACGAGCGTGGCGCGCCTCAGGTCAAACGGCTGAACGTGCCGCCGGTACTGGAATGAGGTGGCAGGATGCCGGATCCACGGGTGCGCCGGGTTCGTGAGTCCGATGTGGACGCCGTGGTCGGCCTGGTGTACGAGCTCGCCGAGTACGAGCGTGCGCCGCAGGAATGCCGCCCGCGTAGGCCGCGGCGCGAGCGGCGGCGGCAACCGGATCGCCTGCCTCACGTGCGGCTGCGTGAGCCGCCCAAGCAAGAGAGCGCAGTTGCCCTGTCCGCCTGCCCCAAGCGCGAAGACCCGGACGCTCTCGACTGCCTTGCGGGGACGGGTGTCCGAGGGAACCTTCCACGCTCTCAACGCGCACATCTGCCGCCGAGCGCGTTCCCGAATTGCGCGCATCCGCCGATGAGCACGAGGGCAGCTCGGGTCCGCCGCCGCGAAAACCAGCGAGCCGTGCCGGTTGCCACTGTTCGCACGTGCGAATCCCAGGAGGTGGTCTGCAAAGGCGAAATTTCGTCGGGTCCAGGTGTCGAACAGGGGTCGACTCGTTCGACGCACAGGTATGACTGACACCATGAACGAGCCGATCTCAACTCACAATCTCGACCGATACGGGTCCGCGGAGCTGCCCTGGAGCCGTCCGCGTGACGTCCTCGCCAGCGACACACCCGGAGCCGACCTGACGTTCTTCGTGGCGACTGTGCGGCCCGACGGACGGCCGCACTCGGCGGGCGTCGGGGCCGTCTGGGTGGACGGGGCCCTGTATTTCACGGGCGGGCCGGGCACGCGCAGGTCGCGCAACCTGGCGGCCAACCCGGCGTGCAGTGTGTCGGTACGCTTGCGCGGCATCGACCTGGTGCTGGAGGGCGAGGCCCGCCGGGTCACTGACTCCTCCACCTTGGAGCGTGTGGCGGCCATGTACCGCGCGGGCGGCTGGCCGGCTTCGGTGGAGGGCGACGCGCTCACGGCCCCGTACAGCGCGCCCAGTGCGGGCCCCGCACCCTGGCACCTGTACCGCCTCACGCTGCACACCGCCGTAGGCGTGGCCAGCGCCGAGCCACACGGCGCCACCCGCTGGGCCTTCGCCCACTGAGCCAGCGCGATGACGGCTACATGCCGCAGGTCGGTCGGCGAGCTCACCCACACAGCGTGCCTGGTCGGTGTGCTTGCCGGCGTGGTCGCCGGGCTCCTTCAGCGAGGAGCGGTCACTCTGGCAGCGGGTAGGCTCCGGCCGCGATGTCCTCGAAGAGGGTCGGGCCCGTCGGTGTCCAGCCGAGCCGCTCCCGGGTGCGGGCGCTCGACGCGGTGACGTCCATGCCGAAGAAGCCTCCGATCCAGCCGAAGTGGGCCTCGGTGTCCTCCGGTGCGACCGACACCGTGTGCAGGCCCAGGTAGTCGCCGATGGCGGCGGCGATGTCGCGGGAGGGGAGCCCGCCCTCGGCCACCGCGTGCATCCGCGAACCCGCCGGGGCCTTCTCCAGCGCGAGCCGGACGATCCGCGCGGCGTCGGAGCGGTGCACGGCCGCCCAGCGGGTGGAGCCGTCGCCGATGTAGCCAGCCGCTCCGCGCTCCCTCGCGATCTTCGTCAGCGTCGCGGTGAAGCCGTGGTCGCCCATACCGTGCACGGTCGGGGAGAAGCGCAGCGCCACGGGCCGGACCCCGCGGTCGGCGTAGGACAGGGCGAGGTTCTCGCTGCCGCCACGCATCGAGTCGGCACCGTGGTGCGGCGACGCGTCGTCCTCGGTCAACGGTCGCCCGATCACGCCCGACGCCAGCCCGGAGGCGAGCAGGAACGGCCGGGTGCTGCCCTCGAGCGTGTCGAGCATCCGCTGGACGGCGGCGTGCTCGCTGCGGCCGGCGCCGGCGTAGTCGGAGAAGTCGTGCTTGAAGGCGAGGTGGATGACCCCGTCCGCCGCCGCGGCCGCCGCGGCCAGGCTGTCGACGTCGTCGAGGCTGCCGCGGTGGGCGATGGCGCCCTTGGCCTCGAGGGCGGCGGCCGCCTCGTCGGAGCGGGCGAGGCCGACGACCTTGTGGCCGTGGGTGAGGAGTTCGTCCGTGACGGCCGAGCCGATCCAGCCGGAGGCACCGGTGACGAAGACGCGCATGGTGGGCTTCCTTTTTTGTAGGCATGTCAGTTACTGACATCAACGGTAGCACTGCATGTCAGCGACTGTCATCACTACACTCCTGGAGATGGGTCGCTGGAAACCGGACGCGCGGGGGCGGATGATCCGCGCCGCGATGGAGCTCTTCGCCGAGCACGGCTTCGAGCAGACCACCGCCGGCGACATCGCCGAGCGCGCCGACGTCACTGAGCGCACCTTCTTCCGGCACTTCACCGACAAGCGCGAGGTCCTCTTCGACGGTTCCAGGACCATGGAGCGGACGGCCTACGACGCGATCCAGGGCGCGCCGGCCGAGTTCTCGCCGCTCGACGCGGCGCTGGCCGGGATGGTCGCGGGCGGCGGCCTGCTGGAGGACCGTCGCGACCACGCCGTGCGCCGCTCCCGGATCATCGCGGCCAACCCGAGCCTGCTGGAGCGCGAGTTGCTGAAGCTCGCGGCGATGGGCGACGCGACGGCCGAAGCGTTGCGCACGCGCGGGGTCGCCGACCCCACCGCCAGCCTTGCCGCCCACAGCGCTGTCACGGTCTTCCGTGTCGCGTTCGCGCACTGGGTATCGGCAGAGGAGCCGCCTGGCTTCGCCGCCTGTGTCGCGGAGGCCGCGGCGGCGCTGCGTGCCCTGAAGTGACGCCCTACCGACGCCCACGCCTCAGCCCGAACCAGGCCACTGATGTCACAACCAGTCCCCCGCCTCACAGCGCTGGTCGACGGCTGAAGATGTCAATCGTCGACTCGGAGAGGAGATCTCCTTGCCAGACCACCGTGTTCGGCGGGCCGAAGAATCGGATGTGAATGCCATCGTGACGCTCGTCCACGAGCTGGCCGAGTATGAGCGCGCCGCGGACGAGTGCCATCTCACCGCCGATCAACTGCGCGCCGCGCTGTTCTGCGAGTCTCCCGCGCTGTTCGCCCACGTCGCCGACCTGGACGGTGAGGTGGTCGGCTGCGCGCTGTGGTTCAAGAACTTCTCCACCTGGCACGGCACACACGGCGTCTACCTGGAGGACCTCTACGTCCAGCCGGACGCACGCGGCAGCGGCCTGGGCAAAGCGCTACTGACCGCACTCGCCGAAGAGTGCGTCGCGCGGGGGTATGCACGACTCGAGTGGTGGGTCCTGAACTGGAACGAGCCGGCCATCGGCCTCTACGAGTCGCTCGACGCGGTCCCTATGGACGAATGGACCGTGTACCGACTCACCGGGGCCGCACTGAACCGACTGGCCGGAACCCAGGCCGAGGCTACGAACAACTAAGCGCCTTCGGTGGCACCCTGTGGTCATCGGTGCGGGCGGCGGGGTGTCCCAGACCGCCGCCGCGCCGCTGCGGGAATCTTCACCGGGCAGGGCCTACGGGACACCTCTATCGGCATCGGTGTTGAACTGCGGTGTTTCTGGGGCGAGGTATCCCTCGCGACATGCGAGCTCACTGGGTTGCCGCCAGATGCTTTACCGGTATCACTCAGCCTCCGGCTTGCGCGCTGCCGTCCCGTGGCAAATAAGTGCCGAAACTCCAGAGATGGCCTTCGAGGTCCCAGGTCGTGTAGTTGCGTGCACCGTAGTCAGTGTCGAAGGGTTCCTGGATGATCTTGGCGCCGGCGGCCTTCGCGTGCTCGTAGTGCGCGTCGGGATCGTCGACGGCGACGTAGAGGCACTGGTTGATGCCTCGAAGGGCTCGCGGGCTCATCATCCCGAACTCGGTCTCGGCCATGGGCGACTTCGGCATGATCGTCCCGGCGCCCAAGTGCATCTCGGCGTGGGCGATGGTCCCATCGGGGCCCTCGATGACCTCCCCCTTGACGAAACCGAACACCCGCGCGAGCCACTCGAGGGCGGCTGGCGCGTCGTCATAGACCAACTCGGGGAAGATGTTCGGCGCGCTGTGCTCGGCCATGTGGCTCTCCCATCGTTTCGAGGTTCGCCCCGCACGCTACGGTCGCGGATCGACGCCCGTCTTGGACGGATGTCATCCGCGCGCCGTGCTCAACCGCAGAGCACACCGCCGCGATCGGGCAGGCGTCGAGCGAGAAACTCACGCGGCGTGCTGCCGGCGAAGTTGCGGAAGTCCCGGTTGAAGTGCGCTTGGTCGTAGTAGCCGCACTCGCGCGCAACCCTGGTCAGGAGGGCTACGTCTGCGCGCTCCAGGAGCCGAATGGCGCGCTGGAAACGCAGGATGCGCGCCAGCGTTTTGGGCGGCAGCCCAACCTCCTCTCGGAATCTGGTGACCAGATACTGGCGGCTTGATCCCAGTTCGTCGGCAAGCGCGCCAATGCCTAGCCGCCCGCCGGTCTCATTCAATCTGCGCCAAGCCCAGCTGATAGCCGGTGACGGTTCGCGAGCAGCGGCCAACCGGTTCGCGATCGCGGCGTCGAGCACGTCAAAACGTGCCGGCCAGCTCTCCGCTTCATGAAGCTGCTCGACGAGGCGAGCGGCAAACCGGCCGAGCACGTGCTCGAGCTCGACGACGCGATTGGCAACGCTGTCCATGGGCACACCCAGGAGCATGTGCGCGCCGATTGGCGTGAGGTCGATTTCCACTCCGTGCTGCAAGCCGGTCGATTCGGCCACCGCGTAAGAGTCGTGCAGCCCGGCCACGAACGACGTGACACGCGCTGTCGGGCCTGAGCCATGACAGGGATACATGATCCCAACCGGCGGCCCGAAGCCGACGATCAGCCCCACGACCCCCGAGGACAGCTCCACCCGGCACGTGCGGCCCGCCGCGCTCTCCAAGTATCCGAAGTAACCCCGCACATGCGCCCGCAGCGCCGCGCAGGGACCACGGAACATCATCTCGCGCCGACCACAAGCAGAATCACAACTCACGACCGTCCCCGACCGTGCCACGCTGCTGGTTCCCTCGCCCGTGCCGAATCCGGCAAGCGGGCCGTTGAGTCCGCTGGCCGACCGCTGACCGGATTCCAGCGGCATAGTCCACGACGCCGTCTCACCAGGAAAGCGTGGCACAGGATGACGACATCGCGCTGAAGAGTCATCGGTGCCTCCGCCGAGTCGGTGTCCCACAAAGGGATCGGGATGGCCAGGCGGGCACCTCGCATACCCGCAGCGCGCCTGGACGCCACGACCTCGTTGTTGGCCCTTGAGTTCCATCGGTGGTTGCGAACGGCACTCTGTGGGAGGGCTGGATGCCTCGTTATGCGCCGAACAAGATGCCCGGGTTCGGTCAAGAAGCGGTACTTCGAGCTGATCCGCCAGGGCCACAGAGGTGCCGCGGCGGCGCGTGTGGTCGGCGTGTCGATCAGCTGTGGGTCAAGAAGGTCATTGCCGCCCAGATCGGCAAGAGCTTCCAGACGGTGTATCGGGAAGTGCGGCGCAACAGCAAACCGGACAGGATGTATCAGCCGTTCTGGGCGCACAACCAGGCTCCTTCGGATGGATGACCATGCAGGCTCCCCATCGGCGCTGAACGTCCGCTTCTGCCGCCAAGCGAGCGCGACCACCAGGAACCGCTGTCATCGCGATGTTGATGGCGGCCAAGGCGCCGATGCCTCTTGACTCCGTATTCCCCCGTGCATTCCGTCCTGGCGCGGCGCGCACGGCATCTACCTTGAGGACCTCTACGTCCGGCCAGACCGGCGCGGCGGCTGACAGGGCGAGCGCCGCGGCCGGGATACCGGACGCGGCGCTCGGGCACTGTGCGTCAGACGCCTGCGATGCCCGCGATCCAGTCGCGGTACTGGGTGACGTTCGTGTAGGCGGTGAAGGTCTGCCGGTCGCTCGTGGACGCCACGCCGACCTGGTAGTAGCCGCCGTCCGCCGGGCTGGTGGCGAACATCGGACCACCGGAGTCGCCGCCGGCGGTGATGCCGTCGATCCGGTTGGCGCACACCGCGGTGCCGCCGATGTAGTCCGAGCAGCTGACCGAGCTCACGCCCACGTTCGCCACCTTGAGCAGCTGGGACTGGCAGTTGATCTCGGGCTGGTCGGTGCAGGTCGCGCCCCAGCCGTAGACCTGGACGGTCTGCCCGACATCCACCGCGTCGGCTGTGCCCAGCGGCGAGTAGGTCGCGCTCACCGCGTGGTCGAGCTGGACGAGCGCGAGGTCGGCCGACGGGTGGGTCTGGATGTTGATGCCCGTGGCGGACTCGCCCTGGGTCTGGTCAAGGCTGCCGATGTGGAAGGTGTACGTGCCGCCACCGGCCACGCAGTGTTGCGCGGTCAAGATCCACTCGGGCGCGATGATCGTCGCCGAGCAGTTCTCCTGGCCGTTCACGAACAACCTGGCGGCCCACGGGGCGTTCTCCGCGAAACCACCGTCAATGATCGCCGGCCCGACGTCACCGGTCTGGTCGGCGGAGGCCGCCCCAGACACGGACATGAAGCCGAGCACTGCTGCCGCCGCACCCAGTAGGGCCGCCCCGACGCGAACGAAACGCATTGCGAATCACCTCGTAGCCGCGGCTTCGCGCCGCGGAGCAGGGACAAGGAACCCCATCAGGGTCACTCGTTCGAGGGTGATCCACTACCCGCCGTTAGTCGGGAATCCGATTACCGGGTCACTGTCCGGTTTTTCCTGCCCCCTCGCCGCCGTACTCATCGTCCAGCCCCAGCGACCATTCCCGGGAGCGGGCGGTGAACAGGAGGTACAGGACGACCACGCAGAGCACGCCGACCGGTACCCCGATCCCGGGACGCCCGGACGGGCCGGCCGCGTACCAAGCGACACCGAGCAGCAGGAGCTCCACGACCACCGACGGGCTGCGCGCCCAGTGCTTGCCGAGCACCAGCGCGACGCCGACGGCGACCACACCGCCGCCCAGGACCGTGAAGTAACCCGCCTCGCCGAAGACGTTGTTGCCCTCGGTCGACCCACCGCCGAGCGCCCGCACGAGCAGCGCGATGGCGAACCCGATGCCGGTCAACCCTTGCAGGCCAACGAGAAGTCCGGCCCCGCGGATGGTGGGCGGGGCGTCGGAGGCGATGCGCACGCGATGGGTCCTTCAGCGGATGAGGCGACTGCGTTCGGGTGAATCGTAGCCGCCTCGCATACGCTGCGGTCATGCGTGCAGTCCTGGTGGTGAACCCGAAGGCGACCGCGACCACGGCGGCCGGCCGGGACGTGCTCGCGCACGCTCTGGCCAGCGAGGTCAAGCTCGACATCCTGGAGACCGACTACCGCGGCCACGCGCAGGCCGCGGCCGGGCAGGCCGCGGTGGACGGCGCCGACCTCGTGGTCGCGCACGGCGGCGACGGGACGGTGAACGAGGTCGTCAACGGCCTGCTCGCGCGCGGTCCGCGCGACTCGTTGCCGATGCTCGGCATCGTGCCCGGCGGCTCGGCCAACGTGTTCGCGCGAGCGCTCGGCCTGCCGCGCGACCCCGTCGACGCGACCCACCAACTGCTGCACGCGTTGCAGGACCGACGCAACCGCCGGGTCAACCTCGGTCGCGTCGACTCGGACCGGCCCGGCGACCCGGCGCGCTGGTTCACCTTCAGCGCGGGCGTCGGCTGGGACGCGGACGTGGTGGCGGAGGTCGATCGCAAGCGGGGCAAGAAGGCGAGCCCCGCGCTGTACACGCGAGTCGCGATCGCCCAGTACCTGAAGCCCGCGCACGGGCGGCCGCAGCTGACCGTCGAGATCCCCGGCGAGGAGCCGGTTTCGGGGCTGCGCCTCGTTTTCGTGTCGAACACGGACCCGTGGACCTACCTCGGCGCGCGGGCGATCCACCTCAACCGCGGCTGCAGGTTCGACACTGATCTCGGAATCTTCGCGCTGCACAGCCTTCGTCTACCGACGGTGCTGAGGCACCTCCGTCAGGCGATCAGCCGAAAGGGTGAGCAGCGCGGCGGCAAGCTCCTCCGCCGCGACGACGTCCCGATGCTCACGGTCACCAGTCCCGAACCGGTCCGCGTCCAATGCGACGGCGACCTCATCGGGGATCGGACCTGCGTAAGAATCTCATCCGTGCGGCATGCGCTCGCGGTCGTCGGGTAGTCCTCCGCCGACCCGAAACGGTCTCGGGAGGTACTTGAGGGGCGAGACAGAGCTGTGACCTAATTGTTACCCTGTGCTCCGGCAGGCCTCTGACGTCGATCTTTCGGGTGAGTTCACGCACTCGCTGATGAAGAACCCTTGACATATGGCTGGTTCGTGAAAGCATTCACAAGCACCCCAAACGAACCGGTTGACGACTGAGGCGCTTCTAAACGCGCCCAATCCGAGGAGCAAGCAGAAATGGACTGGCGCCACCGCGCGGCCTGCCGTGACGAGGACCCCGAGCTGTTCTTCCCCGTGGGAACCAGTGGTCCGGCCATATTGCAGGTTGCCCAGGCGAAGGCCGTCTGCCACCGCTGCACCGTTGCTTCCAACTGCCTGACCTGGGCGCTGCAGAGCGGCCAGGACGCAGGTGTGTGGGGCGGGATGAGCGAGGACGAGCGACGCGCGCTCAAGCGGCGCAGCGCTCGTACGCGGACGAGCAGCAACGCCTGATTTCCTTTTCAGACGCCGAAAGGCCCGGTTCCCACTAGGGATACCGGGCCTTCGTGTTTCCCGGACTCGCGGGTCCGGAACGTTGGACTCGCGGGTCCGGAGTGTTGGACTCGCGGGTTCTGGGCGTTGGACTCGCGAGGTCAGCGGCGGTGGGACAGGGGGACGCGGAGCACTGCCTCGGTGCCGCCGCGGTCCCGGCGGCGCATCGACAGTGAGCCGCGGAGCTCCGACTCCACAAGGGTTCGCACGATCTGCAGGCCCAGGCCGTTCGAGCGCTCGAGCGAGAAGCCCTTCGGCAGCCCGCGCCCGTCGTCCGTCACGACCACGTCCAGCCAGCGGGCCGAACGCTCGGCCGAGACCACCACGTCGCCGGAGACGCCCGGCGGGTAGGCGTGCTCGACGGCGTTCTGCACCAGCTCGGTCAGCACCATCACCAATGGCGTGGCCACCTCGGCGGCCACCACGCCGAACTGGCCGGTCCGCCGCACCCGGACGTGGTTCTCCGCGACGGCGACATCACCGGCCACCGGGATCACCTTGTCCACCAACGAGTTCAGGTCCACCTTCTCGTCGACCGAGGTCGACAGGGCCTCGTGGACCATCGCGATCGCGGCCACCCGGCGAACCGACTCACCCAGCGCGGCCCGGGCCTCCTCGCTCGCCGTGCGGCGGGACTGCAGGCGCAGCAACGCCGCCACCGTCTGGAGGTTGTTCTTCACCCGGTGATGGATCTCCCGGATCGTCGCGTCCTTCGACATCAACGCGCGGTCGCGGCGGCGCACCTCGGTCACGTCGCGTACCAGCACGAGTGCGCCGGCGGCCTTCCCGCCCGGACGCAGCGGCAGCGCGCGGAACAGCACGGCCGCGCCGCGGTGCGACTCGGCCTCGGCACGCATGCTCGGTTGACCGTCCACCGCGGCCAGGATCCGCTGGGCGATCTCGGTCGCGTCGAAGGGATCCGCGATCAGTCCGCGGGTCAGTGGCGCGAGGCGCACGCCGACGAGCTCCGCCGGGTGACCCATCCGGTGGTACGCGGACTGCGCGTTCGGCGACGCGAACACCACCGCGCCGGTCGGGTCGAGGCGCACCAGGCCGTCGCCGACCCGGGGGCTGGTGTGCACGTCCGCGGCCGGCTCGGAGGTGGGGAAGCTGCCGTCGGCGACCATCTGGCACAGGTCGGCGGCGATACCGAGGTACGCGATCTCCAACGAGCTCGGCACCCGCGGCACCGCGAGGTCCGTCTCCCGCGACAGCACCGCGACGACCCGGTCGTCGTAGGTCACCGGGATCGCCTCGCGGCGCACCGGCACGCCCTGGTACCAGCGCGGATCCTCCTCGCGGCAGATCCGCTTCTCGATCATCGCCCGGCGCAGCTGGGGGTGGTCGGCGACGACGACCGTGCTGCCGACGACGTCCTCGGGGTGCGCGGTCGGCGCGGTCGTGGCCCTGGCCTGCGCCACGCACAGGTACTCGATGTCGGTCTGCGCCGGGTTCGGCGGCTCCCCGACCGGCACCCACATGAGGAGGTCGGCGAAGGACAGGTCCGACAGCAGCTGCCACTCGGCGACCACCATCTGCAGGTGGTCGACCTCACCACCGGACAGCTTGGTGTGCTCGGCGAGGAGGTCGGAGAGGGTGGACAACTAGTGTCCCCCGCCGGGAGTCTGTCGCTTGAGTCGGCGAGTCCAGGTTTCTGCTGGCAAGGCGCCGGTTCGTCCTCGTACTGGAGCGTACTTGGGCGGATCGGCAACGCCGCCAGCAGGAAGCTGGGCCGGCGAATCAGGTGACGAACTTCCGGCGAGGGACACTAGTCGACTACCGCGATCAGGTCATGCTCCTGCACGATGTCGCCTTCCTTGACGGCGATCGAGGTGAGCACTCCCGTGAACTCGGAAAGGACCGGGATCTCCATCTTCATGGACTCGAGGATCACCACCGTGTCACCCTCGCCGATGTGGTCACCGGCGTTGGCGACGACGGACATGACGTTGGCGACTATCTCGGCGCGGATCTGCTCGGTCATCGCCGAATCCTCCCATGCGGCGGCAGCCAGGTGACCAGGGCCGGTTACGGCAGGTCTGACCTGTCCTGCACGGTCACCCCGGCCTGCTCGACCACGGTTTTCCTGATCTTCTCCCGCAGCCGCTGCTTCAAGGCGTCCGGCGCGTGCTCGCCCCCGCACTTACGCGCCAGCAACACCTTCAGGTGCTCCTCGATGCCGAACTGCTCCAGGCACGGGCTGCACTCGTCGAGATGCTGCTCGAGCAGCTGCCGACGGCCGCTGTCGCACTCGTGGTCGAGGAACATCCACACCTCGGCCAGCACCTCGGAGCAGTCGGTCTCATGTGGTTTGCCGCAGCTCACGATCCGGTCACCTCTTGCTCGGTCGAGCGCAGGAACCCGCGGTCCCGCGCGACCCCGGCCAGTAGGTCACGAAGCTGCCGACGGCCACGGTGCAGTCGTGACATCACCGTTCCGATCGGCGTGTGCATTATCTCCGCGATCTCCTTGTAAGCGAACCCCTCGACGTCGGCGAGATACACCGCCAACCGGAAGTCTTCCGGCAGCAGCTGCAGGGCTTCCTTGACGTCGTTGTCCGGCAGCCGGTCCATCGCCTCGACCTCGGCCGAGCGCAACCCGGACGAGGTGTGGCTCTCGGCCTTCGCGAGCTGCCAGTCGGTGATCTCCTCGGTCGGCGACTGCAGCGGCTGGCGCTGCCGCTTGCGGTAGCCGTTGATGTAGGTGTTGGTGAGGATCCGGTACAGCCAGGCCTTGAGGTTGGTGCCCTTCGAGAAGGACGCGAACGCGGCATAGGCCTTGAGGTAGGTCTCCTGCACCAGGTCTTCCGCGTCGGCCGGGTTGCGGGTCATCCGCAGGGCAGCCGAATAGAGCTGGTCCAGCAGGGGCATCGCGTCGCGTTCGAACCGCTCGGCGCGCTCCTCCTCGGTCTCGACCGGCGCGTTGGTATGGGTCTCGGTGCTCGGCACCGTGCTCCCTTCCAGTTGGAACTGTCCCATCGTCGGATACGCATAGGACACCTGCGAGGATACGCGGCGCATCTCGGTCAACACGTTTGGAGGAACGCTCCGGCGCGCAGGCGCATTCCCTCAGTCCAGTGGGCGCAAGATCCGGTCGAGCCACTCCTCGACGGTGCGCGAGAGAACCGTCGCCTCGCGCTTCAGCGAGTGGTCACCGGGCAGAACCATGATCTCCCGGTGCGGAGCGGGCCCCGGCATACCGAACGGGTCGGACTCGCCCTGGACCACCAGCGTGGGCACGGTCACGCCGTCGAGCTCGGGCATCCGGGTCTTCTCCGGCCGCCCCGGCGGGTGCACCGGGAACGCCAGGCACAGGACCGCGACCGCCTGCCCGTCGGCGGAGGTGCGGCAGGCCACCCGGGCACCCGAGGACCGGCCGCCGAACACCAGCGGCTGCTCGTGGAACCACTCCTCGGACAGCCGGTCGGCCACGGCGAGCCACGCCCTGTCGAGCTGGTTCGCCGGTGCGGGCGCGCGGCGACCCGCGACCCGGTAGGGCTGCTCGACCAGCGCGACGTGCACCCCGGCGGCCTGGGCGCCGCGGGTGGCAGCGACCAGGTCGGGCGCGCCGACGCCACCGCCGGCACCGTGGCCGAGCAGGAGCCCGGCCCGGCCCTCCGGCGCGCAGTGCAGCTCGGCCCTGGCGGGACCGTGCGGCGTGTCGATCTGCATGGTCGTCATCACCGACACCTCAGACATCGAACAGTGACTGCTCGTCGAGCTCGGCGACCGGCTCCTCGCGAACGACCAGCTCGGGCCCGTTGTTGCGGACGTTGTTGACCTTGTTGGACACCGGCCGCAGCTCCAGGGACTCGACCAGGTCCAGCGGCGGCGAGGTGAGCAGCTCACCGGGGTCCTCGGCGTCCGGGTCGAGCCAGGCCGCCCAGTGCTCGGGGGTCATGAGCAGCGGCATCCGGTCGTGGATGTCGGCGAGCTGGCCCAGCGCCTCTGTGGTGAGCACCGCCGCGCTGACCACCGACGGCGCGTCGTGGTCCTTCGGGTCGCGCCACACCGTCCACAGGCCGGCCATGGCGAGGCTCTCGCCGTCCGGCCTGGTCATGAAGAACGGCTGCTTGCGGCCGCCCTCCTTCTTCCACTCGAACCAGCCGTCGGCCGGCAGCAGACAGCGGCGCTTGGCGAGCGAGGTCTTGAACGCGTTCGAGGTGGCCGCCGACTCGGACCGCGCGTTGATCATCCTGGCGCCGATCGAGCGGTCCTTGGCCCAGGCCGGGATGAGCCCCCAGCGCATGACCCGCAGGCTGCGCGCGGTGCGGCTCCTGTCGGCCACGCCGTCGTCGTCGCGCGGGTGCCGCTGCACCACCGCCACGACGTCCTTGGTGGGCGCGACGTTGTGATCGGCCGGCGGCGCGAGGTCCTCGGTGGCGTCATACGCGTCGAACTCCGCGGCCAGCGTGGCCGGGTCCTTCGCCGCTGCGTACCTCCCGCACACGTCAACCACCTCCTGGCCTGATCGTGGCACGTCGCACCGACAGTGTGCACCGCGGACCTCGAGATGCGGGATCATCGACGCATGAACCAGTGGCAAGCGCCCGTCGCGACCGAGTCCGTGCACGCCACCGTGGCCGTCCCCGGCTCGAAGTCGATCACCAACCGGGCGCTGGTGCTGGCGGCGCTGAGCACCGGGGGCGGCACCTCACCGGGGCGCTGCGCAGCCGGGACACCGACCTGATGATCACCGCGCTGCGGGCCCTCGGGGTGCCCGTGACCGCCGGCGAGGAAGGGGTCCGGATCGCGCCGCACGTAGGTCTTCTCGGCCCGGCGACCGTGGACTGCGGCCTCGCCGGCACCGTCATGCGGTTCGTGCCGCCGGCCGCCGCGCTCGCCGAGGGCGACATCCGCTTCGACGGCGATCCCCGGGCCCGCGAGCGGCCGATGGGCACCGTGCTCGACGCGCTGCGCGCCTTGGGTGCCTCGGTCGACGGCGACACGCTCCCGTTCACCCTGCACGGCAAGGGCAGCCTCGCGGGCGGCCCGGTGACCATCGACGCGTCGGCGTCCTCCCAGTTCGTCTCGGGGCTGCTGCTCGCCGGCGCCCGCTTCGACCTCGGCCTCACCGTCCACCACCATGACGACGAAGCGGGCAAGCCGGTGCCGTCGCTGCCGCACATCGACATGACCGTGCAGATGCTGCGCGAGGCGGGCGTCGTGGTCGACGACAGTGAGGCCGACACGTGGCGGGTGGAGCCGGGGCCGGTGGGCGCGCGCGACTGGCGGGTCGAGCCGGACCTGTCCAACGCGACGCCGTTCCTGGCCGCGGCCGCGGTCACCGGCGGCACGGTCACGGTCCCCGGCTGGCCGACCCGGACCACCCAGCCGGGCGACACGATCGGCGACATCCTGCTGCGGATGGGGTGCGCGGTCGACCGCACCCCGGCCGGGCTCACCGCCACCGGACCCGCCGAGCTGTCCGGAGTGGACATCGACATGCACGACGTCGGCGAGCTGACCCCCACCGTCGCCGCGCTCGCCGCGCTCGCGTCCGGCCCGTCGGTGCTGCGCGGGATCGCGCACCTTCGTGGCCACGAGACCGACCGGCTCGCCGCGCTGGTCACCGAGATCAACGGGCTGGGCGGCGACGCCCGCGAGACCGAGGACGGCCTGGAGATCCGGCCGGCAACGCTGCACGCCGGCACCTGGCGCTCCTACGCCGACCACCGGATGGCCACGGCGGGCGCGATTCTCGGGCTCGTGGTGGACGGCGTGGAGGTGGACGACATCGCCACGACGGCCAAGACACTGCCCGACTTCCCAGCCATGTGGCAGCGGATGCTGAACGGCCGCACCCCGTGAGCCACCTCCTGTCAACCTCGGCAACCGTCACCCCAGGGGAACGTGACGCAACCCAGCCACCAGTACGTGACCAGGCCGAACGCCCGCTACCCAACGCAACCAACACACTAAATTCCGGGGAGGCGGCTCCGTGAGTCGTCGCGGTCGGCGTTCGGACTGGGAGCGCCTGGACGAGTCGGATGTCCGGGTACGGCCGGGCAAGGGCACCCGGCCGCGCAGCAAACGCAGACCGGAGCACGCCGACGCCCGCGCGGCGATGGTCGTCGAGGTCGACCGCGGGCGGTGGACGTGTGCCCTCGACGGGAAGCCGGACCGCGAGATCATCGCGATGCGGGCCCGTGAGCTGGGCCGGACACCCATCGTCGTGGGCGATCTCGTGGACCTCGTCGGCGACACCTCCGGCCGCCCCGACACCCTCGCCAGGGTCGTGCGGGTGGCCGACCGGAGCAGCGTGCTGCGCCGCACCGCCGACGACAACGACCCGTTCGAGCGGGTCGTGGTGGCCAACGCGCAGCAGCTGCTGATCGTGTGCTCGCTCGCCGATCCCCCGCCCCGCACGGGTTTCATCGACCGGTGCCTCGTGGCCGCGTACGCCGGTGGCCTGAAACCGGTGCTGTGCCTGACGAAGTCGGACCTCGCCGGCCCCGACGAGATCATCGCGGCCTACGCCGAGCTGGCCGTCCAGGTCCTCGTGACCAGGAGCGATCGCGAGCCCGACGAGGTGCGAGAGCGGCTGACCGGCCAGATTTCCGCGCTGATCGGCCATTCCGGCGTCGGAAAGTCCACTTTGGTCAACAAGCTGGTGCCGGACGCCATGCGCGCCACCGGGGTCGTGAGCGCGGTCGGCAAGGGCCGGCACACCTCCACGACCGCGGTGGCGCTGCCGCTGCCCGGCGGCGGCTGGGTCGTGGACACCCCGGGGATCAGGTCCTTCGGTCTGGCCCACGTGGAACCGGACGACATCGTGGCCGCGTTCGACGAGTTCGTCGAGCCCGCGGAGGAGTGTCCGTCCGGTTGCGGACATCTCGGCCCACCGGCGGATCCGGACTGCATGCTCGACATCGTGACCGCGGAGGGCCATGCCTCTGCTGGCAGGTTGGCATCTCTCCGGCGCCTTCTGGCCTCACGCGCCCGCCTCGATGAGTACGGTGACTGACCGACCCGAACGAGTGAACGTTACGCTCGTTGGGCTAATGAATCCTCCGAGGGGAGCAGGGATGCGCAAGATCGCAGCGGTGTTGTCCGCATTGGCGCTGGCCGTGTCGCTGGGCGCGTGCGGTGACAAGGCGGCTGACAACGGCGGCGGCAACTCCGGCGGCGACGCCACCGAGGGGGCGATGAGCCTCGCCGCACTGGCCAAGTCGGTCGGCGACCAGACGGCCGAGGTCAACACGGCGCACATGGTGTTCAGCGGTGGCGCCGGCGGCATGGAGATCAAGGGCGAGGGCGACATCGAGGTCGGCGGGACGGACCCGGCGCTCCAGATGGACATGGAGACCGGCGACGGCACGATGTCGATGGTGCTGCTCGACGGCGTCCTCTACATGAAGGTCCCGCAGGAGCTGCAGTCCGGCAAGCCGTGGATCAAGATCGACTCCACGGACAAGAGCAACCCGCTCGCGCAGGCGCTCGGCAGCATCTCCGACCAGATGCGCAAGAACGCCGACCCGAGGCAGGCGCTGGACCAGTTCAAGGACTCCGGCGAGATCACCTCCACCAAGGAGGAGGACCTCGACGGCAAGCAGACCACGCACTACTCGATCACGGTCGACGTGCAGAAGCTGGCCGACAGCCAGACGGACCCGACGCTGCAGAAGGCCATGCGGGAGGCCATCAAGTCGGGCCTGAAGGACTTCCCGGTGGACCTGTGGGTCGACAGTGCGGACCTGCCGGCGCGGATGACCGTGGAGATGCCGACCGCGGACCCGACCTCGGGCAAGGCGGTGCCGGTGAAGGTCCAGGTCGACTACTCCGACTGGGGAAAGGCCGTGGACATCCAGGCCCCGCCGGCGGACCAGGTCGGGCAGCTCCCCGGCTGAGTCCCGCTGGGGCACAAGAGAAGACGCCTTCGCCCGCGCGCAGCGGCGAAGGCGTCTTCTCTTGTGCTTGCCTACCTCACCGCGTAGGCCCGCAGGATGGTCTGCGAGACCGAGCTCCCGGGACCGGTCACGGACAGCGGCCCGCAACGAGACGAGCTCCGCCCCACGCGGATGATCGACCGAGGCGACCCACCGCGCGTGATCCCGAGAGACCCGCACCGCCTTCCACGACTTGCCGTCGTCGAAGGACACCTCGACCGACGGGGTCGAGACCCGGCCGACCTCGGCACCGTTGCGTTGCACGTACACCGGAACCGCCCGACCGGCGCGGCGACATGCCCTGCGTCAACTGACCGTCCACATGCGACAGGGCCGGGCCACGTGGCCGGGCCCTGTCGCCGTGCGGTCAGCCCATGTGCGGGTAGGTGTGGCTGGTCGGCGGGACGAATGTCTCCTTGACCGACCGCGGGCTCACCCAGCGCTGCAGGTTGTAGATCGAGCCCGCCTTGTCGTTGGTGCCCGAGCCGCGGCTGCCGCCGAACGGCTGCTGGCTCACCACGGCGCCGGTGGGCTTGTCGTTGACGTAGAAGTTGCCGGCGGCGAAGCGCAGGCTGCGGTGCGCCTCCTCGATGGCCGCACGGTCGGTGGCGAAGACGGCGCCGGTGAGCGCGTAGGGCGTGGAGCTGTCGACCAGCTCGAGCACCTTGGCGTAGTCGCCGTCGTCGAACACGTGGACCGCGAGGATCGGGCCGAACCACTCGGTGGTGAACACCTCGTTGGTGGGGTCGGTGCCCAGCACGACGGTCGGCTCGACGAAGTAGCCGGTCGAGTCGTCGCAGCTCCCGCCGGCGAGGATCTCCAGCGACGCGGTGGCGGCGGCCATCAGCAGGACGCCCTTGTGCTTGGCGAACGCGCGGCTGTCGATGACCGCGCCGCCGAAGTTCGAGAAGTCGGTGACGTCGCCGAAGGTGAGCGACGCGGTGGTGTCGGCCAGCTGCTCACGCATGCCGGACTCCCACAGCGACCGGGAGATGTACGCGCGGGACGCCGCGGAGCACTTCTGGCCCTGATACTCGAACGCGCCGCGGACGAGCCCCGTGACGACCGCGCCGGGGTCGGCCGACCGGTGCGCGACGACGAAGTCCTTGCCGCCGGTCTCGCCGACGATCCGCGGGTAGGAGCGGTAGGTGTCGAGTCGTTCCCCCATCGTGCGCCACAGGTGCTTGAAGGTCTTGGTGGAGCCGGTGAAGTGCAGGCCGGCGAAGTCCGGGTCGGCCATCGCGACCTCGCTGACCGCGGCGCCGTCGCCGGTGACCATGTTGATCACACCGGGCGGCAGGCCCGCGGCCTCGAGCAGGCGCATCGTGTGGTGCGCGGCGAGCTGCTGGGTGGGCGAGGGCTTCCAGATGACCGTGTTGCCCATCAGCGCGGGCGCGGTGGGCAGGTTGCCGGCGATGGCGGTGAAGTTGAACGGGGTGATCGCGGTGACGAACCCGTCCAGCGGCCGGTGGTCGAACCGGTTCCAGATGCCGGCGCTCGAGTTGGGCTGCTCGGCGAGGATCCGCCGGGCGTAGCCCACGTTGAACCGCCAGAAGTCGATGAGCTCGCAGGCGGCGTCGATCTCGGCCTGATGCACGGACTTCGACTGGCCGAGGACGGTGGCCGCGTTGAGCGTGTCGCGCCACGGCCCGGACGCCAGGTCGGCCGCGCGCAGGAGCACGGCGGCGCGCTCGTCGAACGGCAGCTCCCGCCATGCCGGCGCGGCGAGCTTGGCGGCGCCGACCGCGTCGGCCACGTCCTTGGCGCTCGCCTGCGCGGACACCCCGAGCACGTGCTTGTGGTCGTGCGGCTGAACGACGTCGATCGGCTCGCCGCCGGCCATGCGCTGCTCGCCGCCGATGGTCATGGTCAGCTCGTGCTCATCGCCCTCCAGCTCGGCGATCCGGCGCCGCAGCGACTCACGCTCGGTGCTGCCCGGTGCGTAGGTCCGCACGGGCTCGTTGACCGGCTCGGGCACGGACGAAACGGCGTCCATGATGTGGCTCGCCTCCCTGGTTCTGGTCGGCCGGTCGCGGCTTGTGACCGGTCGCGGCGGGTGCACCGCCATCCTGTCACGACTCAGGCGCCCACCAGGCGATCAGCGCCTCCACCTCGGCCTTGTAGAGGAGCTCGGGGTCGATGCCGGAGAGCGCGAACTGGTTGGCGACCTCGAGGCTGAGGACGCCGTGCAGCCGGGTCCAGACGGTGAGGCCCCAGTGCTGCTGGCGCGGGGTCAGCGAACCGTGGCCCATCCGCTCGCCCCAGGCGGCGAGCTGCTTGTAGAAGGTCGAGCGACGTGGCTGGGCGGTGTCCTCGCCGACGGCGGCGAGCAGGGTGGTCATGGCGCGGTTGGCGGCGGCGAGGGTGTACTCGGGGGCCTTGTAGCCGGGGACCGGGGTGCCGAAGAGCAGCAGGTAGCGGTGCGGCGCCGCGACCGCCCACGCGCGCATGGCGTGTGCCACCGCGCGCAGCCGCGCCGCCGGGGACTTGGCGGTCCCGACGGCGGCGTCGAGTGCGTCGGCCAGGTCGTGGTAGCCGTCGGAGATCAGCTCGGTGAGCAACGCGTCGCGGTTGGCGAAGTAGCGGTACAGCGCGGGGCCGGTGATGCCCATGCGCTTGCCGATCGCGTTGACCGAGATGCCGGCGATGCCGTCCTCGGCCAGCTGCTCCAGTGCGATGCGCTTGGCCTCCTGGCGGGTCTGCTCGCGGTACTGCTGCCTGCGGTCCATGTGCCTCCTCTTGACAACACGACTCTAACACCCTCTAATTGAGGTTAGAAGTTATAACAATAGTTAAGGACTCTAAGGAGACGCGACATGGAGATCGTGCTGACCGGCGAGGGTGGCCCGGAGATGCTGCGGGTCGGGACCGGCGACGCGCCGCGGCCGGGCAAGGGGCAGGTCCGGGTGCGGGTCGAGGCGAGCGGGGTGAGCTTCGCCGAGGTGCAGATGCTGCGGCGGCGGTACCCGATGCAGCCCAGCTTCCCGTTCGTGCCCGGGTACGACCTGGTCGGGACCGTCACCGAGGTGGGCCCCGGCGTCTCCGGGCCGCGGGTCGGCGAGCGGGTGGCCGCGCTGACCCGGACCGGCGCGTGGCGCACCCATGTCGTGGTGCCCGCGGCCACGGCGGTGCCCGTGCCCGCATCGCTGGACCCGGGGGTGGCCGCCGCGGTGGTGATGAACGGCGTGACGGCGTGGCAGATGGTCCACCAGGTGGCGAAGGTTCGCGCCGGCCAGACCGTGCTGGTTCACGGCGCGACCGGCGGCGTCGGCACGCTGCTGGTCCAGATCGCCGTTCGCGCCGGTGCCCGGGTGCTCGGGACGGCGTCCCCCGCGAAGCACGACCTGCTTCGCTCGCTGGGCGCCGAGCCGATCGACTACCGCACCGGCGACGTCCCCGCGGCCGTCCGCGCCCTGTCCCCCGGTGGCGTGGCCGCGGTGTTCGACCACCTGGGCGGGAGGAGCCTGGACGACTCCTATGCCCTCCTGGCCGACGGCGGCGTCCTGATCAGCTACGGCTCGGCCGCCACCCTGCGCGACGAGGGCCACTGGCTGACGCCGTACCTGGGGACGATCCGCCGGTACGCGGGCTGGCAGCTGGCTCGTCTGGTGGGCCGGTCCCGAGGCCGGCGGGCGGCGTTCTACTACGTGAAGCCGGGCCCCCGCTTCACCGAGGCACTGACGGAGGTCTTCACCCTGGTCGAGTCGGGCACCCTGAACCCGCCGATCGCGCAGCGCCTCCCCCTGGAGAACGCCGCGGAGGCGCTGCGACTCCTGGTGGAAGGCAAGACGACCGGCAAGATCGTCCTGGAAGCCTGACCCGCCCCCGAGCTGTCCACAGCCCCGACCCGCGCGCCCCCGAAACCGTCGGTGCTCGCCGATAGGCTGGATTCCGGGGGGGCCGGCCCGCGGGTGGTTGTCCACAGGCCGGCGCGGCGACGGTCCGGAACTGTCGGTGCCCGCCCGTGGAGTTGAACCCGGGGCCGGAGGCAACCACCCGTACCCCGTCAGAGCAGGCGAAACACCGCGCAGTGCCACGTTTCGCCCTCCCGCTCCAGCCGCGCGGCCGAGGCACACACCCGGCGCGGCTCCGTGGGCCCGCCGGCCACGTCGATCACCGCGGCGATCTCCACCGCGGTCGCCGACGGGTAGCAGGCGCGGAGGCGGCGCAGCCGGTGGGTGCGACCGGGCGGGGCGGTGCGCAGCCGGGTCAGCAACGCCTCGTATGCGGCATCGGACAGCAACGCGCGCAGTTGACCCACCGCGCGGCGGCCCTCCAACACCTCCAACACCCGGACCAGCAGCCGCCACAGCGACTCGGGCGTGACGGCCGCCTCGGGCAACCTCGGCGGCCCGACCAGCGTGAGCTGCGGCCCCGCGGCCGGCCGCAGGCTCGACCACCGGCGCGGCTCCTCCTCGCCGGGGCCGTGCGACGGCTCGTACTCCGGCAACGCGTACAACACGGGGCCGGGCTCGGACGGGTGCGGATATCGAACAGGTGCGGACATGCCCTACTGAGCGAGCACCGCGTCCATTTGGGACAACGATCACCCTACCGTGTCCATTCGAACACGGAGCGTCAGCGGCGGCGGACCAGCTCGAAGCAGAGGACGGCCGCCGCGCTCGCGACGTTCAGCGACTCGACCCCGCCGCTCATCGGGATCGACAGGTACGCGGTGACCGAGGCGCGGACCTCTGGGCTGATCCCGTCGGTCTCGCCGCCGAGGACATACGCCGCCCGGCGCGGCAGGTCGGCGGTGAACAGACCCGTCCGCGCCGACCCGTCCAGCGCGAACAGCGGATACCCGGCGGCCCGCAGCTCGGTGGCGGCCTCGGTGGCGGTGTAGCACCGCAGGATCGGCGCGTGGAACGCGACACCGGCCGACGCCTTCACCACCAGCGGGTCGATGGAGGCCACGCCGCGCCGAGGCACGACGATCCCTTCGATGCCGGCGGCGGTGGCGGTGCGGATGATCATGCCGACGTTGGCCGGCGTGGTGATCCCGTCCAGCAGGAGGACGGACGCCGGGTTCTCGGCGAGCGCGTCGGCGAGCCGGCGCATCCGCGGCGCGACGACGTCGGCGAGCACGCCCTGGTCCTGCTTTCCGTTGCCGGCCAGCACCTTCACCCGGTGCGCGCTGGCCCGCTCGACCCGCACGGACCGGGCCGACGCGGCGTCGATGATCTCGCGGGCCGCGGCGCCGCGGGCGTTGTCGGCGAGCACGACCTTGTCCACCCGCAGGTCCCGGTCGGCCAGTGCTTCGAGCACGGGCTTGCGACCGAACACGGTCACGAACCTGTCCTTGGGAGATGGGCCGTCCACGGGTGGAGCATTCCACGTCATCCGGCGCGCGGTGTGTCAGGATCTAACCCTGCCCGGAGCACAGGGGAATGGGAGTGCGGTGAGGGTCTACATTCCGGCCACGGTGACCATGTTGCGAGCGTTGAACGCGAAGGGCGAGGTGGCCGCGGTCGGCGACACCGCGTTCGCGCTGACCCCCGCACTGCGCGAGTCGTATGCGACGGGGACCGCCGAGGAGCTCGAGTACGCCGCGATGATCGAGGCGGCGCGGGCGTCGTTGCGCCTGCTGGCGGGTGAGCTGGCCGACGACCCGTCCGGTGTGCTCCCGCGCCGCGCGGTGATCTCCGCCGACGTCGAGGACGCGACCCTGCGCCCGGACCTGGACTTCGGGGTGGTGCGGTTGGCCGGGTCAGTGCCGGTCAGCCTGGTGGCGGCCGTGCATCTGGACACGGAGAACGCCGAGCCCGCGGTCCGGGCGGCCGCCGACGTGATCGATGCGGCGGACCTGGGTGACCCCGACGCGGAGTTCACGTTGGGGGATGCCGAGGACCATGAGCTGGCTTGGTACGCGACCGAGGAGCTGCCGTTCCTGCTGGAACTGCTCTGACTCGTCCGCCCCGGTTGGCCTCCGACCCCGGTTTCAACGCTACAGGCGAGCACCGACAGTTCCGGGGCGCGGCTGAGGCAGCCTGTGGACGACTCCTGCCGGCGGCCTCCGGCCCCCCGGAATCCAGCCCAACTGCGAGCACCGACGGTCTCGGGGCGCGCGGGTCGGGATTGTGGACAGGTGTCACGGAGCGGAGCACGGCACCCGGGCGGGTGCCGTGCTCGGTCGCGGTCACGGTGCGCCGGTCAGCGGCGGGGGCCCTTCTTGCCCTTCTTCTGGGCGTCGCGGGCCGCGGCTCGGCGTTCCCTGCGCGAGCCGCCGCTGCCTTGGCCGCCCGGCTTCTGACCGTTGCCGTTCTGGCCGCCTCGGGACTCGACGCCGCCGCCCTCGGACGGGCCCGAGTAGGTGAACTGCTGCTCGGACTGCTGTGACCCTCGGCCACCCCGCAGCGCCGGCGGGATCTGGTCCTGCTGCTGCGCGGGCGGCGGCGGGGCCTGGCGCTGGGTCTGCGCCTCCTGCGCGGCCCTGGCCGCGGCCTGCGCCACGCGGGCGGCCGGGGCACCCTGGGGCGCCGGCTGCTCGGCGTCGGGCTCCGCGACCTGGGCGCGGAACAGCAGCATGATGCAGTCTTCCTTCAGGCCGTCGAGCATCGTGTTGAACATGTCGTAGCCCTCGCGCTGATACTCGATCAGCGGGTCGCGCTGCGCCATGGCCCGCAGGCCGATGCCGTCCTTCAGGTAGTCCATCTCGTACAGGTGCTCGCGCCACCTGCGGTCCAGCACATCGAGCATCACGAGCCGCTCGAGGCGGCGCACGCCGTCGCCGGTGGGGCGGCCGTCGGAACCGAGTACGCGGCTGTTGACGAACGTCTCGCGCTCCTCGTAGGCGCGGCGAATGTCCGCGAGCACGGCCTCCAGCAGGTTCTCCGACGTGAGGTCGTCGCCGCGGTCCTCCATCTCCTCGACGAGGTCGTCCCACTTCAGCGTGATCGGGTACAGCTCCTTGAGCGCCGTCCACAGCTTGTGGTGGTCCCAGTCCTCGGCGTACCCGCCCGCGGTCGCCTTCTGGACGTAGTCGCCGATGACCTCCTCCATCATGCGGCCGACGTGCTCGCGCAGATCCTCGCCCTGCAGCACGCGCATGCGGTTGGCGTAGATCTCCTTGCGCTGCTGGTTCATCACCTCGTCGTACTTGAGGAGGTTCTTGCGGGCCTCGAAGTTCTGCTGCTCCACCTGGGTCTGCGCGCTCTTGATCGCCCGGGTGACCATCTTCGCCTCGATGGGCTGGTCGTCGGGCACCCGCATGGTGACCATGACCCGCTCGACGAACTGCGCGTTGAACCGCCGCATGAGCTCGTCGCCGAGCGACAGGTAGAAGCGTGACTCGCCCGGGTCGCCCTGGCGGCCGGAGCGACCACGCAGCTGGTTGTCGATGCGCCGCGACTCGTGCCGCTCGGTGCCGAGCACGTACAGGCCACCGGCCTCCTTGACGTCCTCGGCCTCCGCGCGCACGTCATCCTTGGCCCGCTCGAGCGCCGCGGGCAGCGCGGCGGTCCACTCCTCGGGCGTCTCGACCGGGTCGAGGCCCTTGGCCCGCAACGCCTCCTCGGTCAGGTGGTCCGGGTTGCCGCCGAGCATGATGTCGGTGCCTCGACCGGCCATGTTCGTGGCGACAGTGACCGCGCCGCGGTGCCCGGCCTCGGCGACGATCGCCGACTCCTTCTCGTGGTGCTTGGCGTTGAGCACGTTGTGCGGCACCTGCATCTTGACCAGCAGCTTCGACAAGTACTCCGACCGCTCGACGCTGGTGGTGCCGACCAGCACCGGCTGGCCCTTCTCGTGCCGCTCGGCGATGTCCTCGGCGACCGCCTCGAACTTGGCCTCCTCGGTCTTGTATATGAGGTCGGTGCGGTCGGCCCGGACCATCGGCTGGTTCGTCGGGATGGGCACGACGTGCAGCTTGTAGGTGTTGTAGAACTCGGCCGCCTCGGTCTCGGCGGTACCGGTCATGCCCGACAGCCGAATGTAGAGCCGGAAGTAGTTCTGCAGGGTGATCGTGGCCAGCGTCTGGTTCTCGGCCTTGATCTCCACCTTCTCCTTGGCCTCGATGGCCTGGTGCATGCCCTCGCTGTAGCGCCGGCCGGCCAGCACGCGGCCGGTGAACTCGTCGACGATGAGGACCTCGCCGTTGCGGATCAGGTAGTCCTTGTCGTTCTGGTACAGCTCCTTGGCCTTGATGGCGCTGTTGAGGTAGCCGACCAGCGGGGTGTTCGATGCGTCGTAGAGGTTCTCGACGCCGAGCTGGTCCTCGACGAACGCGACGCCCTTCTCGCTGACCCCGATGGTGCGCCGCTTGCGGTCGACCTCGTAGTGCTTGCTGGCGATCTCGGCGGTGCGGGCGTCCTTCTCGCGCGGGGCCATCGCGGTGATGTCGATGCCGGTCATCCGGGTGACGATGCGGGCGAACTCGGTGTACCAGCGCGAGGACTGGTCGGCCGGGCCGGAGATGATGAGCGGCGTGCGGGCCTCGTCGATGAGGATCGAGTCGACCTCGTCGACGATGGCGAAGTTGTGGCCGCGCTGCACCATCTGCTCGAGGCTGCCGGCCATGTTGTCGCGCAGGTAGTCGAAGCCGAACTCGTTGTTGGTGCCATAGGTGATGTCGGCCCGGTACGCGCGCCTGCGCTGGTCGGTGCTCATCTCGGACAGGATCGCGCCGACCTCGAGACCGAGGAAGCGGTGCACCCGGCCCATCCACTCCGCGTCGCGCTTGGCCAGGTAGTCGTTGACCGTGACCACGTGGACACCGTTGCCGGAGAGCGCGTTGAGGTAGGCAGGGAGCACCGCCGTGAGGGTCTTGCCCTCACCGGTCTTCATCTCGGCGACGTTGCCCATGTGCAGCGCGCCGCCGCCCATGATCTGCACGTCGAAGTGCCGCTGGCCGAGCACGCGCTTGGCCGCCTCGCGGACGACCGCGAACGCCTCCGGCAGCAGCATGTCGAGCGCGTCGAAGTCGGTGGCTTCCTCGTCCTCGTCGTCGACCTCACGCAGTTCGTCGTAGCGCTTGCGGAACTCGTCGGTCTTCGCACGCAGCTGGGCATCGGTCAGGTCGACGACGGAGCCCTCGAGGTCCCTGACCTCACCCACGGTCTTACGCAGCGTCTTGAGCGTTTTGCCCTCGCCGGCGCGGAGTATCCGGGACAGCACCATCAGGTCAACCTCGCTAGCTGGATTGTCGCGCACCCGCCGTGGGCGCCTCGTCACCTGCCATCGTAGGCGGTAACGGATCGACGCCGGCCACGGTTGCCCCGTCCGGCCCTACCCGGGTGTCCGCCTTGACCTCGCGGTCGGTTGGTCGCGCCGGTGTACCGAGGGGCCCACCGATCTCCGACAGGACGGGCCGCCACACACGGGTGCCCCCGGGCGCATGGCCCAGGGGCACCCCGTCGGTCGTTGGTCGGTCGGTCCGCGGGTTGGCTCAGACCAGGCGGATCACGCCGTAGTCGAACCCTCGGCGGCGGTACACCACGCTGGGGACGCCCGAGCTCGCGTCGTGGAACAGATAGAAGTCGTGCCCGACCAGCTCCATCTGGTAGAGGGCCTGGTCGACGGTCATGGGCTCGCCGGAGTGCTCCTTCTCGCGCACCACACGGCCAGGCAGGTTGTCGTCTTCGGAGCCGTCCCAACGCTGGGCGGGTACGGCCGGGGCACCCTCGAACTCCTCGGTACGGGCGGGCAGAACGGCGGTGCGGGCGCGACCGTTGGACTCGGTCGCGGGGGGCGTCTCGGGCGCGGTGGCGGTGGCCTCCGCGACGGAGGACGGGCTTCGGCGCCCGTAGTGCACGCGCCTGCGGTCGTGCAGCCTGCGAAGTCGGTTCTCGAGCTTGGTGACCGCGGCGTCGAGTGCGGCGTAGAAGTCGCCGGCGCATGCCTCCGCGCGGACGGCCGGGCCCCTGCCCATGCCGGTGATCTCGACGCGCTGGCAGTTCTTGGCCTGCCGGCGGTTGGGTTCGTGGAACAGTTCAACGTCGAAACGGATGACCTTGCGGTCGTACCGTTCGAGGCGGATCAGCTTCTCCTCGACGTGCACTCGGTAGTGCTCGGGCACCTCGACGTTGCGGCCCTTAACGACGATGTCCATACACGACCTCCCTCGCCTGAGCGAGCTAGTGAGCGAACTTCGGCGCCGTAAATCTGGGATCCAGGATTGGTGGACGGCCAGAACCGTTGAAGGGCTTGAGGACTCCCTGCCTCAATGCTCCTCCGGCGCCAGGGTCATGGGCTCCTCGCCTCCTCCCTGCGAACCGGGAAAGCTGATAGCGGGCACGTTAGCTTGGCTTGTGCCTTCGCAAAAGCCCCCTCGGCGGGGGAACTTCCCTGCCCCGGTTCGCCTACGGAGAGCAACCGCGGCGAGAGCGGCCGCGGCCGACTGCGCATGTTCGTCTGGTCGAGCGGCAGAAGCGTCACTCGTCCAGCCGTACCAGGCATACCCAGAGACTTTGCCGCTCCTGGCGGCGGCTCGACACCGCCGTTGTGCCTGTCTCCCATACCTGGGCAACGATCAACTCCGGGTCAGAGTTCCCTCCCACAATTCACTCGTACGGGGGTATCCGCATGCTGAAACCGAGGCTTCCGGCCAGTACCCGTGGCGGGTGGCGCGGGCGGCGATAACTCAATCGGGACGCGAAGAAACGTGAGTATGTGTGCGTACCGGCGGGTAGTCATTGGTGGCATTTCGGTATCACGTCCCGATAACAGACCATCGGTACCGATAACGTCGGCGGTCGCCGTGGCCGGCTCGGATCGTGGGGTCAGCCCGCGGCGGTGAGGGCCACGACCGCCGCCACCGGGACGCCCACCGAGCGCAGCGCCGACACGCAGGCCGTCGCCGTGGCGCCCGTGGTGATCACGTCGTCGACGAGGACCACCGGGACGCCCGCCGGCGGCGGGTGGCGCGGGTCCGGACGTAGCCGGCCCAGGAGGTTGGCCGCCCGCTCCTCCGCATCCAGGCCGACCGAGTCAGCCGCCCGGTGGTCCAGGCGCAGCGCCGGGACCACCGCCGCCCAGCGGCCGCCGGCACGCAGGACGGCGGCGCAGTGTCGAGCGACGACGGTCATGTGCTGACCGCCGCGGGCACGGGCCGCCGCCGGCCGGGACGGGGCCGGGACCAGCACCATCGGGCCGGCTCGGATCGACGGGAGGGCCGCGGCCAACGCGCCGCCCAGGTGGCCGGCCAGCTCGCGGCGGCCGCGCTCCTTGTAGGCCAGGACGGCGCGGCGGGCGGGGCCCCGGTAGTCGCCCAGGGCGTAGGCCACGGGCAGGCCGGGGCGTGCGACGGACACGGGGGCGCCCAGCGAGCGGGCGCACGTCGGGCACCACGCCGCGAGTGGGGCCGCACAGCCGGCACAGCGCTGCGGAAGGATCAGGTCGACGAGCCGAAACGAACGCATGGACGAATCCTGGCACCGCCCACCGACAGTTTCCGGCGGCGCGGGTCAGATAGCAGATCAGCGCAGGTCAGCGCGGGTCAGCCGGGGTAGAACGGGATCGCGTCGCGGCTCTGCCCGTACGGGTGCTGGCGCCACAGCTGCCCGACGCCGGGCACGCTGGACACCGCCGCGCTGTCGGTCACGATCACGTCCCGGTCGGGAGCCGCGGCGATCGACTTGATCGGCAGCTGCAGGTTGTTCCGGTCGAACACCTCGAGCTTGAGACCGTCGACCGGCAGGCTCGCCACCGGCAGGGACCCCTGCCTGGTGGCGACCACCAGCGTGTCCTGGCTCAACCAGTCCACCCCGACGGCCTGCACGATGTTGATCGGCTGCAGCCGGCGCGGCGCGCGCAGGGACACCGAGTCGTTGTCCCGCACCACCGACGCGACCACCAGCCGGCCCCTGGCGACGGCGGCCGCACGGGTGCCGTCGCGGGAGAGCCGCAGCTCGGTGATCGGCCCGAAGTCGGTCAGCTCGGAGGCGTTGACCTGCAACGCCTTCCACCCGCCATCGCCGGTGCGGACCGCGCGCACAACGTTGCCGTCGGCGACCGTCCACACCTCCTTGGGCGGTACCTCGTTCGACGTGCTGACCAGCCAGGTCGGGCGGGTCATCGCCCGCGCCTCGAGGTTGACCTCCTGCATCTCCCCGCCGAACTCGCCGATGCGCAGCCGAGGCCCCGCCTCGGTCTGCACGACGGCGGCCAGGTGGGCGCCGTCGATCGACTGGGCCGCGGTCAGCACCTGGTAGGTGCCGTCGCCGGTGGGGCCGTCGACCTCCTTGCCGTCGCGCAGCGAGTACAGCCGGCCGTCCGACACGACCAGGCCAGGCTGGTCGGAGTCCGGCTTGGTCGGTGCGTCGTAGGCCTTGAGGTCGCCCAGCCGCCAGTCGCGGTGGCCGGGGATGAGGTCCTGGCCGTCGCCGCGCAGCCGCAGCCGCGCGGACGTCACCGTCTGGAGGGACAGCACGATCTGCGCGGCGATCTGCTCGCGTTGCTCCCGTGACTTGTCGCCGACCTCCTTGAGGTCGACCACGAGCGTGCCGTCCGGATCCGCCACCACGTTCGTGTTCGTGCCGATGCCCTCCAGCGGCGAGCGCACGGACCGGCGCATCGTGTCCGACGGCCCGGACAGCAGCACGTTGACCACCCGCGACGGCAGCCCGTTGACCGGCTCGGCCGTCACGTACCGCAGGTCGGGCACGGTGACCCGCAGGTCGGGGTCGAAGTAGTAGACGGTGACCGCGCGATAGCTCGACTCGAAGTCGGAGATCGGCACGAACCGGGTGGTCGGCGGCGAGTCGATCCGCCATTGCCCGTCGGGCTGCTTGCGGACCGCGACGTCGAACTCCTGGTCGTCGATGGCCGGGATGAACGCGTAGTCCGCGCCGAGCCGGCCGACCGGGCTCACCTGCAGGACGACGGTCTCGAGGTCGTGGGAGGTGGCGTCCGGGTCCCGGACGGGCTCGGGGTCGCGCACCGGCACGGTGTCGAAGGTGTCGAGGACGATCGTCGGCGCGGCCTCGCCGTTCCAGCCCTGCCGGGCCTTCTCGGTGAGGTACATGGCCGCGGCCTCGGCGTTGCCCGACTTGTGGATGAACTCGCGCACCAGGTCGAACGGGTCCAGGTCACGGGTCGGCTCGTCGACCGCGGCCTGCGGCTGCTCGGACTCGTCCTGGCGGACCGCGTGCGGGGTCGACCGCTCCGGGATGTTCGCGCAGCCCGACGCGAGCAGTACCGACAACAGCACCAGGACGAACGCGCCGCGGGTCATCGGACCTCCTCCCAGGCCGGGGCGGGGGGTGGGATCGGCGCGCGGGGCACGTCGTCCGGCTCGTGGGTCTCGGTGGGCACGGTGACCCGGATGGCGTCGTCGGCGACCGGCGCCTCGTAGGTCGCCGCGTACGCGAGGTCGGCGTCCGGCGGGGGCAGCTCCAGCGGGCTCGTGTCGTAGCCGACGCCCTGCCTGCGCGGCAGGGTCAGCCGGAAGCAGGCGCCCTTGCGCGGCTCGCCCCACGCATCCAGCCTGCCACCGTGCAGCCGGGCGTCCTCGACACTGATCGCGAGGCCGAGCCCGGTGCCGCCGGTGTGCCGGTTGCGGGACGGGTCGGCCCGCCAGAACCGGTTGAACACGAGGCCCGCCTCGCCCTGCCGCAGGCCGATGCCGTAGTCCCGGACGGTCACCGCGATGGCGTCGTCCTCGAACGCCATCCGGAGCCGGACCGGCCGGCCCTCGCCGTGGTCGACCGCGTTGGCCAGGAGGTTGCGCAGCACCCGCTCGATGCGCCGGGCGTCGACCTCGGCGGTCACCTCCTCGTCGGGCAGGTCCAGGACGATCTCGCTGCCGGCGTTGCGGGCGATCGTGCCGACGGCCCTGGCCGCGCGCACAGCGATCGGCCGCAGGTCGACGGACTCGGCGATGAGCTCCTCCACGCCCGCGTCCAGCCGGCTGATCTCCAGCAGGTCGGCGAGCAGCGCCTCGAACCGGTCGAGCTCGTCGACCAGCAGCTCGGTGGAGCGGGCGAGCCCGGGCGGGAACTGCTCACGCGACGCGTGCAGCACGTCGGCGGCCATGCGGACGGTGGTCAGCGGAGTGCGCAGCTCGTGCGAGACGTCGGAGGTGAACCGGCGCTGCAGGGTGCCGAACTCCTCGAGCTGGCGGATCTGCCGCTGGATGCTCTCGGCCATCCCGTTGTAGGACTCGGCGAGCTTGGCGACGTCGTCCTCGCCGACCACGAGCATGCGTTGGTCCAGCTCACCACCGGCGAAGCGGGCCGCGGCCTGGGCCGCACTGCGGACCGGACGGACCACCTGGCGGGTGACCAGGTTGGCGATGCCGGCGAGCAGCAGCAGGAGCACCAGACCGCCGACGATCAGCGTGCTCTGCACGACGCTGATCGTGTGCTGCTCGGCGGTCAGCGGGAACAGCATGTAGAGCTGCATGGGCCGGTTGGCGGTGCCGAACGGGGCGCCGACGATGAGGAACGTGGTGCGGCCCGACGCGCGGTCCACGGTGTAGATCTGCACCGCGAGCTCGTGGGCCTGCACGAAGTGGCGCAGGCTGTCCGGGACGTCGTGGTAGGCGCCGACGCTGATGCTGTCGCCCTGGTCGGCGAGGCCCGGCGAGTCGCTGGCCAGTACCGGCTCGAACGCGCCGGCCGCGGAGCTGGCCGTGCTGCCGTTCGGCGAGGAGCTGGTCAGCCGGTTGAGCGCGCTGGTGAGCCGGTTGCGCACGGCGTCGGTGGTGGGGTTGACGCCGGACAGCTCGGTCTCGGCGACCTGGACCGCGTCGCGGGTGGCCGCGATCGCGGCCTCCTCCTTGGTCTCCAGGAGCCGGTCGGTGATCTGGTTCTGGAGCACCATGCCCAGCACGAACACCACCGCGGAGGACAGCGCCAGCGTGCTGACGACGACGCGCACCTGCAGCGAACGCCGCCACAGCTCCCCGAAGTAGGCGGCCCGCTGCTGGCAGAAGTCCACGGCCCGGGCGACGGCCGCGGCCGTCGCCCGGAAGTAACGTCTCACGTCGCCCCCTCGCGGGCTCGGCGACGTCGTTCACGATCGCCCTGAACCGGCGACTCGCTCGCGAGCTCGCTCATCAGATCTCGATCACGGTGGACCGGCCTTGTAGCCGACGCCGCGGACCGTGAGGACCACCTCGGGGTGCTCCGGGTCGGTCTCGACCTTGGAGCGCAGCCGCTGCACGTGGACGTTCACCAACCGGGTGTCCGCCGCGTGCCGGTAGCCCCAGACCTGCTCCAGGAGCACCTCGCGGGTGAACACCTGACGCGGCTTGCGGGCGAGCGCGACCAGGAGGTCGAACTCGAGCGGGGTCAGCTGGATCGCCACGCCGTCCCGCGTCACCTCGTGCCCCGGCACGTCGATGGTGAGGTCGCCGATGGACAGCATCTCGGCGGGCTCGGAGTCGGTGCGGCGCAGCCGCGCCCGCACCCGGGCCACCAGCTCCTTGGGCTTGAACGGCTTGACGACGTAGTCGTCGGCGCCGGACTCGAGGCCCAACACGATGTCGACGGTGTCGGTCTTGGCCGTCAGCATCACGATCGGCACACCCGACTCGGCGCGGATGGCCTTGCACACGTCGATCCCGTTTATCCCGGGCAACATCAGGTCGAGCAGCACCAGGTCGGGCCGAAGCTCGCGCAACGCGGGCAACGCCCGGTTGCCTTCGGCGACCACCGCGGTGTCGAATCCCTCGCCCCGCAGCACGATGGTCAGCATCTCGGCCAGGGCCGGGTCGTCGTCCACTACCAGCACACGTGCCTTCATAAGTACATCGTCGCACTTCGTGAGTGTCGTTCGTGTGGGACCCGCTGATCGTCCGTTACCCACCCGGGTGACAGACCTGTAACGACAGCCTACGGTCGAGCGGTCTACACGTTGAAGTTTGAACCACGGGCGACATGGAGGTGGTTGGTGGGCATCCGAAGGCTCAACCATGCCGTGCTCTACGTACGGGACGTCGGACGCAGCGTCACGTTCTACCGGGACGTGCTCGGGTTCACCGTCGTGCACGAGCGGGCGACCGCCGCATTCCTGCGCGCCGCCGAGTCGGACAACGACCACGACCTGGGTCTGTTCGCCGTGCGCGGCAACGCGCCCCGTACGTCCGGGACGACGGTCGGGCTCTATCACCTCGCGTGGTCGGTGAGCACGCTGCCGGAGCTGTCCACGTTCGCGGACGCGCTGTCCAAGGCCGGTGCCCTGGTGGGATCGTCGGACCACGCGGTGTCGAAGTCGTTGTACGGCAAGGATCCCGACGGCCTGGAGTTCGAGATCTCGTGGTTCGTGCCGCGTGACCGGGTGACCCCGGAGATGACCGAGTCCCCGATGATCGGGCGGCTGGACATCGGCGCCGAGATCGAGCATTGGGGCGCGGATCTGGTCGGCGCGCCATAGATCAACGGCCCCTCGCCGGGAGCTCGCGGGGCCCGCATACCGGATCTCACGGGCACTGTCCGAAATTGTCGGTGGCTTTCGGTAGCGTGGAAATCGGGGGCCCCCTTGGCCGTGCGAATGGTCCTTTCGCCCGGGGTTCGCCTAATCGTGTGGTCGAATCTCGGGCTCGGGCGGCCGGAAAATGTCGGTGCCGGCCCGTAGCGTTGAAACCGGGGGGTCCTCGAGCCCGTGCGAATGGGCCATTCGCACGGGTTGGGTATTGCGCGGGGATGGTGAGCGTGCTAGTCGGGCCGGCTCGACGCGGATGGGCCGGGCCCGGTGCCGCGGGGGAATACCACGATCCAAGATCCGCGAGACATGGCCTAGTGGGTCAGGGCCTCGGCCAAGGCGGACACGTCCGGGGTGGAGGTTCCGTCCACCACGTGCCACGGGGCCAGCCAGTCGTCCGCCGCCAGGCCGTCGTAGACCGTCGCCACCCTCGCCTGCAGGGCCTCGTCGGACTCCCAGGTGTCGCGGCCCCTGCCCGACTCCGTCGCCTCGCGGTGGGCCGAGCGAGACGCGGCCACCGTCACCGGGACGCGGAGCAGCAGGTGCGCGTCCGGCACCGGCAGGCCGAACCGGTCGATCTCGACCGCCCGCACCCAGTCGACGAACTCGCCGCGCGCGGACTGGCGCAGCCGGGCCGCGCCGAACGCCGCGTTGGAGGCCACGTACCGGTCCAGCAGCACGACGTCGTTGGCCGCCAGCGCCGCGCGGATGTCGGGCGCCGCGCCCCGGCGGTCCAGCGCATAGAGCATCGCCATCCCGTAGACCTCGTCGCCGAAGCCGCCCAGCCGGCCGTGCAGACCCTCGCGCACCAGGTCGGCGTGGATGTCCTCGCCGTAACGCGGGAACGCCAGCCGCACGACCCGGCCGCCCAGCTCGGCGGTGAGCTTGTCGGCCATCGTGCGCTTGCCCGCGCCGTCGAGGCCCTCGATCACGATCAGTCGTCCCACACCGCGCAGACTACGAGAACGGGATGTGCCACCACGGGCTGGTCCGGTCGGTCATCAGCAGATGGTGCGGCCCGCGCACGGACACGTACATGTGGCCGTACTCCTCGTTGTCGAACCGGATCACCCGGCCGAGCGCGTAGCCGGCGCTGAAGTCGGCCCACGACGTGTAGTGCTGGCGGCACAGCTCGCCCGCCCGCAGCACGATCGCCTCGGCCGCCCGGTAGTCGCAGAACCGGCCGCCGTAGCCCCAGCGCGCCATGTTCACCGCGCGCCCGAAGTCGTAGCCGAACACCGAGTTGACGATCCCGTTCGGCGCCAGGATGCCGTCGGCGCGGAACCTGGCCTCGTAGCGGGTGATCACGTCGACCGACGCGACCATCTCCTCGCTGTCGCCGCCGTTGTGCCGCCGCGCCCAGGCTCCGACGGCCGCTGGCCACGCCGCCAGGTCGTAGCCGCCGTGCTGGCGCACGAGCTGGCGGCGCACGTTGAGCGCGGCATCGACCTCGGTGCCGATGTTGAGCCCGGCCAGCAGGTAGTCGACCTGCCGCTGCCAGTCCTCGGCGGTGCTGACGCCCCAGCTGTCCGCCAGCGACTCGCGGTTCTCCTGGTAGTCGCGCACCGGATCCTCCAGCGCGTTCCACGGGCCGGAGACATGCACCGGAATGTGCGCCCCGCAGGCGAAGCCGTGCGCGAGCGGGCCGTAGTACGGGCCGGCCGGGGTGCTGACCACCCCCTCGACGTGATCGCAGACCACCACGTCGCCGCAGTGTACGGACGGCCGTTGCAACGTCCGGCGGGAGCTGGTACGTCCTGCGGGCATGAGAATCGCGCGCGTGGTCGGTCCGTTGCTGTTGCTGGCGATCGCCGGATGCGGGGAGCGGCCGGTCGAGCCGGGAGCGCCCCAGGAGCAGGATCCGCTGCGCGGCCGCACCTTCCTGTCCACCGAGGTCACCGAGGCCGGCAAGCCGCGCCCGCTGGTCGCGGAGACCCGGGTGTCGCTGAACTTCACCGACGACGGCCGGCTGCTCGCCACCGCGGGCTGCAACACGATGACCGGGCCGGTCAGCACCGCCGACGGGCGGATCGATGTCGGCGGCGGCCTCGCCATGACCGAGATGGGCTGCGACCCGCCGCGGCACGAGCAGGACTCGTGGCTCGCCGGGCTGCTGAGCGCCGAGCCGACATGGCGGCTGGACGGCTCGCGCCTGGTGGTCAGCTCGACCGACGCCGAACTCGTGCTGGAGGACCGCGAGGTGGCCGACCCGGACCGGCCGCTCACCGACATCACCTGGGCGGTGGACACGATCCTCGACGGGCAGACCGCCAGCAGCACGCCGGCCGCCGCGACCGCGACCCTGACGTTCCGCAAGGACAAGGTGGAGATCTTCGGCGGCTGCAACGGCGGTTCGGCGACCTACACCGCAAGCGGTGACAGCATCCGGTTCGAGAACGCGGTCATGACGCTCAAGGCATGCTCACCTGACATCATGCGGCTGGAGGCGGCGGTGCTCGACGTGGTCCGGGACGAGGTCGAGGTCGAGATCGAGGCCGACCGCCTGACCCTGACCCATCCATCCGGCAAGGGACTCCAGCTACGTGCCAAGTGACCACGGTGAGAAGACCGGGCTGCCGATCATCGGCTTCACCGACCAGGCGGAGTTCGCGGCGTGGCTCGCCGACAACGCGGACACCCGCGGACTGTGGATCAGGATCGCGAAGAAGGGCACGGACGTCCCGTCGGTGAACCACGACGAGGCGCTCGAGATCGCCCTGCGCCACGGGTGGATCGACGGCACCGCCCAGCGCGTCGACGACGCCTACTTCGTGCAGAGGTTCACCCCGCGGTCCAAGCGGAGCCGGTGGTCGAAGATCAACCGGGCATCGGCGGAGCGGATGATCGCGGCCGGCGAGCTGACCCCGGCCGGCATGCGCGAGGTCGAGGCGGCGCGGGCGGACGGCCGCTGGGAGGCCGCCTACGCCGGTCCGGCCGGCTCGGCCGTGCCCGACGACCTGCGGGCCGCGCTCGACGCCAACCCGCCGGCTGCCGCCTTCTTCACGACGCTGACCAGCCAGAACCGGTACGCGATCCTCTACCGGGTCGAGGAGGCCAAACGCGCGGAGACCCGCGCGCGGCGCATCGAGAAGTTCGTGGGGATGCTCGAGCGCGGCGAGACCCTCCACTAGAGCATCCCCCCGGGTCCGCCACACGATCGGGCGAACTCGGTGCGAACGGCCCATTCGTACGCCCCGGGGGTCCCCCATTTTCAACGCTACCGGAGGGCACCGACAGTTTCGGGGCCGCCGACGCCGGCAGGGCGGGTCGCCGGCGGACTCTGGCTGCGACCCGCGCCCGGGCACCGAGGGCCACCCGAAACGACGAAGGGCCGGCCGCACCAGGCGACCGGCCCGTCGAGCAGCGTCCGTCAGTAGCGGTAGTGCTCCGACTTGTACGGGCCCTCGACGTCCACGTCGATGTACTCGGCCTGCTCCTTGCTGAGCTTGGTGAGCTGGCCGCCCAGCGCCTCCAGGTGGATGCGCGCGACCTTCTCGTCCAGCTTCTTGGGCAGCCGGTACACCTCCTTGTCGTACTCCTCGTTCTTGGTGAACAGCTCGATCTGCGCGATCACCTGGTTGGAGAAGGAGTTCGACATCACGAACGACGGGTGGCCGGTGGCGTTGCCCAGGTTCATCAGCCGGCCCTCGGACAGCACGATGATCGAGTGCCCGTCCGAACGGCCCTTGCCGGGAGGAAACACCCACTCGTCGACCTGCGGCTTGATGTTGATCTTCCGGATGCCCGGGTACCGCGCGAGGCCTGCCATGTCGAGCTCGTTGTCGAAGTGGCCGACGTTGCCCAGGATGGCCTGGTGCTTCATCTGCGCCATGTGCTCGGCCATCACGACGTTCTTGTTGCCCGTGGTGGTGATGACGATGTCGGCCTTGTGCAGCACGTCCTCGAGGCGCTGCACGTCGTAGCCGTCCATGGCGGCCTGCAGCGCGCAGATCGGGTCGATCTCGGTGACGATCACCCGAGCGCCCTGGCCACGCAGTGACTCGGCCGAGCCCTTGCCCACGTCGCCGTAGCCGCAGACGACCGCGACCTTGCCGCCGATCAGGACGTCGGTGCCGCGGTTGATGCCGTCGACCAGCGAGTGCCGGATGCCGTAGCGGTTGTCGAACTTCGACTTGGTGACCGAGTCGTTGACGTTGATGGCCGGGAACAGCAGCTCACCCGCGGCGGCCAGCTGGTACAGCCGAAGCACGCCGGTGGTGGTCTCCTCGGTGACGCCCTTGATCTCGGCGCCGGTCCGGGTCCACTTCTTGTCGTCGGCCGCGAGCGAGTTGCGCAGGGTCTCGAGGATGATCTTCCACTCGTCGGGGTCGTCCGACTCCGCCTGCGGAACGACACCGGCCGCCTCGTACTGGGTTCCCTTGTGCACGAGCAGGGTGGCGTCGCCACCGTCGTCGAGCAGCATGTTCGGCGCGCCACCACCCGGCCAGGTGAGCATCTGCTCGGTGCACCACCAGTACTCCTCCAGCGTCTCGCCCTTCCAGGCGAACACCGGGACACCCTTGGGCTCCTCGGGAGTGCCGTGCCGACCGACCACGGCGGCGGCCGCGGCGTGGTCCTGGGTGGAGAAGATGTTGCAGGAGGCCCAGCGCACCTCGGCACCGAGCGAGATCAGCGTCTCGATCAGCACCGCGGTCTGCACGGTCATGTGCAGCGAGCCGGAGACCCGCGCCCCGCGCAGCGGGTACACCTCCGCGTACTCGCGCCGGAACGCCATCAGACCGGGCATCTCGTGCTCGGCGAGACGAATTTCCTTGCGGCCGAACTCGGCCAGCGAAAGGTCGGCCACCGCGAAGTCCAGGTCGCCGACCTTCCTGGCGAACCGAGGCGCGATCGCTTCCTGGCTGTTTACTGCGGTCATCCAGTGCATCCTCCAGACTCAATGCCGTCGCCGGAACACTACCGTTACCCGAAATTGATCGACTCGAGTGGCCATACAGCGTTGGAGGACCAGGGCCGTGCTAACCGCTGGACCAGACACCCGCGTGGTGGAGCTGCGCGTCCACGGGCTCATGGGCACGACGCCTGAGTCGCTCGTCTCCGCGGTCGCCGCGGTGGACGTCGCGGGCGACGGCGTCGGCCGGATCGTGCAGCCCGCGGACCGGCTGCTGCGCCCCGCGCCGGGGCCGATGCTGCGCGCCGAGGGGCAGTCCGTCCCCAGGGTCGTGGAGGGCTACATCTGGGGTGGGATGACCTCCGGCGGCGCGGTGAAGGCCGCGTGGGCCTTGCTGTTCCCGTTCTCGCTGGCGAACGTGGCGCACTGGATGCTGCCGCCGATCCCGTCCGGACACCGGCTCGCGCGGCGGCTCGGGCTGGTGAACCGGTCGCTGCTGCGGCTCGCGGCGGTGTTGTTGACCATGTTGCTGGTCACCCAGGCCGCGGTGGTGAGCCTGGACCTGGTCGCCGCGCAGTGCCTCGCCCCCGGCTCACCGTGCCTGGCGCGCACGGTGCCGGGATGGCTGCGTGACGTCTACCTCGTGCGCCCGATGGTCGGGCTCGTCCCGGTCCTCCTGTTGATCTACATCCTGTTCCGGATCTCGTGCGTGGCCTGGGAGACGACCGCGCCACGCAACCCACCGCCGACGCCGCCCAACGCCCGCGTGCAGCTGCCCGGCACCAACCTGGTGGCCGATCCGGACACGCCGACGCTGCGGGCGCTGCACCTGCTGGCCGCGCTCGCGACGGTGGCGCTGCTGCCGCTCGGCGGTCCGTTCGCGGCGCCGAGGGGCGCCTTCCTGATGGTCCTGTGGGCGCTGGCGCTGGCGCTGCTGGTGGTCTCGTTGCTGGGGGTGCTGCTGCTCGACGACCCGACCGGCGCGCATCCGGGGCGGGCCGGCCGGTGGCTGCGGACCACGTTGGGGCCGGTGACCCGCCGGGTGCTGCTCGTGGTGGGCTGCGTGCTGGTCGCCGCGTCGGCCGCGGCGCAGGACCCGCTGCCGCCGTCGCTGCCGGGGACGGACTCGACGGTCGAGGCGCTGGCGGCCGCGCTGATCGTGCTGGTGGTGCTGTTCGGCGTGCTCCTGGTGCCGGCGGCGCGGATCGCCGGGCAGGAGTGGCGCGGGCAGCCGCCGGCGCTGCGGCCGTGGGCCGGCGGGTGGATGTCGGCGCCGGTGCTGGCGGTGGCGGCGCTGCTCGGTGGCGGGTTCGGGGTCGGGCTCGCGGTGGCGGTGCGGCAGCTGGTCGGCGCGACCGGCAGTCTCCCCGAGGGCTACCGGCCGGTGACGTTGCTGTGGGGTGCTTCGGCCGCGTTGGGCGTGGTGGCCGCGGCCGGCGCGGGGGTGGTGGCGCTGTTCACCCTGATGCGGCTGCGGGCCGGCCGGTTCACCGACGGCGAGGCGACGGTGCGGCTGCTGCACGAGGACAGCGTGCGGGACCTGCCGGCGGCGGTCCGCGCGTGGCGGGCGGCCGGGTGGCGGCGGTCCCACCTGCATCACATGGTGCTGGCCGGCGCGCTGGTGCTGTCGGTGGGCGCGGCGGTGGCGTTGTTCGTCCGCGTCTCCGGGGCGTCGCTGCCCGGGTGGACCGATCCGCTGTCCGCGGTGGGGGTGCTGACGCTGGGCGTGCTGGCCGGCGCGTTGCTGCGGGCGGTGTACAACGCGGCGCGGGCGCCGTCCGCGGGCCGGCAGCTCGGCGTGATCACGGACCTGGCGAGCTTCTGGCCGCGGGAGGCGCACCCGATCGTGCCGCCCTGCTACGCGATGAAGGTGGCGCCGGAGCTCGCCGCGCGGACCGTGGAGCACCTGCGCGCGCCCGGCACGCGGGTCGTCCTGACCGGCGACTCGCACGGGAGCCTGCTGGTCGCCGTCGCGGCCGCCAGGTTGCTGAACTCGCTCAACGAGCCGGAGCGGCGGCGGATCGGGCTGGTCACGGTGGGCTCGCCGTTGCAGTGGGCGTACTGCCGGGCGTTCCCGGCCGTGCTGCCGTTCTCGGCGCTGGGCACCCTGGCGGGCGAGCTCGGCACGCGGTGGCGGTCGCTGTGCCGCGGGACGGATCCACTCGGCGGCGCGGTGACGACGTGGGGGCAGCAGGTGTACGAGTCGACCCTGCTCGGCGTCGGCTTCCGCGCGGACGGGACGTCGGGGCCGCTGCCGGCGGCGACCCGCGCGCCGTCCGGTGCTTTGGTGCTGGGGCTGGACCACTGGCTGCCGGACCCCGCGGCCGGCCCGTTCCCCGGCCGGCGGTGGACCCCCGGCGTGCAGCGGCACGCGAACTACCCGGCGGACCCGGAATGGGACCGCGCCATCGCGATGGCGGCGGGCCTCGACCCGGCCGAACCGACGGTCGGCGCCTTCGAGGCCCTCCTGCCCTCACCCCGCTGAGTGGTCCACCGGCGCGTGCAGGGTGCTCAGCAGGGCGTTGGCCACGTCCGGGTGGTCCGCCTGGGTCAGCAGGCCTGCCGGGCCCAGCAGGCCTTGGCGGTCCACCGTCACGAGCGCGTTGCGCAGGACCGGGCCGAGGTGTTCACGTAACGTCGCCTCAAAGGTCGTCAGGTCCGTCGCGTGGCGGAAGACGCCACCGGACAGGATCAGGACGCCCGCGCCGTGCGGGCCCAGTTGGCCGTCGACCATCCGCAAGTGGCGGCGTACGGCCAGGATCACCGCCAATTGGGCGATCTCCAGGTCCACCTCCTGATCGTCCACTGTGGACGGAACGAGGCCCACGTGCTCGTGCCGGTGGGTGGCATGCGCGGCCAGCCCGGGCGACCCGGCCAGGCGCTCCACCGCCGCCTCGGCCACCACGCCCGGGGCGCTCGCCCGCATACCCAGGTCGCCCTCCACCGTCCGGCGGTCGGCCGGCAACGCCACCGCGTGCACCGACACATCCACTGTGGACACCGCGGAGTAGACGTCCGTCGTGGCGCCGCCGACGTCGACCACCAGGACCGCGCCCGGCTGATCATGCTGTGCGGCAAGGACTCCGGCCAGCCGGGACACTCCGGACAGGACCGCGTCCGGGGTCACCGTCCGCACCATGCGGCGGAACCGGGGCCCGCGGGACAGGCCCTTGCCGCCGATCACGTGCCGCAGGAACACCTCGCGGATCGCGGCCCGCGCCGGACCGGGAGCCAGCTCGCCGACATCCGGCAGGACGTTCGCCGCGGGGACCACCCGGCGGCCGGTCGCGGACAGCGTGGCGAGGGCGGCGGGCTGGGCCTCGATGTTGCCGGCCAGGACGATCGGCACCGCGAGCCGGGCCGACGCGAGGCGGGAGGCGTTGTGCAGCAACACCTTCTCGTCACCGCCGTCGGTGCCGCCCACCAGCAGGACGACGTCGGGCGCCGCCGCACGCAACGAGCGCACGTCGGCCGGGGCGAGCGAGCCGGTCGTCACGTGCACGACCTTCGCGCCGGCCGACAGCGCCACCCGGTAGCCGGCCTCGGCGCTGACCAGGCGTTCCTGGCCGACGACCGCCAACCGCAGCCCGCCGCCGGCCGAGGAGCACGCCAGCACCTCGGTAGCGGCACCCAACGACGCGGTCACCGCGGCCACCCCGTCGAGGACCTCGGGCGGCGTCGTCCGGTGCTGGGCGACCCCGAGCACCGCACCGGACGGCGCGACCAGCACACCCTTCGTCCACGTCGAGCCGACGTCCAGGCAGAGGACCGTCACCGAGGGGTGGCCTCGGGGTCCGCGCCGTCCACCGGCAGCGGCGATGCCGACGCGCCGCGAAGGCCCAGCAGTGAATGCCGCCGGCCGTAGGCGAAGTACACGACCACGCCGATCGCCATCCAGCCGAAGAACCGCAGCCACGTGAGGATCGTCAGGTTCAGCATCAGCCACAGGCACGCCAGGATCGCCGCCACCCCGATCACCGGCAGCGCCGGCACCCGGAACGCGCGCGGCAGGTCCGGATGCGTCCGCCTCAGCACCAGCACGCCGGCCGACACGAGGATGAACGCGAACAGGGTGCCGACGTTCACCATCTCCTCGAGCTTCGAGGCCGGGAAGAACGTGGCGGCCGCCGCGACGAGGCCGCCGACCAGGATCGTCGCGCGGACCGGGGTGCCGTGCTCGCCCGTGCGGGACAGGCCGCGCGGCAGCAGGCCGTCGCGGGACATGGCGAAGAGAACCCGGACCTGGCCCAGCATCAGGACCATCACGACCGTGGTGAGACCGGCGAGCGCGCCGATCGAGATGACGTTCGCCGCCCAGTCCTCGCCGTTCAGCGCGAACGCGGTCGCGAGCGTCTTGTGCTCTCCGTCGCCCGTCGCCAGGTCGGTGTACTCGACCATGCCGGTCACCACGAGCGAGACCGCCACGTACAGCACGGTCACGATCGCGAGCGAGCCGAGGATGCCGCGCGGCACCGCGTGCTTCGGGTCACGGGTCTCCTCGGCGGTCGTCGCCACGACGTCGAAGCCGATGAACGCGAAGAACACCAGCGACGCGCCGGCGAGCAGCCCGAACACGCCGAACGCGCTGCTCGACCCGCCGGCCAGCCAGGAGAACACCGTCTGGTCGACCCCGGTCGACGACGCCGACGAGCCGGTCTCGCCCGGTGGGATGTACGGGCTGTAGTTCGAGGCATTGACGAAGGAGAGCCCGAAGAAGATCACGAACAGGACGATGGCGACCTTGATCCCGGTGATCACCATGCTCACCCGCGAGGACAGCTTCGTGCCGACCGCGAGCAGCACGGTGAGCGCGGCGATCAGCACCAGCGCGCCCCAGTTGACCGTGACCGCCCCGACGTCGAACGACGTCGTCACGCCGTCGCCGAACAGGTAGCCCAGCACCGTCCGCAGGTACTCCGACCAGCCGGTGGCGACCGCGGCCGAACCGACCGCGAACTCGAGCACCAGGTCCCAGCCGATGACCCAGGCGAGGAGCTCGCCGAACGTGGCGTAGGAGAACGTGTACGCGCTGCCCGCCACGGGGACCGTCGAGGCGAACTCCGCATAGCACAGCGCCGCAAGCGCGCAGGCGATCGCGGCGAGCACGAACGCGAGCGACACCGACGGCCCGGCCAGGTCACCGGCGGTGCGGGCGGTGAGCGTGAAGATGCCCGCCCCGATCACCACCGCGACGCCGAACACCGTGAGGTCCCAGGCGCTCAGGTTCTTTCGCAGCCTGGATCCCGGCTCATCGGTGTCCGCGATGGACTGCTCGACCGACTTCGTGCGCCACAGACCGTTGCCCGGCACGGCCGCCTCCTCACGCCACCGCCCGATCTGGTTCAGACCATAGTGGGATCGCCGAGCCGGCCCCGCACGACGAACGGCTGCGGCAAGTGGGGGCGGCGATCGTCAGGCCGGGTCGGGAGTGATCGGGTCCGGAGCCTTCTCCTCCGCGCCGGCCGGCGTGCGGTCCAGGTCCGGCTCCAGGTAGATCAGCCGGGCGGCCGGGACCGCCGTGCGGATGCGTTGCTCGGAAGCGTCGATCTCGGCCGCCGCCTCGGCCAGCGGCAGGCCGGGTTCCATCGCGATCTTCGCGGCCACCAGGAGCTCGTCCGGGCCCAGGTACTGGGTCCGGATGTGGATCAGGCGCAGCACGCGGCCGCCGACCGCCGCGGCGGCGATGTCGTCGAACTCCTTCGGCGTCGCGCCCTCGCCGATCAGCAGGCTCTTCATCTCGATGATCAGGATGATCGCGATGACACCGAGCAGGATGCCGATCATCAGGGTGCCGACGCCGTCCCACATCGGGTCGTCCGTGACGACCGACATGCCCACCCCGAACAGGGCGAACATCAGGCCGAACAACGCGCCCGCGTCCTCGAGCAGCACCACCGGCAGCTCCGGCGTGCGCGACTGGCGGATGAAGCCCCACCAGGAGACCTCGCCCTTGATCTTGCGGGACTCGACGATCGCGGTCCGGAAGCTGTAGGACTCCAGGACGATCGCGACGACGAGGATGGCCACCGCGACGAGCGGCGAGGTCAGCGGCTCCGGGTGCTGCAGCTTGTGGATCGCCTCGTAGATGGCGAACGCCGACCCGAGGCTGAACAGCATCAGCGCGACGATGAACGAGTAGAAGTACCGGTCCCGGCCGAACCCGAACGGGTGCTCGCGCGTGGCCTTGCGCCGCGAGGTCTTCTGACCGAGCAGCAGCAGCCCCTGGTTGGTCGTGTCCGCCACCGAGTGCACCGACTCGGCCAGCATCGACGACGACCCGGTGATGGCGAAGCCGATGAACTTGGCCACCGCGATCCCGGCGTTCGCCCCGAGCGCGGCGAGGATCGCCTTCGTCCCGCCCCCTGTAGCCACGGCTACTCCTTACCAAAGTCGGATTTGTCGCAAAAGCACCCAGAGCCTAGAGACTGGACACTCCGGCTGTCGCACCGCCCACCGTCGCGGCGAACAGCCGTACGGGCGAGTCCCCCACCGGGGCCAGCACGACGTCCGGGTCCAGCGCCGGCAACCACATCGACTGCCCGCGCCCGAGGGACAGCTCGCGACCGTCGACCGCAGCGACCCGCACCCCGCCCTCGACGCACACCATGACCCGCGGCACACCGCCCTCGAGCTTGACCTCCGCCCGCGGCTCGTCCGGGGCCCACTCGATCCGGGACAGCTCGAACTCCGGCGCGGGCGTCCGGTACACCCGCCGCGGCCCGGCCGGCTCGCCCGTGCACACCGTCATGTCGCCGAACCCGAAGTCCAGCACCCGCAACAGTTCCGGCACGTCGACGTGCTTGGGCGTGAGCCCGCCGCGGAGCACGTTGTCGGAGTTGGCGAGCACCTCGATCGCGGTGCCGTGCAGGTAGGTGTGCAGGTTGCCGGCCGGCAGGAAGATCGCCTCGCCCGCCTGGAGCACCAGCCGGTTGAGCAGCAGCGCGGCCAGCACGCCGGTGTCACCCGGGTACCGCTCGCCGAGCTCGAGCGCGGTGCGGCACTCCAGCTCGAACTCGCCGTGCTCCTTGACGTGCGTGACGCACGCGTCGAGCAGGTCCGGCAGCAGCGCGTCGATCGCCGGCTGCGGCAGCGTGATCCACGTGGTGAACAGCGCCCGCAGGCCCTCCCGGTCGGGCTCGCCCGCGAGCAGGTCGACGTACCCGGCCAGCGCGGGCGTCTCGATCGCGCGCAGCAGCTCCACCGTCCGCGCGGGCGAGCGGAACCCGGCCAGCGCGTGGAACTCGGTGAGCGCACACAGCAGCTCGGGCTTGGCCGTCGGGTCCGGGTAGTTGCGGTTGCCGGCCTCGCGCGCGATGCCGGCCTTCTCCTCCCGCGCGTAGCCCTCCGCTGCCTGGACGGCCGACGGGTGCGCCTGCAGCGACAGCGGCTCCTCGGCGGCGAGCACCTTCAGCAGGAACGGCAGCCGGTCGCCCCAGCGCCCGACGACCGCCTGGCCGAGCTGGCCGATCGGGTCCTCGGCGAGGACCTCGACGAGCGACCGCGCGGTGCCGTCCGCCGCCACGATCGCGGACGGGTCCCCGGGGTGCGCGCCGAGCCACAGCTCAGCCTCCGGGTGCGGCGCGGGCACCTCGCGGCCGAGCAGCGCGGCGATGGTGGTGCGGGACCCCCACGCGTAGGGACGCACCCGGTTGTCGAGCAGCTGCATCAGACGCTCACTCCCGTGGCCTGGCCGGCGCGTAGCGGGTGGTGCCGCCGGTGGTGCCGGCCGCGAGCCCCAGGTAGAGCGCGGCCAGCTGGAACCGCAGCGCGAGCACGGCGGCACCCGTGGTCTCGTCGGCGGTGATCTCGTCGGCCGGCGCGAGCACGTCGGCGGCGGGGAACGTGTCGACGGCGAGCCTGCGCACCGGGTCGGCCGCGGTGGCACTCACCGCGAGCAGGAACACCCGCAGCGGGGAGACCTGCGCCGGCTCGAGGTCGTCGGGGTCGGCGAAGATGTCGTGCTCCGCCGAGGCCCGGGTGGCCGCGCGGTGCAGCGCGGTGCGGCTGGTCGCCTGCGGGTAGGCGGCGATGTCGCAGACCAGGTCGGTGTGCGTGGCGAGCACCTGGGTGGCGAAGATCGCGACACCGGTGGCCACGTCGTCCAGGCCCCACAGCAGCGGCGTGCGCTCGGCGAGTCGCAGCGCCAGCGACTTGGCCGGGTTGACGAACGACTCGTGCTGCGCGTGCCCGCGCTCGGCCTCCCGGTCCAGCTCGTCGGCGACCATGCCGAGGTCGGTGCGCAGCAGCTCGAGCGTGGTGGCGGTGACCAGCCCGCCGGCCAGCGCGCGGGTGAAGCCGAACCCGGGCGGCACCGGCACCCGCGGCGTGACCAGCACGCACTGGCCGGCCGCGGCGGCGGCCACCGGGCCGTCCTCGGGCGCGGTGAGCACGACGCCCGCGCCGTAGCGCCGGGCCCGGTCGATCGACTCGGCGAGCGATTCGTCGCCGGGGTCGTCGGTGTGCGCGACCACCACGTCCAGCGGCCCGAGCCAGGTCGGTGTGGTGTCGGTGAGCACCACCGGCACCGGGCAGGTCTTGCCGAGCAACGCCAGCAGCAGCTTCGCGACCGCCGGGCTCAGGCCGGGGCGGGTGATGAGGACCAGCGCGCGGGGCTGCGAGCCGGCGAGCCGCGCGATGCCGGCCTCCTGCGCGGCCTCGACGGTGGCCCGCACCTGCGCACCAGACAGCGCCGCGGCGTGCAGCAAGCCGTCGGTGTCGACCTCGGCGAGCCGGCCGAGGTCGTCGAGGAGCGTGTCGTCGACGGCGGAGCTCACTTGTCGGCTGTCCCGTCGGGCGGCTCGATCGCCTCGTCCAGCAGCAGCACCGGGATGCCGTCCTCGACCCGGAACTGCCGGCCGCACGACGTGCAGGTGAGCACGTCGGCCTCGGGGTCGGTGGGGCTGCCCACGGTCAGCGGCGCGTGGTCGTCCGACGGGCACGCCAGGATCTCCAACAGCTGCGGGTCCAGCTGGACTGCCATGGCTTCTCCTCCAGTGTGCTCAAGCGCGGACGATCGCCAGCACCTCGTCGCGCAGCGCGGCCACCGCCGCGTCGTCGGCCGCCTCGATGTTGAGGCGCAGCAAGGGCTCGGTGTTGGACGGACGCAGGTTGAACCAGCCGCCGTCGCCGAGCTCGACGGTGAGCCCGTCCAGCTCGTCGGTGCGCACGCCTTCGCGGCCGGCGAACGCGTTCTTGACCGCGGCCATCCGGCCGGCCTGGTCCCCGACCGTGGAGTTGATCTCGCCGGACGCGGCGTAACGGCTGTAGGCCGAGGTCAGCTCGGACAGCGGGCGGTCCTGCTCGCCCAGCGCGGCCAGCACGTGCAGTGCGGCCAGCATGCCGGTGTCGGCCTTCCAGAAGTCGCGGAAGTAGTAGTGCGCGGAGTGCTCGCCGCCGAAGATGGCGCCGGTGGCGGCCATCTCTCCCTTGATGAACGAGTGCCCGACGCGGGTGCGGACCGGCTTGCCGCCGTGCTCAGCGACGATCTCCGGCACCGCGTGCGAGGTGATGAGGTTGTGGATGACCGTGCCGCCCGGGTCCTTGGCGAGCTCGCGCACGGCGACCAGCGCGGTGACGGCGCTCGGCGGCACGGGCTCGCCGCGCTCGTCGACGACGAAGCAGCGGTCGGCGTCGCCGTCGAACGCGAGCCCCGCGTCCGCGCCGACCTCGCGGACCTTGGCCCGCAGGTCGACGATGTTCTTCGGGTCGAGCGGGTTGGCCTCGTGGTTGGGGAAGGTGCCGTCGAGCTCGAAGTACATCGGCACGATGTCCATGGGCAGGCCGTCGAACATGGCCGGCACGGTGTGCCCGCCCATGCCGTTGCCGGCGTCGACGACGACCTTGAGCGGGCGGCTCGACGAGAGGTCGACCAGCTCGCGCAGGTAGGCGACGTAGTCGGTGAGCAGGTCGCGGGTCTCGAGCTTGCCCGGGGTCGTGCCGGGGGTCGGCGGCGTCCGCGCCTCGACCTCGCGCTGGATGTCGGTGAGGCCGGTGTCCTGGCCGACGGGCGCGGCGCCCGCGCGGCACAGCTTGATGCCGTTGTACCTGGCCGGGTTGTGGCTCGCGGTGAACATGGCGCCGGGCAGGTCGAGCCGGCCGGCGGCGAAGTACAGCATGTCGGTGCTGGCCAGACCGATCGACAGCACGCCGGCGCCGCGCCCGGTGACGCCGTCGGCGAACGCGGCCGCCAGCCCGGGTGAGGAGTCGCGCATGTCGTGGCCGACCACCACCTGCGCCGAGCCCACGAGGTCGGCGAACGCGGCACCGATGTCGCGGACCGTGTCGGCGTCCAGCTGCGTGCCGACCAGGCCGCGAATGTCGTATGCCTTGACGATGGCGGACAGGTCGCGCACGGGTCTCCCCAGATCAGTGAATCGAAAGCGGCGCCATCGAGCCTATCTGCCGGTGCTGGCTCGGTGTCCCGCGCTGGGGATCAATCGGCGGCGGCCTACTCGTCCGTTACACCGGGCACGACGCGCAGGTGGCCGCGGCGTCCGGTGCCCGTCGCGGGGGCGGCCGGTGCGGCCTCGACCGGGGGGTCGACCCGCCCGGCCTCCCGGACCGCCTCGGCGAGCGCGGTGAGGTCGTCGACGGACGGCTCCGGCTCGGCGAACTCGCCCTCGTGGCGCACCACGTCCCAGCCCCTCGGGGCGGTCAACCGGATCGCGTGCCGTTCGCACAGGTCATAGGAGTGCGGCTCGGCGTAGGTGGCCAGCGGGCCCACCACGGCCGTGGAGTCGGCGTAGACGTACGTGAGCGTGGCGACCGCCGGGCTGGTGCAGCCCGTCCGCGAGCATCGCCTTCTGCGCACGGTGGGCAGGGTAGCGCCGGTATCCGACGGGATGTGGCAGGCGCGCGGGCAGCGCGTCACCCCGTCTCGCTGACAGTCGGCGGCCGGGGAGTTCGGCGTACCCTGTCCGAATCATGATGGCGATCCGGTCGGCTCGAGCGCGCCTGCGACGGCGGAGGGATCGGCGCGGCCGCGGCATGCGCGGCATGCTGTACCCGGCCACCCTGCCGGCGGCGCTGAGCAAGTCGGAACGCTTCGACTCGATCGTGCTCGAGGCCCTCGAGCCGATCGACGAGCGGTGGCACACGCAGCTGGGCAAGCTCGACGTCGCGGTAGACGACGTGCCGGAGATCCCGGATGCGGATCCGGCGACCGTGCAGTGGGGCAGCGACGTCGTGGAGGACGGCAACGTTCCGCTGGCCCGGTTGGTGCCGGCCGGGGTGGACGCGGCCGGGCTGCCGACGAGGGCGCGGATCGTGCTGTACCGCCGGCCGCTCGAGTCCCGCGCGCACGACCGGGCGGACCTCACCGACCTGGTGCGGGAGGTGCTCATCGAGCACGTCGCCAGCTACCTGGGGGTTGATCCGGACACCGTCGACGGCACCCAGGACTGACCGCCGGGCTAACCGGCCGCCCTTCGCCCCGCCGCCGAGGGGACGGCGGTGGCCAGCACGAACAGCGTCACCGCGAGCTGGCCGAGCAGCAGCGCGGAGCGCACCCCGTCGGCGAAGGTGATCCGCACCTCGACCGCCTCGGCCGGCACCGGCACGGCGACCAGGTGCCCCCAGGCGCGAACGGTGGGCACCGCTGCCCCGTTCACGGTGGCCTGCCAGCCCGGCTCCGCGTTCGCGGACAGCACCATCAGCCGGCCGTCGGCGCCGCGGGCGACGTCCGCGGCGATCGACGGCGGGGCGCCGGGCACGGGCACGCCGTGCACGTCCGGGTCGATGGGCGGCGCTGAGCCGGCCCGCGCCTCGGTGGCCAGCCTCGGCCCGATCAGTTCGGCGCCGGTGTTCGGCTGCAGCACCCGAAGTACCGGCCTGTCGTCGGCGGTGTCGGCCTCCTGCCTGGTCAGCGCCCCCGCGACGGCGCGCACCCTGCGGGCGTCCGCGCGGTCGGGCAGCACCACGAAGGCCACCCCGCTGGTGGCCAGCTGGGCAATGGCGGCGGGCGTCTCACCCGGCTCTGCGGCTCGCAGCGCGGTGACGATCCGGTCGAGCCGGGCGGCGCCGGCCCGCAGCGGCGCGATGTCGTCGTCGCCGAAGCCGGCCGGCCGGCCCCTGGTCAACCGAGCCGGTTCGGTCTCGTCGCCGACCACCAGCACCGATGTCGAGGTGTTGGCCAGCTCGGCGGTCAGCGCCGGCACCAGTCGCACCGACCCGGACCCCGGCCGGTCGGAGCCGAGCTGTCCCGCGGAGCCGGACAGCGCGGCGCCCGCGGCAAGCACCGCCACCGCGATGCAGCCGACCACGGGCAGCACCCAGCCGGGTGCCCGAGGGCCGGTTGCGGCCTGGCCCTGCGGGGCCGTCCGGAACGCGAGCAGCACCGTCACCAGCAGCCCGCAGGCGGCCAGCAGCAGCGCGGGGCCGGTGAAGCCGGGGCGGGCGGCGCCGCCGGCGATCGGGGTAGCGGTGATCGCGCCGAGCGCGACGGCGGCCCCGCCCCCGATGAGCGCGACCAGCAGCCCGAGCAGCATCGCGGCCCGCGGCCGCACCAGCACGGCGATCGCCGCCGCGAGCAGCAGCCCACCGCCCAGCCATGGCACGCCACCGGGGCCGCCCGGATCGAGGGTGAGCAGCCGCCACCACTGCGGGGTCTGCTCCGCCACGGCCGCGCCCACCCCGTGCAGCACGACCGACGGGCGCTGCACCAGCACCGCGGGCCACGGCATCAGCAGGCCGAGCGGCAGCAACACGACCGCGAACAGGCTGGCCGCTCTGCGCAGCGTGGCCGCCCCGCGAGACGGCACGACGACGAACCCGACCAGCGCGGCGCCGAGCACGATCAGGTGCACCGCGGGCGCGAAGGCGCCGATGACGGCCAGGCCGAGCGCGGTGGCCGCGGCCCGGTTCAGCCAGCCCCCGCCGGGGCTGCCGGCGCTCGCCCGCAGCATTCCCGCGGTGCCGGCGAGGACCAGCGGCAGCAGCACGTGCACGACGGCCACGTCCAGCCGCCCCTGGGCCACCCCCGCGGTGCCGGCCGGTACCGCGGCGTAGGCCGCCGCTACCGCCGCGCGCGGCCAGCGGCCGACCGGCAGGTTCCGGGTGGCCAGGTAGCCGGACAGCGCGGCGAGCGGCATCGCGCCGAGCATCAGCAGCGAGACGCCGACCGCCGGCGAGCCGAACGGGGCGCCGAGCAGCCCGACGACCGCGAGCGCGGCCGGCGCGGGCGCGGCGCTGCCGCCCCCGGTCGGGTGCCAGCCGGCCAGGTAGGACGACCAGGTGGCGGCCAGCCCGTCGGGCGGGAACAGCCGCCCACCGCTCAGGTCGAGACCGAGCCGGTCCCGGTGCACCACAAGGGCCAGCGCCACCGTGCCGACGGCGAGCCACAGCGCGGGGCTGCGCAGGACCGCGCGCACCAGCGCCCGGACCGGCCGCTCGTCG
>NZ_WHTD01000024.1 GCF_009379765.1 Actinophytocola sp. | reverse complement strand
GCCCGACCGGAGACGCCAAGTGAACAAGCTGGACGCGAGGCCAGCAGATACCACGCGCCCACGACCGAGCACATCCGATTGAAGATCAACTACACCGCTAGAAATGATCACTCAAATTCGTGCGGTGGATCCAGGCTCAGTGACGACACCTTCTCGATCGGGACGGTGCGCAACGCCGTGAACGGCATCGACCCGATGCGTGAGGGCCGGATCCGGGTCATCTGCAAGGTCACCGCCCACTACGGCGACGGTATCCCGTACGCGCTCCTGATCTCCGATGAGGTAAGCGCGACCACGTAGAGGTCCGAAGTAGACAAAACACACGCGGGGTCGTGTGGCGATGGCGCACGTCTTCTTTCGCCGCGCCGATCTCGTAGGCGCAGAAGCGGATTCCCGGGCTTCCCAACCTTTCCGCTCCTGCGCTGTCCACCCGGAGGTAGACAGTGAACAGGCTAGACCGTTCCGATGCTGCCCCGCCAGTCGGGACCAGCAAACAAGTTCGTCAAACGTTGTACGCAATGCAAGCGGTTCGCGCGCCTGTGGCCAGGAGAGTCCCTTTGCGTCCACTGCAACGGGTTCCTGGCCCTGGAGTTCGTTCCCCGGCCGGGTGATCACCGATGAACGCGCAGACAGTCACGCAGTTGCTCGTGGCCGGCGGCGCGATCGCCGTCGTGGTGTGGGTACTGAACAAGATCGGCAAGGCGCTCGCGGCGGCGCTGGAGGCGTTGGCGACGGTCGCTATGGTGCTGCTCACGCTATGGCTCGTCGTCAAGACCAGCTACACGGTGGTCACGGCCGCGGTGGCGCAGCACGCTCTGCCTGACCGTGGCCACTGCGTGGATGTTGTGGTGGGGCTGGCTGCCGGTTGTCGTGACGGTTGCCGTCGTCGCGGCCGGCCTGCTGGTGTGACGCTGGTGGCACCGCTCCTCGTTCGAGCCGTGGGTCGGTCGGCGACTGCGGTCGTGGTGGCTGCGCTGGGCACTGTATGCCCGGCGGCTGCCCAAGTGGCTGCGGGCTTGCGGGCTCACGGTGCAGGACGCGGACCGGCCGATCGTGCTCGCCGCGAACCCGCTGGGACGCAACAAGGTCAGGAGGCAGCCCAGGCAGCGGGTGGACCAGGTGCCGCGCGTGCTCGGGGTGCGGTCGGGTGCGTCGTGGGACGAGGTGCGGATGCGGCTCGTGCCGGGGCAGAAGCGCGTGTCGATCAAGGAGTTGGCGGAGTACCTCGGCCACTCCGATCCCGGGTTCACCCTCCGCACCTACACGCACCTCCTCCCGTCGAGTCACGAGCGGGCGCGGATGGCGGTCGACGGGGTGTTCGGGCGGCCTGATGAGACAGACGGCCTGGAGGCGGCCTGATCATGGAAATCAGGGCTGCGAAGATCGTCAGGACAGCGGCGGGCCCTGCCATCCAGTCCGATGTGGATCAGGACGGCGGGTCCGTTTCCGCAGGTCACTTAAGCTCTGCGCTCGTCTTGCCAAGCAGTCGGCGGGCGATGATCAGCTGTTGGATCTGCTGGGTGCCTTCGAAGATGTCCATGATCTTCGCGTCCCTCGACCACTTCTCCAGGAGCTCGTGTTCCGTGTAGCCGATGCTGCCGCACAGCTCCACGCACCGGAGGGTGATCGCCGTGGCGCCGCGGCCGGCTTTCGCCTTCGCGTAGGAGGCTTGCAGGGAGTTCGGCTTGCCGTTGTCGGCCATCCAGGCCGCTTGCAGGGTCAGCAGGTACATCGCCTCGTAGTCGGACTCCATCTCCAGGAAGGCCGCCGCCGCTGCCGGCTGGGAGAGGGCCGGGCGGTCGTAGTCGATCTCGATGCCGGCCTCCGTGAGCAGGCGGCGGGTCTCCTCCAGGGCCGCTCGCGCGATGCCCACCGCCATCGCGGCCACGAGGGGGCGGGTGTTGTCGAACGTCTGCATCACGCCCGCGAAGCCCTTGTCCGGCTTGATCTCCGGGTCGCCCAGGAGATTCGACGCCGGGACCCGGCAGTTGTCCAGGCGGAAGTGGGCCGTGTCGGACGCGCGGATGCCCAGCTTGTGCTCCAGGCGCACCAGCTCGAAGCCCGGCGTGTCCCGATCGACCACAAAGGACTTGATCGCGGCCTTTCCCTTGCTGCGGTCAAGTGTTGCCCAGACGACGACGCAGTCGGCCCGCTCGCCGGAGGTCACGAAGATCTTCTCGCCGTTCAGCACGTAATGGTCACCGTCGCGGACGGCGGTCGTGCGGATCGCGCCCGAGTCCGAGCCGGTGTCCGGCTCGGTGATGGCCATCGCGGCCCACTTTCCCTTGTATCGAGCCAGCTGCGACTCGTCCGCCACCGAAGCGATCGCCGCGTTCCCGAGGCCCTGGCGCGGCATGGAAAGCAGCAGGCCGGCGTCGCCCCAGCACATCTCATCGTGCCGAGCGCGAGGGACATGTTGCCGCCGTTCACGACCTCACCCCGAGGCCGCGACGACGGGGACCGGCGCACACCACCGGTCCCGGCCCCGCCGCCGGAGGCCGAAAGCCCGTCCAGCAGCGCCGCGAGCGTGTCCAGCTCCTTCGGGTACGTGTGCTCGGCCTGGTCGTACTTGCGCGAGTTCGGCCGCAGGAACGCGACCGCCGCCTGCCGGGCCTGGTCGACGAGCGTCGTGAACTTGCGAGGAACCTCGAGGTTGATCACACCAGCACCGCGCCTTCCATCAGCCCGACCGCCCGCAGGTCCCGGTACCACCGTTCCACCGGATGCTCCTTCACGAACCCGTGCCCGCCGAGCAGCTGCACGCCGTCGCTGCCGATCGCCATTCCCTTGTCCGCGCACAGCTTCCGCGCCAGCGCCACCTCACGCGCGAACGGCTTGCCCTGCTCCGCGCGCGCCGCCGCGCGGTAGGTCACCAACCGCATCCCGTCCAGCTCCGTGCCGATGTCGGCCACCTTGAAAGCCACCCCCTGCCGGTGCGACACCGGCTCGCCGAACGCCACCCGGTCGTTCACATACCCCGTCACGTACTCCAGCACCGCCGCCCCGGTGCCGACCGCCAACGCGCACCAGCCCAGCCGGGCTAGCCGCACGCAGTCCGCGTACACCGCCGCGTCCGCATCGCCGAGCAACGCCGACGCGGGCACCGCCACCTGCGACAACACCAGCCGCCCCGTCGCCGCGGCCCGCAGGCCCATCGCCGGCTCCGGCTCGACGGACAGGCCCGCGGACGAGGACTCCACGATGAACAGCGCCGGCCCGCGCCCGTCCAGGTCCGCGGCCACCACGAACAGCTCGGCCGAGGCCGCGCGGGGCACGAGCGACTTCACGCCCTCCAGCACGAACCCGCCGGACGTCCGGTAAGCCTTGGTACGCAAGGAGAACGGGTCGAAGAGCGGCCGCGGCTCCTGGACCGCGAGCGCCGCCGCCGGCGCGTCGTCGCCGACGAACGCCGGCAGATATGCCGCCTGCTGCGTCTCGTCGCCCCACAGCACCAACGCGTTCGACACCGCCCCCGGCGCGAGGCACGCCAGCGCCAGCCCCAGGTCGCCGTGCGCGAGGGCCTCGGCGACCAGCACGTTCGTCACCGTCGAGCGCTCGGTCGCCACGCCGCCGAGCTCCTCCGGGACGCCGACCAGCGTGACGCCGAGGGAGGCGGCCGTGCCGAGCAGCTCCGGCGGCGCCTCGCACTTGTCGTCGGCCACCGCGGCAGCCGGTCGCAGCCCTTCGGCGGCGAACTCGCGGACCGTGTCCGCGATCATCTGCTGCTCCTCGGTGGGAGTCAGGTCGAACACGCCGCGGTCGCTCGCCGCCGGCAGCCGCCGCGGCTTGGCCAGCTTGCGGGCGGCGCTGAACGAGCGGTTCGCCACGGTGAAGCCGGCCTTCGTCGCCTGGTAGACCACCCGGTCCACGGGTGCCTTGATGCCCAGCCGCTCCACCACCCGGGCACCGGCGAGCCGGTTCAGCACCGACATCGCCGCCCCGATCGCCGTGCGCTTGTGCGGCTTGGCGCCCAGACCTTCGCTGGTCGACACCCCGACCACTCCTACCTACTCGCGTGTAAAGTAACGGTACCTACTGTAGAGTAGGGTAACTCAGGGTGCCGATCGGTGTGGGCGCGATCACCCGAGAATGGGCCGCTTTCCTTGCCACGGGCGGGCTTCCTCGAACGCCCGGCACGCGGTCAGCACGCGTGCGTCGGCGTGCTTGGGCCCGACCACCTGCAGGCCCACCGGCAGCCCGGTCGAGGTGAACCCGCACGGCAGGCTCGCCGCGGGCTGCTGGGTCATGTTGAACGGGTAGGTGAACGGCGTCCAGCCGGTCCAGCGCGCCGCCTGCGACCCGGCCGGCACCTCGATCCCGGCGTCGAACGCGGCGATCGGCATGGTCGGGGTGAGCAGCAGGTCGAAGTGCTCGTGGAACTCACCCATGATCCGGCCGAGCTCCGCGCGGACGCCGGTGGCGGCCAGGTAGTCCAGCGCCGACCGGGTGGCGCCCTCCTCGCAGATCTCCAGCAGCCCCGGGTCGAGCCGCGCGCGCTGCTCGGGGGACAGCGTCACGACGGAGGCCGCCGCGCCGGCGAACCACAGCACGTGGAACGCCTCGACCGGGTCGACGATCGCCGGGTCGACCACCTCCACCCGCGCGCCGAGCTCGGTGAACGTGCGGGCCGCCGCGGCGACGAGCGCCGCCACCTCCCGATCCACCCGCGCGAAGCCGAGCGTGGGGCTGAACGCGATGCGCATCCCGGCCACTCCGGCCTCGAGCGTGGCCGACAGCGACCGCTCCCGCGGCGGCCCGGCCGTCCAATCGCGACTGTCCGGGCCGGACAGCACGTCGAGCGCGAGCGCGCTGTCGGCGACCGTCCAGGACAGCGGGCCGACGTGCGCGAGCGTGCCGTACGGGCTCGCCGGGAACAGCGGCACGACGCCGTAGGTCGGCTTGATGCCGAACACCCCGCTGAACGCCGCCGGGATGCGGACCGAGCCGCCGCCGTCGGTGCCGATGGAGATCGGGCTCGTGCCGGTGGCCACCGCCGCGGCCGCGCCGCCGCTCGATCCGCCCGCGGTCTTCGTGACGTCCCAAGGGTTTCGGGTGACGCCGGTGAGCGGGCTGTCGGTCACGCCCTTCCAGCCGAGCTCGGGCGTGGTGGTCTTGCCGACCAGCACCGCGTTGTGCTCGCGCAGCCGGGCCACCGCCGGCGCGTCGACGTCCCATGCCTGGTCGCGGTCGACGGACAGCGAACCACGCAGCGTCGGCCAGCCCCGGCTGAGCAGGATGTCCTTGATGGACACCGGTACGCCGTCGAGCAGGCCGTGCGGCTCGCCGCGCCGCCAGCGCTCCTCGGACGCGGCCGCGTCGGCCAGCGTCCGGTCCGGGTCCACGAGGCAGTAGGCGTTCACCGCGTCGTTGACCGCGGCGATGCGGTCCAGCGCGTCCCGGGTGACCTCGACGGGGGACAGGCTGCCCGCCTTGTAAGCGGCGAGCAGTTCCGTCGCGGACAATACGGCTGGGCCAGTCGTCACGATGCTCCTTCCCGGACGTACCCGCGCCGCTTGTCCACGACGTTGCGCAGCGGCCGGCCGTCCAGGTACCTGGTCAGGTTGTCGTGGAACAGTGCTACCAGTTCCGCCCGCCACCCAACCACGTCCCCGGACATGTGCGGCGAGACGATCACGTTCGGCATCGCCCACAGCGGAGAGGTCTCGGGCAGCGGCTCGTCGGCGAACACGTCCAGCGCCGCACCCGCGATCCGGCCCGCGGCCAGCGCCTCGACCAGGTCGTCCTCCACCACGAGCGGGCCGCGGCCCACGTTGATCAGCCGGGCCGTCGGCTTCATCGCGGCCAGCCCGGCCTTGTCGATCATGCCGCGGGTCACGTCGGTGAGCGGCGCGGCGAGCACCACGTAGTCGGCGCCGTCGAGGCCCTCGGCGAGCCGGTCCATCGTCAGCACCGAGCCGAGGTCGGGGTCGGACCCGCGGGCCCGGCGGCCCACGCCGGTGACGGTCACGCCCGCCGCGGTGAGCTTGCGGCCGATCGCCCGGCCGATCGGCCCGGTGCCGGCGACCAGCGCGTGCTTGCCGCCGAGCCGCTCGCTCTCCCGGTGCCGCCAGCGGCGCTCGTGCTGCAGGCGCAGCGTCGTCGGCAGGTCCTTGGCGAGCGCTAGCGCGAGGGCGAGCACGTACTCGGCCATCGGCTCGTCGAAGACCCCTCGGGAGTTGGTCACGACCACCTCGCTCTCGACCATCTCCGGCGACAGCACGTGGTTCACCCCGGCGCTGCCGGTGTGTACCCAGCGCAACGACTCGGCGGCCGACCAGGCCGTCGCGAGCCCGGGCGAGCGGAAGTCCCAGACGAACAGCACGTCAGCCCCCGGCAAGGCGCTGGCCAGGTCTTTCTCGGTGACGTACCGGACCTCCGCGAGGTCGTCCAACGCCTCCGTGCCCGGGGGTTTGCCGGTATCACCCGAATGCGAGTGCAGAACGACAACTGCCGCGGAGCGTGGCGAGGTCATGAGTCATGCTCCCCTCAACGAGTGGTCCGTGCGCGGGGAGCGACGAGGGATTGACACGCTAAAAGCCGCTCGTATGATTGTCAACAATCGGCGCGGTCGCTGCAGCCCGCGGGAGAGCCAGACCAAGAACTACAGGTGCTGCATCTTGACCGTTGGGATTGCTGATGTCGAGGTTCATGACGATCTCCCTGGAGCGCCGAGGCGTCTCCTGCGTCGCCCAGCTGCTGGACAAGGACGCGCCACGGACCTGTGCGGCCGTGTGGCAGTCGCTGCCGCACGCGGGCCCCGCCCACCACGCGAAGTACGCCCGCAACGAGGTGTACACGATGGTCGAGCGGTTCGTGGACCAGCCGCTCGGGCTCGAGAACCCGACGGTCACACCGATCCCCGGTGACGTGGTGTTCTTCGACTTCCACGGCGGCATGCTGGACCGCGACTTCAAGGAGGAGAAGGGGCTCGAGTCCCTTCCCGGCGTGATCGACCTGGCCATCTTCTACGGCCGCAACAACATTCTGCTCAACGGCGATGTCGGATGGGTGCCCGGCAACGTCTACGCCACCATCGTCGAAGGCCTGCCGGCCATGGCGGAGGCGTGCAACGACGTGTGGCGATCCGGCAGCGTCGGTGAACGGCTGGTGTACCAACGACTCGACGACTGACTGGCAGGCGGCAGTGTTCTATCCGAGAGACAGGGCCGTGGAGATCATCGGCCCGGAGCTCGTCACCCAGCGCGGCGTCGGGGTCGTCGCGCCGTTCGACTTCGCGCTCGACCGCGAGCTGTGGCGGTGGGCGCCCGATGACATCTCGCTCTACCTGACGAGGCTGCCGTTCGTGCCGGTGCCGGTCACCGTGGAGATGGCCACGGAGCTGAGCGATCCGGAACGGGTCCGCCGGGCCACCGCCGACGTGCTCGCGCCGGAGCCGCTGGTGGTCACCTACGCCTGCGCGTCGGGCAGCTTCGTGGGCGGCATGGCGGGTGAGCAGGCGCTGACCGCCAGCATGCTGTCCGCAGGCGCGCCGGCCGCAACCACCACGTCGGGCGGGCTGGTCTCCGCGTTGAACGTATTGCGGCTGAGACGGATAGCCGTGGTCACCCCCTACATCGACAGCGTCACCGAGCGGTTGCTCACTTTCCTCGACGAGCACCGGGTGGAGGTCGTCTCGAGCGTCGGTCTCGGGTTGCTCGACCACATCTGGAAGGTCGGTTACGCGGAGATCGTCCAGGCGGTCACCGCCGTCGACGTGGCGGAGGCCGACGGGCTGTTCATCAGCTGCACCAACGTGCCGACCTACGACATCATCGGCCCGCTCGAGCGTTGGCTCGGCAAGCCGGTGCTGACCGCCAACCAGGTCACCATGTGGTCGGCGCTGCGACAGCTCGGCTCGCCGATGATGGCGGCCGGGCAATGGTTGGCGGAGATCTCCGAAACGCATGCCGCCTGAGCGCTAGGATTGTCAACAATCATGAGCCACACCGTCGGTTTCCTGTACCCCGGCTACAGCGCGGAGGACGACTACCCGACCATGGAGCGGCTGCTGGCCGCTGCTGGCCGGCCGGTGCGCCTGCCCGTGGTGCACACGCTGATGCGCGAGGACGCCCACCGGGTCGACGCGCTGCTGGACATCGGTGGCGACGACGTGCTCGGCGAAGGCGCCCGCTCGTTGCGCTCGCTCGGGGTCGACGCCGCGGTGTGGGCGTGTACCAGCGGCAGCTTCGTGTTCGGTTGGGACGGTGCGACGGCCCAAGTGGACGGTGTGCGGGCGGCGGCCGACGTACCGGCGTCGAGCACCTCTTTCGCCTTCGTCAACGCGGTTCGGCACCTCGGCGTGTCCCGGGTCGCGGTGGCCGCGACGTACCCGCGGGACGTGGCTGAGCGGTTCGTCGGCTTCCTGAGCGCGGCCTCCATCGAGGTCGTGTCGTTGTCCTGCAAGGGAATCATCACGGCGGCGGAGGTCGGCACCCTCGGTCGGGACGACGTGCTGGAGTTCGTCGCCGCCAACGACCACCCCGGCGCCGAGGCCGTGCTGGTGCCCGACACCGCGCTGCACACGGTGGCGTGGCTGGAGGATCTCGAGCAGCGGCTGGGCAAGCCGGTGCTGACCGCGAACCAGGTGAGCGTCTGGGAGGGGCTGCGGTTGGTCGGCGACACCGCGCCGCGGCCGGGGCTGGGCGCCTTGTTCGCTTGACTTGGAGGATTGGGGACATGAGCGAGCTTGCGAGCGAGTCAGTGTTACAGGGTGTCCGCGAGCGGCGGCACCGAGCCTGTGAGGGGGAGTCATGAGCGAGCTTGCGAGCGAGTCATTGATACAGGGTGTCCGCGAGCGGCGCGACCGAGCCTGCGAGGGGGAGTCGTGAGTGAGCTGGGCGAGTTGGAACCGGTCGCGAGGCAGTCGACCGCGGAGCTCATCGCGGACCAACTGCGCTCGGCGATCATGTACGGGGTCTTCGCGCCCGGCACCCAGCTCGGCGAGGCGGAGCTCGCGGCCCGGTTCGAGGTGAGCCGCGGCCCGCTGCGGGAGGCGATGCAGCGGCTGGTGCAGGAGGGGCTGCTGCGCGGGGAGCGGCACCGGGGGCTGTTCGTCATCGACCTGGACGCCGAGGACGTGCGCGACATCTACCTGGCGCGGCTGGCGATCGAGCGGACGGCCTGCGAGCTGATCATGAAGGGCAACCGCGGCGAGGCGGTGGTGCGCCTGGCCGAGTCGCTGGACAACCTGGTGACCGCCGCGGAGTCCGCAGACCGCAACGCGATGAGCGACGCCGACCAGGCCTTCCACCTCGCGCTGGTGAGCTGCTCGGGCAACTCGCGGTTGGAGCGGATGGCGCAGACCCTGCTCGTGGAGACGCGGATGTGCCTGGCCGCGCTGCAGGAGCACTACCCGGAGCCGCACGACCTGGTGCTGGAGCACCGCGTGCTGGTGGACGCCATCTCCGACGGGGACGAGGAGCTGCTGCTCCGGCTGATCGAGTCCCACATGCGTGAGTCCATCGACCGCCTGAAGCCGGCCGCGGAGTAGTGCTTCTGGATCGATTGCCACCCGGTCGGCCGGTGGGCATTTGGCTCCGCCCTGCCAATTTTGATCTTGGTCGCCGCGAAATCCAGGCGGATCCCCCGTGCGGGTTAGCCCGATTGAGGCGCGCTGCTCGATTCGTTATATACACGGTTCGCGAATCGGGCACCGGAATGTCCGGCTCAGGGTTCCAGTAAGCCCGTGTCGAACGAGCCGTCGACCACCGAGGCGGCCAGCTCCGCTATCCGCACATTGTTGCTCCGCGCGTACCGCCGCAGCGCGTTGAACGCCGCGTCCATGCCCAGCCCCATCCGCTCACCGGTGACGCCCTTCGCCTGCTCGATCACCACCCGGCTGGTCAGCGCGTGCTGCAGCTGGCCCGCTATTTCCTCCTGCCGGCGCAGTGCTCTGATCTGCAACAAGCCGATCGTCGCGAGGTCCGCCGCGGCTTGGCCGACCCGGCCGGTCGCCTTGTCCAGCTCGCCGATGTCCTCGCTGAAGAGGGTCAGCGAACCGATCACGGACGACCGCCTGCGCATCGGCAGCGCGTGCGCGCTGGTGAAACCGGTCGACAGAGCCAGCGCGGTGAACTCGGGCCAGCGCAGGGATGTCCTGGTCAGATCCGGCGCGATCACCGGCTCCCCACTGCGAGCGCAGTCCGGGCCCGGCCCCTCGTCGAGTCGCGCCAGCACCCTCGTCGGGTCGTCCGACGCACCCTCCATGCGCGCCTGGCCACCGTGCTCCACCAGCAACAACGCCGCCGCCGGCAGGTCGAGCAGCCGTGCGCACCGATCCGCCAGCAGGTTGAGGAAGGCACCCTGATCGCACCCGTCGACCATGGTGTCGGCGAGTTCGACGAAGGTCTCGGCCAGCTCTTCCACTGGCGTGCTGGTCACGGGATAAGCGTACGGCCGGCACTATCAGTTATGGGTGGCGAATGGTGTGTTTGCAACTATCCGCCGAGAAATGCGACCGTCGCGTGACAGCTTCGCCCGCAATTTGCAAATATGGCGCGGCCTGCGCTTACGACCGCGGCCGGTGCGGCGGGTGGACCGGCGGAGATCACCAACAGACGCCCGAACAAGACCGAACAGTCTGATTCGCCCCGCCCGCGACCTGCCGACTGACCCGTCGCGCGGGCGGCCCGGCAGGTTGGCACGGCGCTGAATTTCGGATACTCGCGGAGTTGTCGCGACGGGGAGGTGTTTGCGGGTGCAACCGCACTATCTTCCTAGGGCCTTTGGACTCTGTTGCCGGTCCGGGCGAATTCACGAGTATCACTCACATGCAGGTCATCTCGTCTGATGCCACGGAAATCTTCGCGAGACTGAAGAGCGCCGCGTTCCATCAGCTCGTCATCTCGTCCATGGCTGGCGAGCGGGACGCGATCGCGACCCTCTTCACGTGGATTCGCCCGGCGATTGTTCGTTACTGTCGGTCACGGATCGGTCGCAGTGGCTCGGCGTACTCCTCGGCGGACGACGTCGCCCAGGAGATCTGTGTGGCGGTGCTCGGCGCGCTGACCCGTTACAACGACGAGCCCGAGTCGTTCCTTCCGTTCGTGTACGGCATCGCCGCGCACAAGGTGGCCGACCACTACCGGCGCGCGGGCCGTGACCGGTCCGACCCGTCGGCCGACGTGCCGGACGGCATCGACGTGAGCGCCAGCCCCGAGCAGCAGGTCATGGCCGCCGACCTGCGCGATCGCCTCTCCGGCCTGCTCGACACGCTGCCCCCGCGGCAGCGCGAGATCCTGCGCCTGCGGCTGATCGTCGGCCTCTCCGCCCAGGAGACCGCGACCGCCGTCGGCCTGACCCCGACCGCGGTCCGGGTCACCCAGCACCGCGCGCTCGCGAAGCTGCGTGCCGCCCTGTCCCGCGCCGAATGGGTCTAGGCCATGTCTCGCGGATCTTGGATCGTGGTATTCGCGCCCAGATGCCCCCTGGCCGCGTTGTCGGAAGGCCCGAATACAACCCGGTATGCGCGACCTTCCGCCGCCTTGCCAGGAGCCAGCTGGATCACGAATCCCATCGACCAAGATCCACGAGACACGACCTAGGCCATGTCTCGCGGATCTTGGATCGTGGTATTCGCGCCCAGATGCCCCCTGGCCGCGTTGTCGGAAGGCCCGAATACAACCCGGTATGCGCGACCTCCCTCCGCCTAGCCAGGAGACAGCTGGATCACGAATCCCATCGACCAAGACCCACGAGACACGACCTAGACCGCCCGAGCCCGTAGGTAGATCTGCACCTCGAGCCGGTTCGGCTCGGCCTCCGCGGCGACCTCGCGCAGCTCGATGACCTCGAAGCCGGCGTCGGTGACCACCTGGCGCAGGTCGTCCGGCGGGTAGGCGCACACCTGCGCCGGCACGCCGAGAAAGCTGATCTGGAACTGGTCGAAGTCGCCAAGCACCATGGCGACCTGCAGCAGCTTCGGCCCGCGCAGCGCGGCGTGCAGCCCGCGCAGCAGCGGCGGGATGTCCGCCTTGGACAGCATGATCAGCGAGAAGAACGCCACGGCGGCATCGAACTCGCCGAGCCCGGTGAGGTCACGCAGGTCGCGGTGCAGGTAGCTGCCGCCGGGTGCCTGCTGCTCGGCGAGCTCGAGCATCACCGCGGACTCGTCGGTGCCGACGACCTCGATGCCGGTGTCGAGCAGCTGCTTGGCGGTCGGCAGCCCGCTGCCGCAGCCGAGATCGAGCACCCTGGCCGGCCGTTCGAGCTGGTCGACGAGCCATGCGCCCTCCGCGAGCTGCGCGTCGCGCTCGACGAAGGACTCGTCGTACAGCCTGCCTATCTGGTCGAAAGCCGCAATCCGTTCGCTACCCACCAGCCCAGCATGCCGTGCGACGAGATGATCGGCTAGTCCGCCTCCCCGGGATTAAAAGTGTTGGTTGCGTTCCGGGGGATGGTGCGGATCTCTGGTGGTTGGTGGTTGGGTGGCGTCACGGTCCCCTGAGGTTGCGTTGGTCGGTGCGGGGCTTTGGGCCAAGCCACGTCAACCCGTACCCGATGATCCACGGGCACTAGCGTCCCGTCGCCCCGCGTTGCTGCAGGAGCAGGCGCACGGTCAGCTCGAGCCGCTCCGCCACGTCGCTCGCGGACGCGCGCCGGGTGACCCAGGCGACCAGGTTGGACAGCCACACGTCGCCGATCACCCGGGCGATCGCTCGGTCCTCGTCGGTGGCCTCGCCCTCGTGCAGCGCGCGGGTGAACATCCGGTCGATCAGCTTGCCGACGGTGTCCACCTCGGACGACGCGGACGCGTCGGCGAACATGAACGCGCGGGTCATGGCCTCGGTGAGGTTGGGGTCGCGCTGCATGGCGCGGGTGATCCGGCCCAGCACGAACAGCAGCCGGTCGTAGGCGGTGTCGCCGGGGATCGTCGCGCGTTCGGTGCGCTCCTGGCCGCGCTCGAGCTCGCGGGCGAGCCCGGAAACCAGCAGGTGGATCTTGGACGGGAAGTACCGGTACAGCGTGCCGAGCGCGACGTCGGCCTTCTCGGCGACGGCACGCATCTGCACGGCCTCGAACCCACCCTTGGACGCCAGCGCGATCGTGGCGTCCAGGATTCGCTTGCGCCGGTCGCGTTGCGCCGCCGAGCCCAGCTCGTCGTCGGTCAGGACGTTCAGCGCGTTCGCCCCCGAAGTGCGCGGTCTTGCCATCTGTGCGGTTCCCCTAGTCGAAACGTGTTCCAGCCTGCCGATCGCTAGCTTACCTAACGGTTCACCCGAATATGCCCTGGACACGTCAATACCGTGTTGGTTCTGGATCACATCGCCGTCGTCACGAAAACTGGAACACGTTCTATACTGACCGTCGTGTCCATCGCGATCACCGAGGTGCAGCTCGCCATCCAGGACTCGGTTCGAGACGTGTCGAAGCGCGCGGGTGTGCTGGCCACGGTCCGCGCGTCGGAGCCAGGAGCGGCCGAGCCGGCCGGCTGGCGGACGCACTGGCCGGACCTCGCCACGCTCGGCCTGTTCGCAATCGCGCTGCCGGAACGGCTCGGCGGGGTCGGCGGCACCCTGGTCGACCAGGCCGCCGCGGTCGAGCAGGCCGCCGAGGACCTCGTGCCCGGCCCGGTCCTGCCGACCGTGCTCGCGGCGCTGCTCGTGGTCGGCTCGCCGGCCGAGCCCCTGGCCCGTCTCCTCGCCGAGGGCGAGGCAACCGCGGGCGTCGCGCTCACCCCGGGCACGCTGACCACCGAACCGGGCGGTGACGGCGGGTACGACGGCGGTGGCGGGATCGTCGTGTCCGGCACGACCGACGTGGTACTGGGCGGGCACGCCGGCGCGTACCTGCTGCTGCCCGCGCGGGCCGACGGTGGCCGCACGGTGTGGTTCGTGCTCGAGCCGTCGGCCTCCGGGGCCACGGTGTCCACCGTCGACCCGCTGGACTTCTCCCGGCCGCTGGGCCGGATCACGCTGGACCGGGCACCGGTGCCGGCCGACCGGGTGCTCACCGAGCTGGGCGCCGCCGCGCCCTCGAACACGGTCACCACGCTGGCCGCGACCCTGTTCGCGGCCGAGGCCGCCGGGGTCGCGCGCTGGTGCCTGCGCACGGCCGTCGACCACGCCAAGGTCCGCGAGCAGTTCGACCGGCCGATCGGCTCGTTCCAGGCTGTCAAGCACCTGTGCGCGGAGATGCTGTGCCGTGCCGAGCAGGCCGGCGCGCTCGCCTGGGACGCCGCGCGGGACCCGCGCTCGCTGTCCGCGCCGGCGGCCGCGGCGATCGCCCTGGACGCGGCGGTCGCCAACGCCAAGGACTGCATCCAGGTGCTCGGCGGGATCGGCTTCACCTGGGAGCACGACGCGCACCTCTACCTGCGCCGGGCGGTCGCCTCCCGGCAGCTCGCCGGGGGTGGCGCGCGGTGGCGGCGGCAAGTCGCCGACCTCGCGCTGGCCGGTGTCCGCCGCGCGCTGACCGTCGACACGGACGACGAGGCGACCCGCGGGGACGCGCGCGCGTTCGCCATGGCGCTGGCCTCCGCACCGGCCGAGGAACGCCGGGTGCGGCTCGCCGAGTCGGGCTACCTGATGCCGCACTGGCCGCGGCCGTACGGGCTGGCGGCGTCGCCGCGGGAGCAGGTGGTGATCGACGAGGAGCTGGACCGGGCCGGGATCGGCAGGCCGGACCTGGTGATCGGCGGCTGGGCGGTGCCGACGATCCTCGAGCACGGCACGCCTGACCAGCAGGAGCGCTTCGTGCCGCCGACCCTGCGCGGTGCGCTCCGGTGGTGCCAGCTGTTCTCCGAGCCCGGTGCCGGCTCGGACCTCGCGGCGTTGCGCACCAAGGCCGTCCGGGTCGATGGCGGCTGGCGGCTCGACGGGCAGAAAGTGTGGACGTCCGATGCGGTCGGCGCGGACTGGGCCATCTGCCTCGCCCGCACCGACCCCGACGCCCCGAAGCACGCCGGCATCACCTACTTCCTGGTCGACATGCGCACCGACGGCATCACCCTGCGGCCGCTGCGGGAGATCACCGGCGAGGCGCGGTTCAACGAGGTGTTCCTGGACGGCGTGTTCGTGCCGGACGACTGCGTGGTCGGCGAGGTCGACGGCGGCTGGCGGCTCGCCCGCACCACGCTCGCCAACGAGCGGGTCGCGATCGGCGCGGGTTCGTCGCTCGGCGAGGGCGTCGAGCGGCTGCTCGCGCTGGCCACGGATCGCGGGCTCGTCGAGGACGACGGCATCCGTGAGCGGCTGGGCGCCCTGGTGGCGCAGGGGCTCTCGGTGTCCCTTGTGGACCATCGGGAGACGTTGCGGCGGCTCGGTGGGCGTGATCCGGGCCCCGGCTCGAGCGTGTGCAAGCTCGTCGGCGTGCGCCAGCGGCAGGATGTCGCCGAGGCCGCCGTCGACCTGCTCGGCCCGGCCGGCGCCGCGGTGGACGCGACCTCCGGGCCGGTGCTGCACGAGTTCCTGCTGACCAGATGTCTGAGCATCGCCGGCGGCACGACCCAGGTGTTGCTGAACCTGGTCGGTGAGCGGATCCTCGGCCTGCCAAGGGAGAAGTGATGGACTTCGCGCTCGACGAGACCCAGCGGGCGATCGGCAGGCTGGCCAGGGACGCACTCGTCCGAGAGTCCGATGTGGACGCCGCATGGAAGGCGCTCGGTCAGGCAGGTCTGCTGTCGCTGGCGATCCCGGAGCGGCTCGACGGCGACGGGCTCGGAGTGTCCGAGGTCGCCGTGCTGCTCGCCGAGGTCGGCCGGGCCGCCGCCGCGTTGCCGGCGTTGAGCACGCTCGCGCTCGGCGTGCTGCCGGTGGTCCGTTGCGGCACGGCCGCGCAGCAGGACGAGCTGCTGGTCGGGGTCGCGACCGGGGACCGGCTGCTCACCGCCGCGCTGCGCGGCTCGGTGTCCTCCGTGTCCTCGGGGGATGGTCTGTCAGGAAAGGTGGTCGGGGTCGGGTATGCGGCGCAGGCGTACCGGATCCTCGTGCCGGCCGGGGATCGGGTGTTCCTTGTGGACCCGGCGTCCGACGGCGTCTCGCTGACCCGAACCGGGACCTCCGGCGGTGCGCCGGAGTTCACCGTCGTCCTGGACGGGGTCGCGGCCGAGGCACTGGGTGGCGCCGGTGCCGCGGTCGAGCTGCACCGGCTCGCGGTGGCCGGCGCGTGCGCGTACGGCGACGGGCTCGTGGCCGGCGCGCTCGACCTGACCGCCGCGCACGTGCGGACCCGCGAGCAGTTCGGCAAGCCGCTTGCGACGTTCCAAGCGGTGGCCCAGCAGATCGCCGACGTCTACATCCGCGCACGCACCCTGCATCTCGCCGCGTCGTCGGCGTGCTGGCGGCTCGGCGCGGGGCTCGACGCGGACGCCGATCTCGACGTCGCCGCGTACTGGCTCGCCGAGGAGTCGCTGCCGGCCCTGCACACCTGCCACCACCTGCACGGCGGGCTCGGCGTCGACGCCAGCTACGCCCTGCACCGGTACTACTCGGCCGTCAAGGACCTGGTCCGGCTCCTCGGCGGCGTCGAGCACCGGCTCGGCCGGCTCGGCGCGCGGATAGCGGGGTAGCGCATGGACATCGAGCTCACCGACGACCAGCTTGCGCTGCGCGACGAGCTGCGGTCCTACTTCGACGGTCTGCTGTCCACATCGGAACGCGAGGCGATGCTCACCGAGCGGCACGGCGAGGTGTACCGCGACGTGGTGGCGCGGATGGGCCGGGACCGCCGGCTCGGCGTCGGGTGGCCGACCGAGTACGGCGGGCACGGGTTCGGTCCGGTGGAGCAGCAGATCTTCGTCAACGAGGCGGCGCGGGCCGACGTGCCGCTGCCGTACGTGACGCTGCAGACCGTCGGGCCCACGCTGCAGGAGTTCGGCACCGACGCGCAGAAGTCGTTCTTCCTGCCCAAGATCCTGGCCGGCGAGATCCACTTCGCGATCGGCTACACCGAGCCGGAGGCCGGCACCGACCTGGCGTCGCTGCGCACGAGCGCGGTCCGCACCGACGAGGGCTACGTGGTCAACGGGCAGAAGATCTTCACGACCGGCGCGCACGACGCCGACTACGTGTGGCTCGCCTGCCGGACCGATCCGGACGCGCCACGGCACAAGGGGATCTCGATCCTCATCGTGGACACCCGCGACCCCGGGTTCTCCTGGACGCCGATCATCACCTGCGACGGCGCGCACCACGTCAACGCGACGTACTACACGGACGTCCGGGTGCCGCTGGACATGCTGGTGGGCAAGGAGAACGCGGGCTGGCGGCTGATCACCACGCAGCTCAACCACGAGCGCGTGATGCTCGGCCCGGCCGGCCGGGTGGCCGCGCTGTACGAGCGGGTCTTCTCGTGGGTGTCTGCCCACGGGCTGCTCGGCGAGCCGGCCGTGCGGCGCGCGCTGGCCCGGTGCTTCGCGTCCCTGCGGGTCAACGAGCTGCTGAACTGGCAGGTCGCGGCGGCCGGGTCGGAGGTGTCGATCGCGGACGCGTCGTCGACCAAGGTGTTCTCATCGGACCGTCTGCAGTGGATCGGCCGTGAGCTCGAGTCGGCGGTCGGGGCGCACGGTGACCCGGCCGACCCGGACACCGCGGCCTTGCTGCGCTGGCTGGACGTGCAGGCGAAACGCAACCTGGTGCTGACGTTCGGCGGCGGGGTCAACGAGATCCAGCGCGAGCTGATCGCCGTGGCCGGCCTGGACCTGCCGAGGGTGCCGCGATGACCTCCGTCGACGACGCCGCTCGCGAGGTGGCCGCGCGCGGGGAGTCCCCCCGGCGGGCCGGGCGGGACCCGGTGAACCTGCCGATGATCCGCAACTGGGTCGAGGCGATCGGTGACACCAACCCCGTCTACACCGACCCGTCCTTCCCGTCCATCCACAATGGACTGGTCGCGCCGCCAGCGATGGCGCAGGTGTGGACGATGTACGGTCTGCACGGCGCACGGTCGGCCGACGATCCGCTGTGGGCGATGGTGTCCGTGCTGGACGAGGCCGGGTACACGTCGGTGGTCGCGACCAACTGCGACCAGACCTACCATCGCTACCTCCGTCCGGATGAGACGGTCGAGGTGACCTCCAGGCTGGAGAGCGTGGTCGGTCCGAAGAGGACCGCGCTGGGTGCGGGCTGGTTCGTCACGACCAGGAGTGTCTGGTACGTCGGCGACGAGCCCGTGGTGGAGATGTTGTTCCGGATCCTGAAGTTCCGCCCCGTTGGAACTTCCTCGGCGCCTCCGCCGGCCCTGATCCGGCCGACGATCAACCGGGACACGCGGTTCTTCTGGGACGGCACCGCCCGGGGCGAGCTGCGGATCCAGCATTGTGGTGGCTGTGGTTCGTTGCGGCATCCGCCGGGGCCGATGTGCCCGTCCTGCGGGGAGACGAAGCCGGAGTTCGTGGTCGCGTCCGGGCGGGGCGAGGTGTACAGCTACGTGGTGCACCACCATCCGCCGGTGCCGGGGCGCTCGCTGCCGTTCGTGGTCGCGTTGGTGGAGCTGGCGGAAGGGGTGCGGATGCTCGCGGAGCTGGTGGACGTGCCGCCGGAGTCGGTGCGGGTCGGGCTGCCGGTGACCGCGGGGTTCGTGCCGGTGGACGACAAGCTGACGATGCCCGTGTGGCGGGCGCGATGATCGCCGTCGGTGACGCCTTGCCGGCGCTGGTGATCGACGTGACGCCGACGTTCGTGGTGTCGACGGCGCTCGCCACCCGTGACTTCCAGGACGTGCACCACGACCGGGACCTGGCGCAGGCGCGCGGGTCGAAGGACATCTTCGTCAACATCCTCACCGATACGGGTCTGGTGCAGCGGTTCGTCACCGACTGGGCCGGGCCGTCGGCGCTCGTGCGGCAGATCTCGGTCCGGCTCGGTGTGCCGTGCTACGCGTACGAGACGCTGACGTTCACCGGCCGTGTCGCGGACCGGGTGGTCGAGTCCGGAGAGACGCGGTGGGTGGTCGAGGTGGTCGGTCGCAACAGCCTGGGCGACCATCTCACCGGGACCGTCCGCCTGGCGATGGCGTCATGACGCTGTCGGGCGCGGCGGCGATCGCCGGCATAGGGGCGACGGAGTTCTCGAAGGACTCGGGCCGCAGCGAGCTCCAACTGGCCGCCGAGGCGTCGCGCGACGCCTTGACCGACGCAGGTCTTGCACCGTCCGATGTGGACGGGATGGTGACGTTCTCCATGGACGCCAACGCGGAGATCGCGGTGGCGCGCGAGCTGGGCGTCCCGTCGCTGTCGTTCTTCAGCCGGGTCCCGCACGGTGGTGGGGCGGCGTGCGCGATCGTGCAGCAGGCGGCGATGGCGGTCGCGACCGGGGTGGCGTCGGTGGTGCTGTGCTACCGGGCGTTCAACGAGCGGTCCGGCAGCCGCTTCGGCCGGGTCCAGGCGGCCGCGGCCGGGCAGCCGACGTCGGCGGGCATCGACAACAGCTGGCACTACCCGATGGGCCTGGGCACGCCGGCGGCGACGGTGGCGATGTTCGCCCGCCGTTACATGCACGAGTACGGCGCGACTTCGGAGGACTTCGGTCGGGTGGCGGTGGCCGACCGCCGGGCCGCGGCGACGAACCCGCGCGCGTGGTTCCACGGCCGGCCCATCACGCTGGCCGACCACCAGGCGTCGCGGTGGATCGTGGAACCGTTGCGCCTGCTGGACTGCTGCCAGGAAAGCGACGGCGGTGTGGCCGTGGTGGTGACCACTGTGGACCGCGCGCGGGACCTTGGGCACCCACCGGCGGTGATCACGGCGGCGGCGCAGGGGAGCGGGCCGGACCAGTTCTCGATGAACAGCTACTACCGCCCCGACCTGACGGGTCTTCCCGAGATGGGTCTGGTGGCGCGGCAGCTCTGGACGCAGGCGGGCATCGGCCCATCCGATGTGTCGGTGGCGGTGCTGTACGACCACTTCACCCCGTTCGTCCTGGTGCAGCTGGAGGAGCTGGGCTTCTGCGGGCGGGGCGAGGCGCGCCATCTCATCGCGGACGGCACCCTGGAGCTGGACGGCCGGCTGCCCCTGAACCCGCACGGCGGCCAGCTGGGCGAGGCCTACATCCACGGCATGAACGGGATAGCCGAAGGAGTCCGCCAGATCCGCGGCACGGCCGCGAACCAGCTCCCGACCGTGGAGAACGTCCTGGTCACAGCCGGCACCGGCGTCCCAACCAGCGCCCTGGTCCTAAGCCACTAACCCACCCCGTGTCGTCCCTCCACGTAGGCGTGTCGTCCTCTCACGTAGGTGAGCACGCATCGTGGCGATAGAGACGGGTGCATCCTGATGCGCTGTTCGCATCATCTGCTGCGGCGCGAACATCGCCACGGGGCGACGCGCCGACGCAGGATGTCGACACGGCGATGTGGGGGGACGACACGGCGACGTGGGAGGTCGACACGGCGACGTGGGGGGACGACACGGCGACGTGGGAGGTCGGCACGGGCGGGGTCAGGTGGGGAGGCCTAGGAGGGTTGCCAGGGTGGTGGGGCGGGTGCCGGCGGCGGTCAGGGTGCCGGGTAGGGGTGGGAGGCCCGTCGGGGACTGCGGGGCGGTTGCCGGGGCGGGGACCTCCACCGGCTTGCCGCCGAACGGGGCGTTCTGGGAGCCGCGGACGCCGATGGGGCTGCCTGGGGGCTCCGCGCAGTAGGCCTGCTGGTTCGGGGGGACGTCCGAGAGGTCGTTGGCCGGGCGTTGGTGGGTGCCCTCGTAGCCGCGGATGCAGGAGAACGGGTCGTTGAAGGTCAGGACCAGGCCCAGGTGCCCCGTGCCGTCCGGGTTCGCGCCGGGCGCCGTCGCGGTCACCATCGGGAAGGCGACCAGCAGCTGCTCCAACGCATCGGTGCGCATGCTCGTGATCTGCGTCGTCGTCAGCAGGTTGGCCACGATCAGCCCCAGGTCCTGTCCGGAGTCGCGCAGGATCGAGTTGACCTGCACCGCCACCGCGGGGACACCCGTGATCAGGCGGCGGATGTCCGGGTCGGACTTCTTCAGCTGACCGGCCAGCAGGCGCAGGTTCTCGGCGTACGACGTGATCTGGGACGACTGCAGCGCCTGCGTCTCCAGGACCACCCGCCCGTTCGACAGCAGCGACGCCGTCTGGGGCAGGTGGGCGGACGCGGCCGACGTCAGGTCGCCGGCGCTGTCCAGCAGCACCCGCAACGCGGGGCCCATGTCCCGGAACGCCTTGTCCAGCTCGTCGACCGTCGTGCGCAGCGAGTCCTGGGGGACGCTCGTCACCAGGTTGTCCAGGTTGGACAGCAACGTCTCCGGGGACGACGGCAGCTCGGTGCGGGACCGGGGCACCACCGAACCGTCCACAAGGAACGGGCCGCCGGCGCCGGAGGGCACCAGGTCGACGTACTGCTCACCGACCGCCGAGCGGTTGGCCACCACCGCCGAGGTGTCGGCCGGGATCCGCGTGTCGGAGTCAATGTCCAGCACCACGTCGATGCCGTCGTCGGACAGGCGCAGCTCGTCCACCCGGCCCACGGTCACGCCGCGGTAGGTCACCTCGGCGTTCGCGAAGATCCCGCCCGAGTCGGCGAACTGCACGGTCACCCGGTACCCGCGCGCCCCGAACAGCCGGTCCATCCCCGCGTAGGTCCCGCCGACGTACCCGATCCCCACCACGGCGATCAGCGCGAACAGGAACAGCCGGATCTTGGTGGCCCGCAACAACATCAGCGACCACCCCCGAGCAGCGACCCAAGCAACCCGGCAAGCCCGCCCGCGGGCGGCGCCGAGGGCGTCGGCAGCACCGGCACCGGCAACGGCGGCAGCGCCTCGGCGGGCGGGGCCGATCCGCCGGAGACACCCGGGATCGGCACGATCGGCGTGCTCGCGTTCCCCAGGTTCTCCAGCAGCACGCTCAGGTCCAGGTCGAACTTCACGTCGACGTTGACGTAGTCACCCTTGACCGCGTTGAGGAAGTAGTCGGTGAACGGGTAGGTCACCAGGAACTGCAACGAGTTCGGCAGGTCAGCGCCCGCGTCGGCGAGGTTGCGCAGGATCGGCTCCAGCAGCCGCAGGTCCGCCACGAGGTCGTCGCGGCTGCTGTTCAGCGTGTCGACGGCCACAGTGGACAGTCGCTCCAGCGCGCCGAGCATCGTCACCAGCGAGTTGCGCTGCTCGTTCACCACCCGCAGGCCGGGACCGAGCTGCTCGAGCGCCAGCGCGATGTCGTCGGTCTGCCGAGCCAGGTTCGTCGACAGCCGGTCCAACGCGTCGATCGCGCGGACGATGTTGCCCTTCTCCTCGTCCAGCACCCCGACCACGGTGTCGATGTTGGACAGCGCGGCGCGGATCTCCGGCTCGTTGCCGGACAGCGCCGCGTTGACCTCGGTCACGATGTTCCGCAGCTGCCCGACCCCACCGCCGTTGAGCAGCAACGACAGCGCACCGAGCACCTCCTCGATCTCCGGGTTGCGGCCCGTCCGGTCCAGCGGGATCACCGCGCCGTCGCGCAGCACGCCCGACGGCTCCCCGGACGACACCGCGCCGGCATGCAGCTCCACGAACTTCTCCCCCAACAGCGAGGACTGCCGCAGCTCCGCGCCAGAGTCGGCCGGCAGCCGCACGCTGCCGTTCACCAGCATCGTGACGACCGCGGTCTTGTTGTCCTTCGCCAGCTCGATCTTCTCGACCCGACCCACCGCGACGTCGTTGACCTTCACCCCGGCCTGCGGCACGAGGTCGAGCACGTCACCGAAGTGCGCCACCACCCGGTACGGATGGTCGCCGAGGTCCGCGCCACCGGGCAGCGGCAGCTGGTACACACCGGAGAACCCGCCGGAGCCGCACCCCGCCACCAGCAGGAACACCACCACGAGCAGAAGCCGCCTCATCCCGTGCCGCCGGTGGCCGGAACGGTGAGGTTCATCAGCAGCGGCGGCAACGGCGGCAGCTCGCCCCGGTTCGCCGCGGCCAGGATCTCCGCCACCGACGGCAGCTTCAGCGTCCCGTCGAGGTACGGCGCGAGCTGCTTGCACAGGTCCGACAAGGTCTTCGGCAGCTGCGTCGGCGTGCCCGCCTCGATCGTGCGGCACAGCATCAGCACCGGCGGGTAGGTCAGCTCGTTGAGGTTGCCGCGAATCGCGAACGACGCGGACGCGGCGTCGTAGGTGGACAGGAAGTTCGACATCGCGAGCGGCGCCACGTCGAGGATCTCCGCCACCGACGCCCGCTGGTCGACCAGCGCCTGGGTGACCCCGGTCAGGTTGTCCACATTGGAGCTGATCTTGTCCTTGTTCCGGCCGATGAACCCGTGCACGTCGGTGAGCGCGGTGCCGAGCGAGGACAGCGCGAGACCGAGCTCGTCGCGGTCCTCTGCCAGGTAGCCGCTCACGTCCGCCAGCTGGTCGTTGAACTGCCGGACCTGCGCGTCGCTGTCGGCCAGCGCCTTGGTGAACCGCTGGAGGTTGTCCACCGTGGCGAACAGGTCGCCGCGGGAGTCGGCCAGCGCCGCGGTCGCGTCGGAGAGCGAGCGGATCGTCTCGCCGAACAGCTCGCCGTTGCCGGACAGGTTCGCCGCCGCGGTGTCCAGCACGTCCGACAGCGCGCCGTCGGCGTTCGCGCCGTTCGGGCCCAGGGCCGTCGCCAGCTCGTTCACGCTCGCGGTCAGGTCGTCCAGCTCGACCGGGGTATCCGTTCGGTCCAGCGGGACCACCGTGCCGGTAGGCATCAACGGTCCGTCCGCGTAGGCCGGGGTGAGCTGCACGTACCGGTCGCTCACCAGCGACGGCGCCACCACCACCGCGCTCGCGTTCGCGGGGATCTCGATGCCGTCGTCGACGGTCATGTCCACCCGAACGCGGTCGCCCCGCGGCTCGACGGCGGTGATCCGGCCGACGCCGATGCCGAGCACCTTCACCTCGGAGCCGGCGTACACGCCGACCGCCTTGGCGAAGTACGCGGTGATCTTGGTGCCCGAGCTGGTCATGCCGGCCCACCACAGCGCACCGCTGACCGCGAGTGCCAGCACGCACCCGATGGCGAGGATCGTGGCGGCGTTGCGGCCCGCCCGGGTGCGGATGGTCACCGGCCACCTCCTTGGTAGGCAAGGGGAGTCGAGCAGCCCTCCGGGTTGATGTCGATGATCCCCACGTCGGTCGGCGGCGGCAGCAGGCCGCAGATGTAGCCCTCGAACCAGCGGCCGTTGCCGATGACGTTGTTGAACATCCGCACGTACGGCGCGAGCGACTGCAGACTCGCGCTCAGGTTGTCCTGGTTTCGCGCCAGGATCGTGGTCACCTGGTCCAGCTCGTCCAGTGCCGGCTCGAGCTGCGCCTGGTTGTCCGCGACCAGCCCCGACAGCTCGTTCGACAGTGCGGTGGTGCCGGTGAGCAGCGTCGACACCGCCTCCCGGCGCGCGCTCAGCTCGTCGAGCAGCAACGTGGCGTCGGCGAACAGCTTCTGCAGCTGGGCGTCCCGGTCGGCGACGGTCTTCGTGACGTCCGCGGTGTTCGACAGCAGCGTCCGCAGCTGTTCGTCGCGTGAGGACAGTGTGCTGGACAGCCGGGTCAGCCCGGTGAGCGCGTCCTTCATGTGCCGCGGGCTGTTGGCGAACGTGTCGGAGATGACCGCGAAGCTCTTCGCTAGCTGGTCGGTGTCGATCTTCTCGACGGTCTCGGACAGCTTGCCGACCGCCGGCACGATGTCGAACGGCGTGCGGGTGCGGGACACCGGGATCGGGTCGTTCGGATGCTGCGGCGAACGCCCGTCGGAGGTCAGCGCGAGGTACTTGTCGCCCAGCAGTGTCTTGATCTCGATGGACACGGTGCTCTCGTCGCCGAGGCTCACATCCCGCACCCGGAAGTCGACCACGACCTTGTTGCGGGCCAGCTCAACGCTCCGCACGTCGCCGACCTTCACCCCGGCGAGCCGCACCTCGTTGCCGGGCCGCAAGCCCGCCGACTCGCTGAACTCCGCGGTGTAGGTGGTGCCGCCGCCGATGATGGGCAGGTCGTCGGCGTTGAACGCCACCAGCAGCGCCAGCACGATCAGCACCAGCGTCACCGCGCCGACGCTCGCCTGGTCCCGCTCGCGTAGTGGTTTCACGGTCCGCACCTCTCGGCCATCGGCGTGCCGGGCACCGGCAGCGCGGGGATGTCGACGGTGATCCCGAGGTCCGACACGCCGATCCGGCCGGACGCGCTGCACAGGTAGTAGTTGAACCAGCCGCCGTAGCTGGACACCCGGTTGATCGTCTGGATCTTGTGCGGCAGCCCGGCCAGGAACTTGTCGACCGTGTCGCCGTGGTCGGCCAGGGTCGCCGACAGGGTGCCGAGCGCCGCGATGTCGTCCTTGAGCGCCGGCCGGGCCGCGCCGAGCAGGCCCGCGGTCGTGTCGGTCAGCTCGCCGAGCGCACCGATCGCGTCGCCGATCGGCTTGCGCTGCTCGGCGAGGCCGCTGGCGAGCAGCTGGAGTTGGTCGATGAGCCCGGACACCTCGGTGGTGCGGTCGTTGACCGTGGTCAGCACGGTGTTCAGGTTGTCGATCACCCGGCCGATCACCTGGTCCTTGCCGGCGATCGTGCTGGTGAGCGACGCGGTGTGGGCGAGGACGCTGTCGATCGTGCCGCCCTCACCCTGCAGCACCTGGATCAGCTCGGCCGCGAGCTTGTTGACCTCACTGGGGTCCAGCGCCTCGAACAGCGGCTTGAACCCGTTGAACAGCACGGTCAGGTTGAGCGCGGGCCGGGTGCGCTCGGGTGGGATCACGTCGTCCGGGCGCAGGATCGCGTTCGGGTCGCCGCCGGCACCGAGGCCGAGCGAGACGTACCGCTGGCCGATCAGGTTGCGGTACTTGATGGTCGCGGTCACCGAGCGGGGGAGCTCCCGGGACGCCTCGACGTCGAAGTGGACCTCGGCGAGCTTGTTGTCGTACACCTCGATCGCGCTCACCTGGCCGATGCGCACGCCGGACATCCGGATGTCGTCGCCGACGTTGAGTCCGGTGGCGTCGGTGAACCGGGCCGCGTACCCGGATGTCGGTCCGACCGTCGTGTTGGCGATCGTCAGGGCGAGCAGCGCGGTGAGCGTGACGGTCACCGCGGTGAACAGCAGCATCTTCGCCAACGGCGCGACGAAATTTCTCATGCCGCCCCCTCGCAGGCTCGGTGCCGCCGCTCGCGGTCGCCCTGTGGCATTGGTTCGCTCGCAAGCTCGCTCCCAACTCCCCCTCGCAGGCTCGGTCGAGCCGCTCGCGGTCGCCCTGTGACACTTGGTTCGCTCGCAAGCTCGCTCACTCGACGGTCACCTCCGCCCCGCGGTAGAGCGGGCCGACGAGCAGCGAGCTCCACGCCGGCACCTGGCTGGGCGGCACCCCGAGCTGGGGCGCCAGCAGCCCGGCGAGCAGGTCACGCTCGGCGCCCGAGTTCGCGACCTGCGGCACGGTCGGCTGGAAGTCATCCGGGCGGTCCGAGTGCGGCGGGGGTGGCTTCGACGAGCCGTCCTCGATCGGGCCCTCCGCGGGGTACTGCGGGAACCGGGCCGGCGGGTGGGCCACCGGGTAGCAGCGCGGGCCGCGCTTGTCCTCGTACCGCGGGGTGTCCACGCCTGGCTCGTACTTGCCGCGGCTGGACGTGATCTCGATGGTGACCCGGGTGACGTCCGGGTGCGCCGAGCCCTTGCCGAACGCCGCGTCCGCCGACGGGATCGCGTCGACGAGCTGCTCGAGCAGGCACGGGTACTCCGGCGCGTACTTCGCCAGCACGTCCAAAGTGGACCGCGAGGTGCTCACCAGGTTGATGAGGTTGTCCTTGTTGACCGTGAGGAAGTTCGTCAGGTCGACCGATGCCGTGGTGAGCGTCCCGAACAGGGCGTCCAGGTTTGCCCGCTGCTCGACCACGGTCCGGGTCGTCGTCGTGAGGTCGCTGAGCGCGTCGAGCAGGTCGGGGCCCGCCTCGGCGTAGGTGTCGGCCACGTCGGCGATCCGCTGGATGTCCGCACGCAGGTCCGGCAGCGACGGCTCCAGCTTCTCGAGGTAGGCGCCGAGCTCGACGAGCGTGTCGCCGAGCTGCTCGCCACGGCCGTCCAGGGCGGTGGACATCGCGTTCAGCGTGCTCGCGAGCTTCGCCGGCTGCACCGCCTGCAGCACCGGCATCAGGTCGTCCAGCACCTGCTCGATCTCGATCGCGGTCGAGCTGCGGTCCTGCCCGATCACCGCGTTCTCGGCGATAGGACCGTCCGGGTGCGGCGGAACCTGAAGCGCCACATAGCGTTCGCCGAACAACGTCTTCGGCAGCAGCCGGGCCGACACGTTGGCCGGGATGCGGTCCACGGTGTCCGGGTCGAGCGCGAGGTCGAGCACGGCGACATCGCCGTCGGGTCGCACCCCCCGAACCTCGCCCACGATCAGCCCGCGCAGCTTGACGTCCGCGCCGACCCGCAGCTGGTTGCCGACGTGGTCGGTCTCCAGTCGCACCGGCACCACGTCGACGAACGTCTTGCGGTAGAAGGCGACCGACAGCAGCACGAACAGCGCCGCGATCACGAGGAACACCAACCCGTAGAGCTGGTATCGCAGCCGGGCGTTCATCCGGCTATCCGCACCGTCGTCGTCGCGCCCCAGATCGCCAGGCTCAGGAAGAAGTCCAGCAACATCTGCAGCACGATCGCGGCCCGCACCGCGCGGCCGACCGCCACGCCGACGCCGGCCGGTCCGCCGGTCGCGGTGTAGCCGTAGTAGCAGTGCACCATGATCACGACCACGCTGAACACGATCACCTTGAGGAACGACCACAACACGTCCTCAGGGGGTAAGAACAGGTGGAAGTAGTGGTCGTAGGTGCCGGCCGACTGGCCGTAGAACCACACGGTGATCTGCCGGGAGGCCACATAGGAGCAGAGCAGGCCCACCAGGTACAGCGGGATCACCGCGGCCACCGCCGCCAGCACCCGGGTGGTCACCAGGTAGGGCAGGCTCGGCACGGCCATCACCTCGAGTGCGTCGATCTCCTCGGAGATCCGCATCGCGCCGAGCTGCGCGGTGAACCCGCAGCCGACCGTGGCCGAGAGCGCGAGCCCGGCCGCGAGCGGCGCCACCTCGCGGGTGTCGAAGTACGCGGCGATGAACCCGGTGAGCGCCGACGTGCCGAGCTGGTTGAGTGCCGAATACCCTTGCAGGCCAACGATCAGCCCGGTGAACACGGTCATCCCGATCATCACGCCGAGGGTGCCGCCGATGACCGCCAGCGCACCGCTGCCGAAGAACACGTCGGACAGGATCCGCAGTGTCTCCTTGGGATAGTGCGCGAGCGTCCGCGGCATCGACGCGACCACCCTGGCGTAGAAGGCGAGCTGCTCGCCGAGCGTGGCGAGACCGTCCGCCGGCTTGGTGGCCACCACCGCCGCCCGCGAGGCGGTGGTGCCGCGCGGGGGGACGTCGGTGGCTGGGGCCGACGGGGTGACGGTCATCGGCCTACATGCCCTTCGGTGGAACGATCTGCAGGTAGATGCCGGTGATCACCACGTTGATGAGGAACAGCAGCAGGAACGTGATCACCACGGTCTGGTTCACCGCGTCGCCGACACCCTTGGGGCCGCGACCGGGGTTGAGCCCGCGGTACGCGGCGACGATGCCGGCGACGAACCCGTAGATCACCGCCTTGATCTCGCTGACCCACAGGTCCGGCAGCTGCGCCAGCGCGTTGAACGAGGCCAGGTACGCGCCGGGCGTGCCGCCCTGCATGACCACGTTGAAGTAGTAGCCGCCCGCCACGCCGACCACGCTGACCAGCCCGTTCAGCAGCACGGCCACCACGATCACGGCGAGCACCCTCGGCACGATCAGGCGCTGGACGGGCGACACGCCGAGCACCTCGAGCGCGTCGATCTCCTCGCGGATCGTGCGCGAGCCGATGTCCGCGCACATCGCCGACCCACCCGCCCCGGCCACCAGCAGCGCCGTGATCAGGGGACTGGCCTGCTGGACGATCGCGAGCGCGCTGGCCGCGCCGGTGAACGACTGCGCGCCGATCTGCTGGGTGAGCGAGCCGAGCTGCAGCGCGATCACCGCGCCGAACGGGATCGACACGAGCGCGGTCGGCAGGATCGTGACGCTCGCGAAGAACCAGCACTGCTGGACGAGCTCACGCCACTGGAACGGCCGGCGCGGCGTGTGGCGCAGCACCTCCCAGCCGAGCGTGGCCATCCGGCCGACCTGGGCGAGCGCACGCACGGGCGCGGGTTGTGGCCCAGCACCAGTGCTCATGGCATCACCCAGGTTTCCTTGCCCTGCATGCACAACGACCCAGACGTCGCGGGGTTACCCGAAACTCGAGAGTGAATGACCGGCGGTCACGCCACCGTCCGCGACGAACTCCGCGCCCGTGCAGTACGAGCTGTCGTCGCTCGCCAGGAACAGGACGAGCTCGGCGATCTCGGGCGGCTGGCCGACCCGGCGCATCGGCACCCGCTTGGCCACGTACGACAGGTCCACCGGCTGCCCGCCCAGCGCGGTCGGCAGCAGCCCGGTCTCGACCACGCCCGGATGCACCGAGTTCACCCGGACGCCCTTGGTGGCCAGCTCCAGCGCGGCCACCTTGGTCATCCCGCGGATCGCGAACTTGCTCGCGGTGTAGGCGGTGAGCAGCGGTGCCGCGGCCAAACCCTCCACCGAGGACACGTTGACGATCGAGCCGGTGCCCGCCTCGATCATGCCGGGCACCACCGTGCGCATGCCGAGGAACGTGCCGACCTGGTTGACCCGGATCACCCGTTCGTAGTCGGCGAGCGTCGTCTCGTGCAGCAGCGCGAAGTGCAGCACGCCCGCGTTGTTCACCAGCACGGTGACCGGACCGTGGACCTCCGCCGCCGCGGCGACCGCGGTCGCCCACTGGTCCTCTTCGGACACGTCGAGGTGCTGGTAGTGCGCGCCGAGCTCGTCGGCCAGCGCCTTGCCCGCCTCGTCGTCGACGTCGCAGAGCACCACCCGGGCACCCTCGGCGACGAACCGCCTGGCCGCCGCGGCGCCCTGTCCGCGGGCCGCCCCGGTGATCAGTGCGACCTTTCCGGCCAACCGTCCCACGTCTCCCCCTACATCAGCTCGTCGGTCAGCGGCATCAACACGGTCTTCAGCTCGGTGTAGGCCTCGAAGGCGCTCTGCCCGCCCTCGCGGCCGAGGCCGGACTGCTTGAACCCGCCGAACGGCAGGTGTGGCTCGACCTGGAAGCCGTTGATCCCGACCGTGCCGGCGCGCAGCTGCCTGGCCAGCCGGAACGCCCGGCGAGCGTCCGTTGTGTACAGTCCGGCACCGAGGCCGTACTCGGTGTCGTTGGCCAGCCGCACGGCCTCGTCCTCGTCGGAGAACGGGACCACCGCCAGTACCGGACCGAAGATCTCCTCGCGGGCGATCTCCATCCCGTTGTCCACGTCGGCGAAGATCGTCGGCCGGACGAAGTTGCCCTCGGCCAGGTCGCCGTCGGCCCGCTCGCCGCCGCACACGAGCCGCGCGCCGGACTCGCGGCCGCGCTCGATGAAGCCGAGCACCCGGTCCAGCTGCCTGGTGTTGATCAGCGGGCTCGACATCGTCGCCGGCTCGAACGGGTCGCCGTAGGTCACCGCGCCGGCCATCATCTCGGCCGCGGTGAGGAACTGGTCGTAGACGTCCCGGTGCACGAGCGCGCGGGTGTGCGCGACACAGGCCTGACCGGACAGTCCCATGGTGACGGTGCCCATCGTGGTCATCGCGGCGAGGCCGACGTCCGGCGCGTCGGGGAACACGAGCGCCGGGCTCTTGCCGCCCAGCTCGAGCGAGACCCGCTTGAGCGTGTCCGCCGAGGCCTTGACGATCCGCTTGCCCACCGCGCGGCTGCCGGTGAAGCTCACCTTGTCGACCAGCGGGTGGGTGATCAGCGCCTCGCCGGTCGGCTCGCCCGGCCCGGTGACCACGTTGACCACACCGTCGGGCAGCCCAGCCTCGCCGAGCAGCTCCACCATCCGCAGCACCGTGAACGCCGCGAACTCCGACGGCTTGAGCACCACCGTGCAGCCGGCCGCGAGCGCGGGCCCGAGCTTCTGCGCGAACAGCAGGAACGGCGCGTTCCACGGCAGGATCGCGGCCACCACACCGATCGGCTCACGGAAGGTCATCGCCAGGTGGTCACCGCCCTGGTACGGCGGCAGTGTCTGGCCGCCGACCTTGTCGACCCAGCCGGCGTGGTGGTCGATCACGTCAGCGGCGGCCTCGACCCCGGTCGCGTAGATGTTGGCGCTGAACGACAGCGGCACGCCGTTGTCCAGCGCCTGCAGGCCACGCAGCTCCGGTGCGTGCTCGCGCAGCAGGTTCGCGAACCGGTGCAGCACCTGGATCCTGGTGGTGGCCCGGGACCGCGGCCAGCCACCCTCGTCGAACGCCCGGCGTGCCGCGCGGACCGCGTCGTCCACATCGGACGCGGCGGCGACCGGGAACTCGCCGATCGCCTCGCTGGTGGCCGGGTGCCGGTGGGTCCAGGTCGCGCCGTCGTTCGCCGGGCGCCACTTGCCGTCGACGAGCAGCTGCCCGTCCTTGAGGCCTACCTCGTCCCGGCGCGGGCGCAGGGTCAGCGTCATTGCTTCCTCCTAGAGCGACATCAGCTCGGTGGCGGCGAAGGTCCGGTCCGGATCGCGGCCGGCGAAGTAGCCGCCGACGACCGTGTCGAGCTCCTCGGGTGTCCAGGTGGGACGGTCGAACCGCTGCTCGACCGATGGGGGAGCGAGCAGCGCGACCATGCCGCCGTAGACGACGAACACCTGGCCGCTGACCTTGTCCGCGGCCGGCGACGCGAGGTAGGCGACCAGCGGCGCGACGTGTTCCGGCGACAGCGGGTCGGCGCCTGCCGGCGCGTCCCCGAACACATGCGCGGTCATCGCCGTGCGGGCGCGCGGGCAGATCGCGTTGGCGCGCACGCCGTAGCGGGCGAGCGCCCGCGCGGTGGAGACGGTGAGCGCGGCGATGCCGGCCTTGGCCGCCGCGTAGTTCGGCTGGCCCTCCGAGCCCAGCAGGAACGCCTCCGACGCGGTGTTCACCACCCGGCCGTAGGTGCTTCCGTCGCCCGCCTTCGCCCGGGCCCGCCAGTACGCGGCGGCGTTGCGGGACAACAGGAAGTGGCCACGCAGGTGCACGCGCAGGACCAGGTCCCACTCGTCGTCGGACATGTTGAACAGCATCCGGTCGCGCAGCACGCCGGCGTTGTTGACCACGACGTGCAGCCCGCCGAACCGCTCGGTGGCGACGGTCAGCAGCGCGGCCGCGGTGGAGGACTCGCCGACGTCGCCCTCGACCAGGACCGCCTTGCCACCCAGTGACTCGATCGCCTCGACCGTGGCTCCGCCGGTGCCGCCAGGGATGTCGTTGACCACCACGTCCGCGCCGGCCCTGGCGAGCGCCAGCGCCTCCGCGCGGCCGAGCCCCGCACCGGCGCCGGTGACGATCGCGACCTTCCCGTCGAGGCTCAGCCCGTCCATGCCGCTCAGCCGAACGTGACGATCTGCCGGATCAGGTTGCCGCCGGCGCGCAACGCCTGCAGCCCGTCGTTGATCTCGTCCAGGGTGATCCGCTTGCTGATCATGCCCTCGAGGTCCAGCCGCCCGGAGCGCCACAGCGACAGCAGCCGCGGGTAGTCCCGGTGCACGTCCGCACCGCCGTAGAACGAGCCGAGCAGCCGCTTGTCGTGCAGGAACAGCTCCTGCGCGGAGAAGGAGACCATCGCGTCGCCACGCCCGGCGCCGACCACGACGACCGTGCCGCCGCGGCGGGCGTTGTCCCACGCCGATCGGATCGTGGCCGGCGCGCCGACCACGTCGAACGTGTAGTCCCAGCCCTGGTTCTCGGTGAGCGTCGCGTTCGTCTCGGCGAGCTGTTCGGGTGTGACGGCGTGGGTGGCGCCGAAGTGCTTGGCCGTCTCGTGCTTGCCCACCACCGGGTCCACCGCGACGATCGTCGCCGCGCCGGCCAGCCGGGCGCCCTGGATCACCGAGATGCCGACCCCGCCGCAGCCGATCACCAGCACCGACGCGCCGGGCGAGACCTTGGCCGTGTTGATCGCCGCGCCGACCCCGGTCATCACGCCGCAGGCGACCAGCGCCGCGATCTCGAACGGCACGTCGTCGGCGACCTTCACCGCGCCGTCGGCCGGTACGACCAGCTCCTCGGCGAACGTGCCGGTGCCGGCGTAGCCGAACACGGGGGTGTCGCCGATGAGGAACCGCGGGTTCATGAACGCGGCGATCGAGTGGATCGCGCACAGGTGCGGGCGGCCGCCCCGGCAGTTGACGCACGTCCCGCACGGCGGCACGAACGTGAGCGCCACGTGGTCGCCCACGGCGAGATGGTCGACCTGCGGGCCGGCCTCGACGACCTCACCCGCGCCCTCGTGGCCGATGATGCCCGGCGCGAGCGCGGGGAGCGTCCCGTCCATCGCGGACAGGTCGCTGTGGCACACGCCGGTGGCCCTCACCCGGACCCGGATCTCGCGTGGCCCGACGTCGGTGGTGCGCACATCGTCGCGCAGCTCCAGCTTGGTGTCCCCGATCTGGTTCAGTACCGCGGCCTTCATCCGGGACCTCCTCGTTTTGCTCGGACTCTAGTACATTCTTAGAACGTGTTCTAGTGGACACCAGTCGGGAGAGCGGATGTATATCGCGTACACGGCGGAGCAGGAGCGGCTGCGGCTCGAGCTCAGGGAGTACTTCGCCGACCTGATGACGGCGGAGCGCAGGGAGGCTCTCGCGGCCGGCGGGGACTACGGCTCGGGCGAGGTCTACAAGGAGACGGTCAGGCAGATGGGTGCTGATGGCCGGCTCGCGCTGGGCTGGCCGAAGGAGCACGGCGGCCAGGCCAGGTCGATGCTCGACCAGCTGATCTTCACCGACGAGGCGGCCGCCGCGGGCGCCCCGGTGCCGTTCCTGACGATCAACACCGTCGGCCCGACGATCATGAAGTTCGGCACCCCGGACCAGAAGGCGTTCTACCTGCCGCGGATCGCCGCCGGGGAGATCCACTTCTCGATCGGCTACTCCGAGCCCGAGGCCGGCACCGACCTCGCCTCGCTGCGTACCCGCGCGGTCCGCGACGGGGACGACTACGTGGTCAACGGCCACAAGATGTGGACGAGCCTCATCTCCTACGCCGACTACGTCTGGCTCGCCTGCCGCACCGACCCGGACGCCGCCAAGCACAAGGGTCTGTCGATCATCATCGTGCCGACGTCCGCGCCCGGCTTCTCGTGGACGCCGGTGCACACGGTCGCCGGGGTCAGCACGAGCGCGACGTACTACGAGGACGTCCGGGTGCCGGCGACGAACGTGGTCGGCGAGCTCAACCGGGGCTGGCCGCTGATCACCAACCAGCTCAACCACGAGCGCGTCGCGCTGACCTCGGCGGCGCCGGTCCGCCAGGCGCTGCGCGAGGTGCGCGAGTGGGCACAGGCGACCAAGCTGCCGGACGGCAGGCGGGTGATCGACCAGGAGTGGGTGCAGGTCCACCTGGCGCGGGTGCACGCGAAGGTCGAGTTCCTGAAGCTGGTCAACTGGAAGATCGCCTGGGGGGTCGACGGCGGCACCGAGCGCGGGCTCAACCCGGCGGACGCGTCGGCCACCAAGGTGTTCGGCACCGAGTTCGCCACCGAGGCCTACCGGCTGCTGATGGAGGTGCTCGGCCCGCAGGCCCACGTGCGGGCCGGGTCGCCGGGCGCGCTGCTGCGCGGCCGGGTCGAGCGGATGCACCGGTCGGCGCTGATCCTCACCTTCGGCGGCGGCACCAACGAGGTACAGCGCGACATCGTGGCGGCCGTCGGACTCGGCCTCCCCGTCTCGAAGAGGTGAGTCGAATGGACCTGTTACCCGACGAGGACGACCGCGACCGCGACCTCGGCCTGCTGAAGGGATGACCGTGGACTTCTCGCACGACGAGGCGGACCTCGAGCTGGCGAAGCTCGCCGCGACCATCCTCGCCGACCACACCGCACCGCGGCGGCTCGCCGAGGTCGAGGCCACCGGCGACCGGTTCGACCGTGCACTGTGGACAGACCTGGCCGGGGCGGGGGTGCTCTCCGCGGCGCTGCCCGGGTCGGTCGGCGGGAGTGGTCTGGGCCTGCTCGCGCAGTGCGGCGTGCTCGTCGAGATCGGCCGGACGGTCGCACCGGTGCCGTACCTGCCCTCGATCGTGGTCGCCGCGGGCGCGGTCGCCGAGTTCGGCACGGACGCCCAGCGCGAGACGTGGGCGGCGCCGGCGGCCGCGGGTGAGCTAGTGCTGACCGCCGCGCTCGTCGAGGAGGTCGGCGACGACCCGGGCGCGCCGGCGACGGTTGCCGAACATGCCACGGAAAACGCCACGGAAAATGCAAGTGCATCTGCACGGTGGTATTTGCACGGAACAAAAGTCGTCGTACATTCGGGTCCCGTCGCTGACTTGTTTCTGGTGCCGGCCGAGACCCCTGACGGACTCACTGTGTTCCTTGTCACTCCGCGGGACTCCGGGGTGACGGTGCGCCGCCAGGAGGTCGTCGACGGTGACGCGGAGGCGGTGCTGGAGCTTGACCACGTCGAGCTCGCCGCGGACCGCGTGCTCGGTACGCCGGGCGTCGGCGCGCATGTCGTCGAGTGGCTCGCGGCGCGGTACACCGTCGGTCTCTGCGCCCTCCAACTGGGCGTTTCCGAGGCGGCACTGCAGATGACGGCCACATATGCAAGTGGCAGAGTGCAATTTGATCGTCCTATTGCGACGTTCCAGGCGGTGGGACAGCGGCTCGCGGACTGCTACATCGACGTCGAGGCGATCCGATTGACGCTGTGGCAAGCAGCGTGGCTACTGTCTGAAAATTTGGCTTCCCACACCGAGATCGCGACGGCGAAGTTCTGGGCGGCGGACGGCGGACACCGGGTCGCGCATGCCGCGGTGCATGTTCACGGCGGTTTGGGTATTGACGTGGACTACCCGCTGCATCGATATTTTGTGGCCGCGAAACGTAATGAGTTCAGCCTGGGCGGCGCCACCTCACAGCTGCGCCGCATCGGTGTCGCCTTGGCCGCGGAGCCCGCGTGATGTACGGAGGTTCGGATGGTCGCGCCAGGGGAGACGCTCCCCACAGTCACTGACTTGTTGCTGGCGCGCGCGAGCGATCCGAACCCCGGCCTGGTGTTCGAGGACAACCGATGGTCCTGGGCGGACCATGTGCAGGAGTGCGCGGACCGTGCCGCGCTGCTGCGGTCGTTGCGCCGTCCGGGTCCGTTCCACGTCGGGGTGCTGCTCGACAACGTGCCCGAGTTCTCGTTCCTTCTCGGTGGCGCGGCGCTGGCCGGTGCGGTGCTCGTCGGGCTGAACACGAGCCGACGCGGCGAGGCGCTGGTGCGCGACATCACGCTCGCCGACTGCCAGGTCGTGCTGACCGACAGCCGGTACGTGGAGCTGTTGCAGGGTTTGGATGTCGGCGCGCGGGTGCTGGACATCGACTCCGCCGCGTGGCACGTCACCGCGTTCCGCCACCAGCACAGCCGGCTCGACCCGGTGCCGGTGACGCCCGACGACCTGCTCATGCTGATCTTCACCTCCGGCACCAGCGGTGAGCCGAAGGCCGTGCGGTGCACGCACGGCAAGATCGCCGAGCCGGGCCGGATGCTCGCCGAGCGGTTCCGGCTCGGGTCCGCGGACACCGCGTACCTGTCGATGCCGATGTTCCACTCGAACGCGATCATGGCCGGTTGGTCGGTGGGCCTCGCCGCAGGGGCGCGGCTGGCGCTGCGCCGCCGGTTCTCCGCGTCCGGCTTCCTCGACGACGTCAGGAAGTTCGAGGTCACCTACGCCAACTACGTCGGCAAGCCGCTCTCCTACGTCCTGAGCACCACCCGGCACGAGGACGACGCGGACAACCCGCTGCGGCTGATGTTCGGCAACGAGGGCGCGGCGCCGGACGTGGCCGCGTTCGCCGAGCGGTTCGGCTGCCAGGTCGTCGACGCGTACGGCTCGACCGAGGGCGGCATCGTCGTGCCGCGCCCGCCGGACATGCCCGCCGGTGCGCTGGGCACGCTCGAGGGTGGGCTCGCGGTGCTCGACCCGGTCACCGGCAGGCCGTGCCCGCCGGCCGAGTTCGACGCGGGCGGCCGGTTCGTGAACGCCGACGAGGCGGTCGGCGAATTGGTCAATACCACTGGTGGCGGCATGTTCGCCGGCTACTACGACGACCCCGACTCGGACGCGGACCGGTTGCGGGACGGCATGTTCTGGAGCGGCGACCTCGTCTACCGCGACGCCGACGACTTCGTGTTCTTCGTCGGCCGCTCGTGCGAGTGGCTGCGGGTCGACGGGGAGAACCTCGGCGCCGGGCCGATCGAGCGGATCCTGCTGCGGCACCCGGACGTGGTCGAGGTCGCGGTGTACGGGGTGCCCGACCAGGAGGTCGGCGACCAGGTGATGGCCGCGCTGGTGCTCCGGGGCGAGGCCGTGTTCGACCCGGAGGGGTTCGCCTTGTTCCTGGCGTCCCAGGCGGACCTCGGGCCGAAGCAGGTCCCGCGCTTCGTCCGGCTGACCCCGCGCCTGCCGCGGACGGCGACGTACAAGGTGCTGAAGCGCACACTCAACGCGCAGCGGTGGCGCACGCCCGAACCGGTGTGGTGGCGGGAGGGTGCGGAGCTGCGGTTCGAGCCACTGACTCCATCCAGCGATCCAATCCGGCTCGACTGGGGAGCCCGGTCCGTGCGACGCTGACCGTATGCCTGACACACCGGAACCCGCCGCGAGCGACACAGAGACCGAGCCTGAGTCACAGGACGACGTGAAAGAGCGATTCCGCGAGGCGCTGGAGCGCAAGCAGGCCCGAACCCGCAGTGGCGAGGAGCACGCCGACGCGAGGTCGAAGGTGCACGACGCCCACGGCCCGGCCGCGGGCAAGCGCACGTTCCGCCGCAAGAGCGGCTGACCGGCACCGGCTCGGTCTCGGCCCAGACGCAGCCGCACCACCTCCAGCTCACGCACGGTGAGCTGGAGGTGGTCGGGGTGCGAAGCCCGAGTGACGCTGAGTGAGGCGTGCGCACCGGAGTGTGTGTGGCTACCGCATCGTCAGCAGCAGGTACGCGGCCAGCGTCGAGCCGTCGGTGATCACGCCCGCACGCAGCATCCGCTCGAGCTCCGCGCGCGGGAACCACTGCTGGCGCATGTCCTGCTCCTCGACCTCACGCCGCGCGGGTCCCGGGGTCAGGCCGGTGGCGAGCCACACGTGGTAGCCCTGGCTGGTGATGCCGTGCGCGGCGTTGAGGTAGCCGAGCCGCTCGAGCCGGCCGGCGGTGAACCCGGTCTCCTCGGCCAGCTCGGCCGCCGCCAGCTCCGCCGGCGTACCCGTCACGCCCTGCGGGAAGGTGCCTGCGGGAACTCCCAGTACCGGGCGCTCAGCGGGTAGCGGTACTGCTCCACGAGGTGGAAGCCGTCGTTCTCGAACGGGATGACGACCGCGAAGTCCGGTTTCTCGATGACCGAGTAGATCCCGCGCGACCCGTCGCCACGCTCGATCTGGTCCTCGCGCAGGGTCAGCCACGGGTTCTCGTACACGACCCGGGACGACAGGGTCTTGATCGCTGGCTCGTCGCTCACCGGACCAGTGTCCCTACCCGAGCTTGTCCAATCCGGACCGGGCCTCGTCGACCTCCGCGAGGAGCCCGGCCATCACCTCGGCGACCGGGCGGATCTCGTTCATCCGCCCCACGATCTGGCCGACCGGCATCGCGACGACATCCGGGTCGCCCGCCTGCATCATCCGCTGGTGCGCCTCGCCGACGAGCAGGTTCTGCAGCGGCATCGGCAGCGGCTCCGGCGCGTCTGGCTCCGCCCACGCATCGGTCCACTTGTTCCGGAGCAGCCGGGCGGGTTTCCCGGTGTAGACGCGGGACCGCACGGTGTCGGTCGACCCGGCCTTGACCAGCGCGCGTTGCAGCGTGTTCGGACCGGTGCCCAGCCGGTACTCGGCGGTGGTGAGCCAGTAGGACCCCATCCACACGCCGGACGCACCCAGGGCGAGCGCCGCGAGCATCTGCCGGCCGCTGCCGATGCCGCCCGCGGCGAGCACGGGGACCCGCGCACCGACGGCGTCCACGACCTCGGGCACGAGCACCATCGACGCGATCTCGCCGGTGTGCCCGCCCGCCTCGTATCCCTGCGCCACAACGATGTCCACGCCGCCGTCGACGTGCCGCACGGCGTGCTCGGCCTTGCCGGCGAGTGCCGCCACCGGCACGTCGCGGGAGTGTGCCCGCTCGATCACGTCCGCAGGCGGCGAGCCCAGCGCGTTGGCGATCAGGCTGATCCGGTGCGACAGCGCGACGTCCACATGGGACCGTGCCACGGAGTGCAGCCAGCCGAGCACGCCCGCGTCGGTGGCCGGGTCGCCGGACAGCGGTGGCACGCCGAGCTTGAGCAGCGTCCGCTCGACGAAGTCCTTGTGCCCGGCGGGGATCAGCGCGGACAGGTCGGTCGGCGTGCCCTCCTTGGGAATGGTCGCCGGCATGACGATGTCCACGCCGTAGGGCTTGCCGTCGGTGTTGTCGTCCATCCAGGACAGTGCGGCTTCGAGCTCGGCCGGGTCGTTGTACCGCACGCAGCCGAGCACGCCCATACCGCCGGCCCGGCTGATCGCGGCGGCCACGTGCTCGGACGGCGTGAAGCCGAAGATCGGGTGCTCGATGCCGAACCGGTCACACAGTGGCGTTCGCATGCGCTCCTCCTGCGGTCGCCTGCCAGGTCGGCTCGTGCTGCTCGGTGTACTCCTTCGCCCAGCGGTAGTCCGGTTTCGCGCTCGGCGCGCGGCCGACCTTCTCGACGATCCAGAGGCTTCTCGGCGTCTTGTACCCCGCGATGCGCCGGCGGACGTGCGCGTCGAGCGCGGCGAAGTCGATCGTCCTTTCCGGACGTGGCTGGACGAGAGCGGCGACCCGCTGGCCGAGCAGCTCGTCCGGGACACCGACCACGAGGGCGTCGAACACGTCCGGATGGGACTTCAACGCCTCCTCGACCTCCTCGGGGAAGACCTTCTCGCCGCCGGTGTTGACACTCATGTTTCCTCGGCCCAGCAACGTGATCGTGCCGTCGTCCTCGAGCCGGGCGAAGTCGCCGGGCACGACGTAGCGAGCCCCGTCGACCTCCACGAAGATCGTCGCGCTCTTCTCCGGGTCCTTGTAGTAGCCGAGCGGGACGTGGCCGCCACGCGCGATCCGGCCGATCTGGCCCGGCTCGACCGGCCGGTCGTCCTCGTCGATGACGATCGTGCTCGGCCCGGCGGTCACCCGCGGGCCGCCGCTCGACTGCTGGGTTCCTTTGACCACCATGCCGATCCCGGTGAAGCCGGACTCCGACGAGCCGATCGCGTCCGTGATGACCACGTTGGGCAGTGCCTCGACGTACTGCTCCTTGACCGTCGCGGAGAACAGCGCCGCGTGGCTGGAGATCGCGAGCAGGCTGGAGGGGTCGTAGCTGCCCTGCTGGAACGCCTCGATGAGCGGACGGGCCATCGCGTCGCCGACGATCGTCATCACCTTGACCTGATGCCGTTCGACCGCGCGCCACACCTCGTGCGGGTCGAACTGCGGCACCAGCACCACGGTGTCGCCGCCGAAGAGCGCAGGCAGCGCGGCCCATTGGGCGGCGCCGTGGATCAGCGGCGCGCAGGCCAGCCGGGTCAGGCCGCCCGAGTCCTTGCCGCGGGCGGACTGGGCCCACTCGTCGGCGAGTGGCTCGCCGGTGACGAAGTCGATGCCGCCGCCGAGCACCCGCCAGACGTCCTCGTGGCGCCACATGACGCCCTTGGGGTGGCCGGTGGTGCCGCCGGTGAAGAGGATGTAGAGGTCGTCCGGGCTGCGTTCGCCGAAGTCGCGCTCGGCCGGCTGGTTCGCGATCGCGTCCTCGTACCCGACGCTCGCGGTCCGGGCGTCGGTGCCGTCCTCGACGACGAGCGCGTGCCGGACGTTGGGCGTGTCCGGCAGGACCGCGTCGACGAGCGGGCCGTAGCGGCGCTCGTGGACGAGGCCTTTGAGGTCGGCGTTGTCGAACAGATATCGCAACTCGTTCTCGACGTAGCGATAGTTGACGTTGACCACCACCGCACGCAGCTTGTACGCCGCGAGCATGGTCTCGATGGCCTCGATGGAGTTCCGCGAGTAGAGCCCGATGTGGTCGCCCTGGCCGAATCCCTGCTCGGCCAGGTGGTGCGCTAGTTGGTTGGCTCGCCGCTCCAGCTCGGCGAACGTCGCCGTCCGGTCGGCGCACGCGATGGCGATCCGGTCCGGGAAGGCGTCGGCGGCATGCTCGAATAGATCCGCGATGTTGAGTGCCACTCGACTAAACTAGAACGTGTTATCGTTCCTGGCAATCCCTCGGCCATGGAGAGGTGCATGCCTGACTGCCTGGTCCACCAGGACGGCCACGTCCTGGTCGTGACGATGAACCGTCCGGAGGCGCGCAACGCCCTGTCCGGCGAGATGATGTCGATCATGCGCGCGGCCTGGGACCGGGTCGACGAGGATGCCTCGATCCGGGTTTGCGTGCTCACCGGCGCGGGCGGCGCGTTCTGCGCGGGCGCCGACCTGAAGGCGATGACCCGCACGCACCCCGGCGAGAGCTTCGCGTCGGGTGACTGGGACCTGTCGGTGATCGAGCCGCTGCTGAAGGGCCGGCGGCTGACCAAGCCGCTCATCGCCGCGGTCGAGGGCGCCGCGATCGCGGGCGGCACGGAGATCCTGCAGGCCACCGACATCCGGGTGGCCGGCGAGAGCGCCCGCTTCGGCGTGGCCGAGGCCAGGTGGGGCCTGTTCCCGCTGGGTGGTTCCGCGGTTCGGCTGCCGCGGCAGATCCCGTACACGCTCGCCGCCGACCTCCTGCTGACCGGCCGGCACATCACGGCGGCCGAGGCGCTGTCCCTGGGCCTGATCGGGCACGTTGTACCGGACGGCCGGGCACTCACCCGCGCGCTGGAGATCGCCGAGGTGATCGCGGCCAACGGCCCGTTGGCGGTCCAGGCGATCTTGCGGACGATGCGGGAGACCGAGGGCATGCCGGAGGACGAGGCCTTCAAGGTGGACGCCCGCCTGGGGATGGCGGTCTTCGCCAGCCAGGACGCCCGAGAGGGCCCGAAGGCCTTCACCGAGAAACGCCCCCCGAACTTCCAGGCCCACTAACCCCGCGAGTCCAACGCCCAGAACCCGCGAGTCCAACGCTCGGGACCCGCGAGTCCCCGGTCGCATGTCGCGAATGTTGGACTCGCCCGACCGGAGCGTTGGACTCGCGAGGCTGGTGGGAGCGGGGTGGGCGCGAGGCGGTCAGATGGCGCGGTCGCGGCCCGCCCAGTAGGGGTCGCGCAGCTTTCGCTTGTACAGCTTGCCGTTCGGGTCCCTCGGGAGCTCCGACACGTAGTCGATGGTGCGCGGCATCTTGAACTTCGCCAGCCGGTCGGCGGCGAACGCCAGCAGCTCGTCGGTCAGCGCGTCGCCCGGCGCGACCCCGGCCGTGAGCTGCACCACGGCCTTGATCTCCTCGCCCCAGTGCGGGTTCGGCACACCGAACACCGCGACGTCCGCCACCTTCGGGTGGCACGCGAGCTCGTTCTCGATCTCCGCCGGGTACACGTTCACGCCACCGGAGATGATCAGGTCCGACTTCCGGTCGCACAGGTAGAGGTAGCCGTCGTCGTCGAGATACCCGATGTCCCCCAACGTGAACAGGTCGCCCACCCGCGCGGCCCGGGTCTTCGCCTCATCCTTGTGGTACTCGAAGTTCGACACGCCCATCCGCATGTAGACCAGGCCGGGCGTGCCCGTGGGCACCGGCGCGCCGGACTCGTCGAGCACCGTCACCACCGAGCCCGGCCAGGGCTTGCCCACCGAGCCGGGCTTCGCGAGCCACTCGGTCGCGCTGATCGCCGTGCCGCCGCCCTCGGTCGCCGCGTAGTACTCGGTCACGACCGGCCCCCACCAGTCGAGCATCCGGCGCTTGACCTGCGGCGGGCACGGTGCCGCACCGTGGATCATCACCCGCAGCGACGACAGGTCGTACGTCGAACGCGTCTCGGCGGGCAGTTCGAGCAACCGGTGGAACTGCGTCGGCACCATGTGGCTGTGGGTCACCCGGTGCCGCTCGATCAGCGCGAGCATCTCCTCCGGTCGCCACCGGTCCATCAGCACCGCCGTGTGTCCCAACTGGACGGAGTTGGCGACGAAGTTGAGCACCGCCGTGTGGTACATCGGCGAGCCGCAGATGTGCACGTGACCGTCGAACGGGTGGAGGTCGAAGATGCCGAAGAACCACGTCGCCGCGGGTGGCACCGCGTCCGGGTCGGTGCCGGTCAGCGGGCGCCGCACGCCCTTGGGGCGCCCGGTCGTGCCGGAGGTGTACAGCATCGGCGAGCCCGCGGTCCGCACGTCCGGCCGGCCGGACTCGCCCTCGCCGAGCCGTTCGAGCGGCGCGAAGCCGGGCACGTCGCCGACCGCGAAGGTGGCCGGCACCCCGCTGCGCGCGGCGGCGTCCGCGGCGACCTCGGCGAACCGCTCGTGCGCGACGAACGCCTTGGCGCCGCTGTCCTCGATGAGGTAGGCGACCTCGGCGCCGACCAGGTGCCAGTTCACCATCACGACGTACAGGCCGGTCTGGAACGCTCCGAAGTAGACGGACGTGAGGTCCGTGCCGTTGGGCAGCATCACGACGATCGCGTCACCCGGCGCGAGGCCCATGGCCTGGAAGCCGCGGCCGTACCGGTCGGCCGCGGCGGCCAGCTCCTGGTAGGTCAGCTGCCGTTCGTCCGGGCCGACCACGGCGACGAGGTCCGGTTGCTCCCGAGCGATGTTCCACAGTCCGATCGAGGCCACCGGGCTAATCTAGAACGTGTTTCAGTTGTCGGCAAGGACCGCTGCCACCGCGCGGACCTGGGCGGCGTCCGCGCAGCCGACCATCAGCATGGTGACGCCGTTGTCCGCCCACCTCCTGGCGTGCGCGCGGACCTGTTCGGCGGTGCCGATCATCGCGGTCTCGGCGACGAGCTCGTCGGGCACCGCGGCGGCGGCCGCGGCCTTGCGACCCTCGCGGAACAGCCGGGTGACCTCGTCGACCACGTCCGCGTAGCCCATGCGCCGGAACAGGTCGGCGTGGAAGTTCTTCTGCTCGGCGCCCATCCCGCCGGCGTAGAGCGCGATCACCGGCCGGTGCTTGTCGTACTCGGCGGCCGGGTCGTCGGTGACCGTCACCGAGACGCTGGCGGCGACCTCGAAGTCCGCGCGCGAACGTCGCGCGCCGGGGCGGGCGAAGCCCTCGTCGAGCCAGGAGTTGTACTGGTCGGCGAGCTTGTCGGTGAAGTAGACGGCGAGCCAGCCGTCGGCGATCTCGGCGGCGAGCGCGACGTTCTTCGGGCCTTCGGCGCCGAGCCAGACGGGCAGGTCCGCGCGCAGCGGGTGGGTGATCGGGCGCAGTGGCTTGCCGAGCCCGTCGGCGCCGCCGCCGGTGTAAGGCAGCGGGTAGTGCGGCCCGGCGCTGGTGACCGGGGCCTCGCGCGCGAGGACCTGCCGGATGATCGACACGTACTCGCGGGTGCGGGCGAGCGGCTTGCCGAACGGCGCGCCGTACCACCCTTCGACGACCTGCGGCCCCGAGACGCCGAGCCCGAGGACCGCCCGCCCGCCGGAGAGGTGGTCGAGGGTGAGCGCGGCCATCGCGGTGGCGGTGGGCGCGCGGGCCGACAGCTGCGCCACCGCCGTGCCGAGCCGGACCCTGGTGGTGGCCGACCCCCACCAGGCGAGCGGCGTGAAGACGTCCGAGCCCCACGACTCGGCGGCGAACACGGCGTCGAACCCGGCCTCGTCGGCGGCGGCGACCATCTCGGCCGCGTTCGCCGGCATGCCGGCGCCCCAGTACCCGAGCTGCAGTCCAAGCTTCATGCCGGCATGGTAGATCGTGTTCCGGTCCGCGATGGGTCACCCGTTCGATACGAGGAGATTCCCGGCCCGGTCGGCTATCGTGTGGATATGTCAGCGGAATCCGTCGAGTCTCCGCGGCGGCGAGACTTCAAGGACGCCTCGCCGCGCGAGATCCGTGCTGCGCTGGTGCCGGAGGAGCGGCCTGACTTCGACCGCCAGTGGCAAAGAATCATGGCCGAGGCCATCGAGTCACTCGACCTCACCAGCGTGTTCACGATTCTGGACAGCTGGCGACGCCGGGCCACGCTCACGACGTCGCTCGGCCACGGTGGCTACCGGCGAATGCTCGCGCGGGCCGAGCAAACGTTGCGCACAGGTGAACCTGCTACTGGCTCAGTGCCCCTGGACCAGGTCAAGGCGTACATCGAGGAGCGGTTGGGCCGATAAACCCAAAGGGGGCCTTGCGGCACCTCGTGTTCGGTGCGAGCGGGCAGGGGCTCGTCGTCTACTTGATCCTTGAGGACCAGCGCTACGTGGACGTGGTGCAGGTGATCTGGGTCGGGTGAGCCGGGGGTTCTTGCCCGGCAAAGTAGAACGTGTTTCACTCAGGGTATGTGTGTCGATACTGCGTGACGCGTGCGCGGACCTGGTCGGCGGTGCCGATCATCGCGATCTCGGCGGCGAGCGCGACGTTCTTCGGGCCTTCGGCACCGAGCCAGACGGGCAGGTCCGCGCGCAGCGGGTGGGTGATCGGGCGCAGTGGCTTGCCGAGCCGGTCGGCGCCGCCGCCGGTGTAGGGCAGCGGGTAGTGCGGGCCGGCTCGGTCGCGTTCGCCGGCATGCCGGCGCCCCAGTACCCGAGCTGCAGTCCAAGCTTCATGCCGGCATGGTAGATCGTGTTCCGGTCCGCGATGGGTCACCCGTTCGATACGAGGAGATTCCCGGTCCGGTCGGCTATCGTGTGGATATGTCAGGGGAACCCGTCGAGTCTCCGCGGCGGCGGGACTTCAAGGACGCCTCGCCGCGCGAGATCCGTGCTGCGCTGGTGCCGGAGGAGCGGCCTGACTTCGATCGCCAGTGGCGGGCGGCAATGGATAAGGCCACCGAAACGCTGGACCTCGGTGAGGTGGTCAAGACACTGGACAACTGGCGGACTCACGCCATGATCACCGACGAGCTCGGCAAGGACGGCTATCGCCGGTGGCTGGCGAAGGTGGAGCACAGGTCGCGTACTGGCGACCGCCCCCCAGGCAGCGTTCCGTGGAGCCAGCTCAAGGTGGAGCTCGGGCTGTAGCGTGACCTACAAGATCGAAGTTGATCCCGAGGCGAGGGATCAGATTCGGGGGTTGCCTCCTGCGCTGCTGAATGCGCTGGGTGAGGTCATGTCGATGCTCGAGCTGACGCCCTGGCATGGCGCGCCGTTCGTAGCGGCCAACCCTGATGGCAGCGTGAGGCAGATCGTGTTCGGGCATGGTGGGACCACGGTCGTTGTCTACATGATCTTGGAGCACCAGCTGCGGGTGGACGTGCTCAAGGTGATGTGGGTCGGGTGAGCGGGGGCTCTTGCCCGGCAAAGTAGAACGTGTTTCACTCAGGGTGTGAGTGTCGATCAGGTGCCGCTGTCGGCTCCGCTGGACATCGGGTTCGACTACACCCGGTCGCTCGGCCCCACGCTGAGCCGGTTCGTCACCGGGCTCGCGCAGCGGCGGATCCTCGGGGCCCGTGGCTCGGACGGGCGGGTGCACGTGCCGCCGCCCGAGTACGACCCGACCACGGGCGAGCCGCTGACCGAGCTCGTCGAGGTGGCGCACACCGGCACCGTCACCACCTGGTGCGCGCAGCCCGAACCCCTTGCGGGCCAACCGCTCCAGCACCCGTTCTGCTGGGCGATGATCACCCTCGACGGCGCCGACACGCCCATGCTGCACGCCGTGGACGCCGAGCGCGCCGGTACCGGGATGCGGGTCCGCGCGCGGTGGGCCGACACCCAGGGCGACGGGATTCGGGACATCGCATGCTTCGCGCCCATCGAGGACGAGCCGGCCACGGAGCCCCGGGACGCCGAACCCGTCACGATGATCACCACCCCGGTGCGGCTGAGCTACACGCACTCGGCCTCCCCCGAGGAGAGCCGCTACCTGCGTGGCCTCGCGGAGGGCCGGCTCCTCGGCCAGCGCTGCCCGGAATGCCGCAAGGTCTACATCCCGCCCCGCGGCGCGTGCCCCACCGACGGGGTGCCCACCGAGGACGAGGTCGAACTGCCCGACCGCGGCATCGTCACCACGTTCTGCATCGTCAACGTGCCCTTCCTCGGCCAGCGCATCAAACCCCCTTACGTGGCCGCCTACATCCTCCTCGACGGCGCCGACATCGCGTTCCTCCACCTCGTCCTCGGGTGCGCCGCCGAGGAGGTCCGGATGGGCATGCGCGTCGAGGCCGCCTGGAAGCCCCCCGACGAGTGGGGCACCACGCTCGAGAACATCGACCACTTCGAACCGACCGGCGAACCCGACGCCCCCTACGACACCTACGCGCGGCACCTATGACCACCGACGGCCCGAACGACGTCGCGATCGTCTCCTTCGCCCAGGCACCCAACGTGCGCGCCACCCACGGCACCACCAACGGGGTCGAGATGCTCGTCCCGATCATCGGCGCGGCGTTGCGGAATACCGGTCTCACCAAGCGGGACATCGGGTTCTGGTGCTCCGGCTCCTCGGACTACCTCGCCGGCCGCGCCTTCTCGTTCATCGCCGCGGTCGACGCCATCGGCGCGTTCCCGCCCATCCACGAGTCCCATGTGGAGGCCGACGCCGCCTGGGCGCTCTACGAGGCATGGGTGAAGATCCGCACCGGTGAGGTCGACACCGCGCTCGTCTACGGCTTCGGCAAGTCGTCGGCCGGTCAGCTGCGCCGCGTCCTCGCCCTGCAGCTCGACCCGTACACCGTCGGTCCACTGTGGCCGGACGCGGTGAGCATCGCCGGGCTCCAGGCCCGCCTCGGCATCGACGCCGGGCTCTGGACCGAGCGGGACATGGCCGAGGTCGCCGCGCGGAGCCGGGCCGCCAACCCGGAAGCCCAGATCCACGAGCAGGTCAGTGCCGAGGCGCTCCTCCACCAGCCGTACGTCGCGGACCCACTCAGGAAGCACGACTGCGCCCCGGTCACCGACGGCGCCGCGGTCGTCGTGCTCGCATCCGCCGAACGAGCCGGGGACCTCTGCGAGCGGCCGGCGCGGATCGTGAGCATCCAGCACCGGGTCGAGTCCGCGCACCTCGGCGCGCGGGACCTCACCACCTCACCGTCCACTGTGGCGGCCGCGAAGGCGGCGAACGTGGACGGGGTGACTCTGGCCGAGCTGCACGCGCCGTTCACCCACCAGGAGATCCTGCTGCGCCAGGCACTCGGGCTCGGCGACGAGGTCACGATCAACCCGTCCGGCGGCCCGCTCGTGGGCAACCCGATGTTCGCCGCCGGCCTCGCCCGCATCGGCGAGGCGGCCACTCGCATCGGCAAGGGCGAGCGGGCCGTCGCGCACGCCACCAGCGGCCCGGCCCTGCAGCAGAACCTCGTGTGCGTACTGGAGGCCGGCTGATGGCCAAGCAGCGAGCCGCCGTCCTCGGGGTGGGCCAGACCCACCACCGCAGCAAGCGCACCGACGTGACGATGGCCGGCCTGTGCCGCGAGGCCGTCGACCGCGCCCTCGCCGACGCCGAGCTGACCTTCGCCGACATCGACGCGGTCGTGCTCGGCAAGGCGCCCGACCTGTTCGAGGGCGTCATGATGCCCGAGCTCTTCCTCGCCGACGCCATCGGCGCGACCGGGAAACCGTTGCTGCGCGTGCACACCGCGGGCTCGGTCGGCGGGTCGACCGCCAACGTCGCGGCGAGCCTCGTGCACGGCGGCGTGCACCGGCGGGTCCTCGCCGTGGCGTTCGAGAAGCAGTCCGAGTCCAACGCCATGTGGGCGCTGTCGATCATGCCGCCGTTCCAGATGCCGGTCGGCGCCGGCGCGGGCGGCTACTTCGCGCCGCACGTCCGCTCCTACATCCGCCGCTCCGGCGCACCGGACCACATCGGCGCGCTCGTCGCGGTCAAGGACCGGCGCAACGGCGCCAAGAACCCCTTCGCGCACCTGCGGCAGGCCGACATCACGGTCGAGTCGGTCCGCGCGTCGGCGATGCTGTGGGACCCGATCCGCTACGACGAGACCTGCCCGTCCTCCGACGGCGCGTGCGCGGTCGTCCTGGGCGACGAGCAGGCGGCGACCGGGCGTCCGGCGGCCTGGATCCACGCCACGGCCATGCGTACCGAGCCGACCACGTTCGCCGGCCGGGACCAGGTCAACCCGCAGGCCGGCCGGGACGCCGCCGCCGCGCTGTGGCGGGAGGCCGGCATCACCGACCCGCTCGCGCAGATCGACACCGCCGAGATCTACGTGCCGTTCTCCTGGTTCGAGCCGATGTGGCTGGAGAACCTGGGCTTCACCGACGAGGGCCAGGGCTGGAAGCTCACCGAGGCCGGCGAGACCGAGCTCGGCGGGCGGCTGCCGGTCAACCCGTCCGGCGGCGTGCTGTCATCGAACCCCATCGGCGCGTCGGGGATGTTGCGCTTCGGCGAGGCCGCGATGCAGGTGATGGGCCGGGCAGGCGCGCACCAGGTCGACGGGGCGCGCCGCGCGCTCGGCCACGCCTACGGCGGCGGCTCGCAGTACTTCTCGATGTGGGTGGTCGGATCGGAGAAGCCATGAAGTTCACCGTCGGGGTCGCGCTCAGCCCGCTGGACCAGCTCGGCGAGCTGGCGAGAACCGCCGAGGAGTGCGGGTACGCCTCCATCGCGCTGCCGGACTCGCTGTTCTTCTCCGAGGAGGTGTCCGCGAAGTATCCGTACACTCCGGACGGTTCCCGGTTCTGGGACGCGGACACGCCGTGGGTCGACCCGTTCGTCGCCGCCGCCGCGATGGGCGCGGTGACGAGCTCGATCCGCTTCTACACCCAGGTGGTCAAGCTCAACCCGCGCAACCCGGTGCTGCTCGCCCGGCAGATCGGCTCGGTCGCCGCGCTCACCGGCAACCGGTTCGGGCTCGGCATCGGCCTTGGCTGGTCGCCGGAGGAGACCCGCTGGTGCGGCGGCCGGTTCGACCACCGCGGGGCGCGGGCCGACGAGGCGGTGGAGATCATCCGGCTGATCCTCGGCGGCGGGATGGTCGAGTACCACGGCACGTTCCACGACTTCGACAAGCTGCGGATGAGCCCCACACCCACCGAGCCGGTGCCGGTCTACGTCGGCGGGCACACCGACGCGGCACTGCGCCGGGCCGCCCGCACCGGCGACGGCTGGACCTCCGCGATGATCACGTTCGACGCCCTGCGGGACGTGATCGACCGGCTCGGGACGCTGCGCGCGGACCACGACCGGGTCGGTCCGTTCGAGATCCAGGCCGTCTGCGTCGACCGGTTCGGCCTGGACGGCTACCGCCAGCAGGCCGACATCGGCGTCACGGACGTGATCGTGATGCCGTGGGTGTTCTACGGCGTCGGGTTCGACGGTTCGCTCGAGGCCAAGAAGGACGGGATGAAGCGGTTCGCCGACGAGATCATGGGGAAGCTATGACTGCCATCACCTGGAGCGGCCCGGAGACCACGCACCCGGCGCGCACCGCGTCCCGCGCCTCGATGGACGCGGTGTGCCGCGGTGCCAAGGAGGAGTGGGTCGCCCTGTTCGCGGAGGACGGGGTGGTCGAGGACCCGGTCGGCGTGTCCATGTTCGACCCGACCGGCGACGGCCACCGCGGCCGCGCGGCGATCGGCGCGTTCTGGGACATGACGATCGCCAACGTGGAGCGCTTCGAGTTCACCATGCGCGACTCGTTCGCCGCGGGCGACGAGGTCGCCAACGTCGGCACGATCAGCGCGTTCCTGCCCGGCGGGTCCAGAGTGGACACCGAGGGCGTGTTCGTCTACCGGGTGGACGCGGAGGGACTCATCCTGTCGATGCGCGCGTTCTGGGAGACCGAGCGCGCGATGGCTACCCTGCGGCGGGCGTGAGCGGGAGTGACGGAGCGTTCGCTGTCTGGACGGAGGAGAAGCGCAGGCGCGTCAGCGCCGAGCATCGCACGGAGGAAGACGGCGAGTAGCGGAGGAACGAAGCGAACCAATAGGCACAGCACGGAGGAAGACGGCGAGTAGCGGAGGAACGAAGCGAACCATCAGACAATGCTGAGGTCTATGCCGTACTCGGCGCAGGCCAGGACCAGGGCGTTGTCGGAGAAGTCCGCTCTGGTCAGGAAGTCCGCTCTGACCCGGTCCTCGCTGAACACGGTGAAGGTGAACGACGCGGTGTCGAACGCCTTTCGCAGCCGCTCGTCCGGCGCACCCGCGCGCAGCCGGTTCAGGTCGTCCATCGTGGCGCCGTATACGGTGGCGAACTCGGCGGGCGCGTCCGCGTAGTTCCTGGCGGCGACCACCAGCTCGTGCATGGCGTCGCCGTAGTCGGTGCAGAACGAGACCGTCTGGTCCGACGCCCCTCCGCACGCGGTGGTGCCGGCCATCACCAGGAGGATGACGGCCGGCGCGACACACCACGAACCCGACACCCTGTCAGCCTCCTGCAGCCCGGCCCGGCGGGCGCGCCCGCGCGGACCGACCGCCGGGCCGCCGCCGCTTCCCTAAAGGGCAACCCCCACCGGCTGGTCCACCGAGGCCGGGTTGTCGAGGAGGGCGAGCATCGCGTGGGCGACGTCCGCGCGGGACACGAAGTTCCCGTTCGGGACGTTCGCGCCGATGGCCAGGCGGTACGTGCCGGACACCGGCTTGTCGGTGAGCCGTGGCGGGCGCATGACCGTCCACTCGGTACCGCTGCGCCGGATGTCGGCCTCCATCTCGGCGAGGTCGTCGTAGACCTTGCGCAGGAACCGGCGCACCAGCGGGTAGGCGACCCGGCGGCCGAGGAAGCCCTCCCCGTCCGGGATCGGGCCGACCGGCATCGCGCTCACCGCCACGAACCGGCGCACCCCGGTTGCCTCCAGTGCGCCGAGGATCCCCCGGGTGGCGGTGGCCGCCACGCCGACGTCCTTCAACGACCGTGCGCCGACACCCGAGAGCGCGGCGTCGCTGCCGAGCAACAACGGCTCCAGTGGCTCGGAGTCGGTCAACCCCGACACGGTGACCACGGTCAGCGCCGGGTGGTCGGCGATGTCGAGCCGAGAACGGTCCCGCACGACCGCGGTCACCGTGTGGCCCGCATCGAGCGCCTGCCGCACGATATGCCCGCCGATTCCGCCGGTCGCGCCGAATACTGTCAGCTTCATCCCCACCACGCCCTTCCCCACCGGGTACATTGAGACCGGATCACATACAATACGGAAGTCGTACTATATGAACAACGTACCAGAGGATCGCCGGCAGTGGCGGCGCGCCGCGAACGAGGTGCAGAGCGCCCTTCGCGACCTGAACGGGCACCTGGTCGTGCTCAACCACCGGGTCGGCACGCGGGTCGCGCTCCGCGACGTGGATCTGGCCTGCCTGGACCTGATCGCACGGTACGGCTCGATCAGCCCCAGCGTGCTCGCCAAGCGCGCGGGCATGCACCCGGCCACGATGACCGGCGTGCTCGACCGGCTCGAGCGCAACGGCTGGGTCGTCCGCGAGCGTGACCCGGAGGACCGGCGGGCCGTCGTGGTGCGGGTACTGCCGGACCGCGGTGGCGAGCTGTTCCGCCTGTACAGCGGGATGCGCGCGTCGATGAACGACATCTGCGCGGGCTACGACACCGATCAGCTGACGCTGATCCGGGATTTCCTGAACCGGGTCGCCGGCGCGGGCGAGCGCTCCGCCGACGGGCTCGCCGACGAGGCCGCGGCGGGGTCGCGCGCCGATCAGGTGTAGCTGACCCGCAGCTCCTTGATGCCGTTGAGCCAGCCCGACCGCAGCCGCCGCGGGTCGGCGACGCCGCGGATGTTCGGCATCTGGTCGGCGATCGCGTTGAAGATCAGGTCGATCTCCACCTTGGCCAGGTTCGCGCCGACGCAGTAGTGCGCGCCGGTGCCGCCGAAGCCCAGGTGCGGGTTGGGGTCGCGGGTCACGTCGAACCGCTCCGGCTCGGTGAACACGCCGGTGTCGAAGTTGGCCGAGCTGTAGAACATGCCGACCCGGTCACCCTGCTTGATCTCCGTCCCGCCGAGCACCGTGTCCTGGGTCGCGGTGCGCTGGAAGGACATCACCGGCGTCGAGAAGCGGACGATCTCGTCGGCCGCGGTCGCCGGGCGCCGGTCCTTGTACAGCTCCCACTGCTCGGGGTGGGTGAGGAACGCGTGCATGCCGTGGGTGATCGCGTTGCGCGTGGTCTCGTTGCCCGCCACGGCGAGGAGCAGCACGAAGAAGCCGAACTCGTCGGAGCCCAGGTTGCCGCCGTCGATGTCGGCGTTGACCAGCGTGGTGACGATGTCGTGCGCCGGGCACTGCTTGCGTTCCTCGGCCATGTGCCACGCGTAGCCGAGCAGCTCCGCCGACGCGGCCTCCGGGTTGATCGAGTACTCCGGGTCGTCGTAGGCGACCATCTGGTTGGACCAGTCGAACACCTTGTGCCGGTCGTCCTGCGGGATGCCGAGCAGCTCCGCGATCGCCTGCAGCGGCAGCTCGCACGCGACCTGGGTGACGAAGTCGCCGCCGCCCTGGGCCTTGGCGGTGGCGACGATCCGCTCGGCCCGCTCGGCGAGCTTGTCGCGCAGCCTGTTGATCGCCTTCGGGGTGAAGCCGCGGGAGACGATGCCACGCACCTTGGAGTGGTGCGGCGGGTCGATGTTGAGCATGATCAGCCGCTGCGCCTCGATCTTCTCCCGGGTCATGTCCGGGTTGAACCGGATGATCGCGGTGTTCTCGGCGCTGGAGTAGACCTCGCTGTTGCGGGAGACCTCCTTGACCTCGGCGTGCCGGCTCACCACCCAGTAGCCGTCGTCGCCGAACCCCGCGATGCCGTGCGGTTGGGCGTTCCACCACACCGGCGCGGTCCGGCGCAGCTCCGCGAACTCTTCGACCGGGATGCGCTCCGCGTACAGGTCGGGGTCGGTGAAGTCGAAGCCGGCGGGAATGCGAGGAGTGGCCACCTGGTACCTCCAGCAATGGTGGAACACGTTCTACTCGATTCAAACATACGGGTACCGGTCAAGTGAAGCGCTGACCTGGCGCTGCTTGCCGAGATCAGGAACACGTTCTATTTTATGGTTCAGTGACGCGAGGGAGCTGGTGATGGGCGATCCGGTGATCGTTTCGGCGGTGCGCACGCCGATCGGCAAGCGGGGCGGCGTGTTGTCCGGCCTGCACGCGGCGGAGATCCTGGGCGCGGCGCAGCGGGCGCTGCTGGACCGGTCCGGGGTGGAACCTGATCTCGTCGAGCAGGTGATCGGTGGCTGCGTCACTCAGGCCGGCGAGCAGTCGAACAACATCACCCGCACCGCGTGGCTGCACGCGGGCCTGCCGTACCGGGCGGGCTGCATGACCGTCGACTCCCAGTGCGGGTCCGCGCAGCAGGCCACCCACCTGGTCGCCGGGCTGATCGCGGCCGGCGCGATCGACGTGGGTGTGGCGTGCGGGGTCGAGGCGATGAGCCGGGTCCCGCTGCGGTCCAACCTGGGCAAGGACGTCGGCGTGCCGCGGCCGGACTCGTGGTCGATCGACCTGCCCAACCAGTTCGTCGCGGCCGAGCGGATCGCGGTCCGGCGTGGGCTGTCGCGGTCGGATCTCGACCGCTTCGGCGTGTTGTCGCAGGCGCGGGCGAAGGCGGCGTGGCACGCGGGCCACTTCTCCCGCGAGGTCGCGCCGGTCGGCGCGGTCATCCAGGACCAGGGACCGCGGCCCACCTCGCTGGCGGCGCTCGCCGGGCTGCCACCGGTCGTGGCGGACGGCCTGCACACGGCGGGGACGTCCTCGCAGATCTCCGACGGCGCGTCGGCCGTGCTGCTGATGTCCGCCGACCGGGCCCGGTCGCTGGGCGTGGCGCCGCGGGCCCGGATCGTCGCGCAGTGCCTGGTCGGGGCGGAGCCGTACTTCCACCTGGACGGGCCGGTGCAGGCGACCGACACCCTGCTCGCGCGGACCGGGATGAAGATCGGCGACCTGGACCTGTTCGAGGTCAACGAGGCCTTCGCGGCGGTGGTGCTGTCGTGGATGTCCGTGCACGAGCCGGATCTCGACCTGGTCAACGTCAACGGCGGCGCCATCGCGCTCGGCCACCCGGTCGGCGGCACGGGCACCCGGCTGATCACGACCGCGCTGCACGAGCTCGAGCGGCGGGACGCGTCGACCGCGCTGATCGCGATGTGCGCGGGTGGCGCGCTGTCCACCGGGACGATCCTCGAGAGGTGCTAGGCTGACCAAGCACTTGCTAGGTTAGGCGGTCTCATGGGTGTGTCGACGAGCCGGCCCGAGCCGGGCGTCGCCGTGGTCACTATCGACTTTCCGCCGGTCAACGCGCTGCCGGTGCGGGGTTGGTTCGACTTGGCGGACGCGGTGACCGCGGCCGGGCGCGATCCGTCGACCCATGTCGTCGTGATGCGAGCGGCCGGTCGCGGGTTCTGCGCCGGGGTGGACATCAAGGAGATCCAGCGCTCGGCCGGGCACGAGGCGCTGCTCGGCGCCAACCACGGCTGTCACGCGGCGTTCGGGGCCGTGTACGAGTGCGCGGTGCCCGTTGTCGCTGCCGTGCAAGGGTTCTGCCTCGGCGGTGGGATCGGGCTGGTCGGCAACGCGGACGTGGTGCTCGCCGCCGAGGACGCGACCTTCGGTCTGCCCGAAGTGGACAGAGGCGCGCTCGGCGCCGCGACACATCTGGCGCGGTTGGTGCCGCAGCACCTGATGCGGGCGCTGTACTACACGGCGTCGACCGTCACGGCGGCCGAGCTGCACCAGCACGGGTCGGTGTACCGGGTGGTGCCGGTGTCCGAACTGGACGCCGCGGCGGTGAAGCTGGCCGCGGAGATCGCGGCGAAGGACACCCGGGTGATCCGTGCCGCGAAGGCCGCGCTCAACGGGATCGACCCGCAGGACGTGCACCGCAGCTACCGCTACGAGCAGGGCTTCACGTTCGAGCTCAACCTGACCGGCGCGGCCGACGAGGCGCGCGAGCGGTTCCTGGAGGGCGACCGGTGAGGGACAAGCGGATGACGGCCGACGAGGTGGTCGGCACGCTGTCCGACGGGATGACCATCGGGATCGGCGGGTGGGGGTCGCGGCGCAAGCCGATGGCGCTGGTGCGCGCGATCCTGCGCTCGCGGGTGCGCAACCTCACCGTCGTGTCCTACGGCGGGCCGGACGTCGGCGTGCTGTGCGCCGCGGGCAAGGTGCGCGAGGTCGTGTTCGGCTTCGTGTCGCTGGACTCGATCGCCTACGACCCGTTCTTCCGCCGGGCCCGCGAGTCCGGTGCCATCGCCGTACGTGAGCTCGACGAGGGCATGCTCCAGTGTGGACTTCGCGCGGCCGCGCACCGGCTGCCGTTCCTGCCGATCCGCGCCGGCATCGCGTCGGACGTGCTGACCCTCGACACGTCCTTGCGGACCGTCCGCTCGCCCTACGACGGCGAGGTGGTGGTGGCGATGCCGCCGCTGAAGCTGGACGTCGCGCTGGTGCACCTGAACCGGGCGGACCGGCACGGCAACGCACAGTACCTCGGGCCGGACCCGTACTTCGACGACCTGTTCTGCATGGCGGCCGAGCGGCGGTACGTGTCGTGTGAGTCCATCGTGGACACAGCCGGCCTCGCCTCCTCGGGGCCGCCCCAGTCGATGCTGCTCAACAGGATGATGGTCGACGGGGTCGTGGAGACGCCCGGCGGCGCGCACTTCACGAGCTGCGTGCCGGACTACGGCCGGGACGAGGAGTTCCAGCGCAGGTACGCCTCGGCGGACTGGTCGTCCTTTGTGGACCAGTACCTGTCCGGGGACGAGGCTTCCTACCAGACGGCGGTGCGGTCATGACACCCCTTGTGTCAACCTCAGCTAGTCGAGCAGCGGGGAACCTGCACGAACCGCGTGCCGGCCAACCGCACCCAAGGGGAACGGGACGCGACCCGGCCACCGGTACGTACCGAACTGGACGGCACCAACGCACGGTGACCACAAGGGTTAATTCCGGGGAGGCGGCGCAGCCATGACGGTGTCGCGGGCCGACGTGTGTGCCGTCGCGTGTGCCGACCTGTTCCGCGACGACGGTGAGATTCTCGCCAGTCCGATGGGGGTGCTGCCGTCGCTGGGCGCGCGGCTGGCCCGGCTGACGTTCGCGCCGGAGCTGCTGCTGTCCGACGGTGAGGCGACCCTCCTCGATGCCGACGGCGTTGCCGAGGGGTGGCTGCCGTACCGCGCGGTGTTCGACGTGGTCGCGCACGGCAGGCGGCACGTGGTGATGGGCGCGAACCAGCTTGACCGGCACGGGAACCAGAACATCTCGTGCATCGGCCCGCACGCGCGGCCGACCCGGCAGCTGCTCGGTTTCCGCGGCGCGCCGGGCAACACGGTGAACCACCGGACGAGCTACTGGGTGCCCCGGCACTCCCCGCGGGTGTTCGTGTCCGAAGTGGACGTCGTGTCCGGGGTGGGGTACGACCGGTCCGCCGGCCCCTACCACGACCTGCACCGGGTCGTGACGAACCTGGCCGTGCTGGACTTCGGCGGCCCGTGGCGCACGATGCGGCTGGTGTCGGCGCATCCCGGGGTGGCGGTGGACGACGTGGTCGAGGAGACGGGCTTTCCGTTGGAGGTCAACGGGGTCTCGGTGACCCGCACGCCGACCGACGCGGAGCTGGAGTTGTTGCGGTCGCTGGATCCGTCCGGGCGGCGTGCGGCCGAGGTGCGCTCGTGACGTTGTCGACGGCGTTGACCCGGCTGGTCGGCGTGCGCCACCCGGTGGTGCAGACCGGTATGGGCTGGGTGGCCGGTCCCCGCCTGGTGTCCGCGGTGGCGTCGGCGGGTGGGCTGGGCATCCTGGCGTCGGCGACGATGTCGTTGCCGGAGCTGCGTTCCGCGGTCCGGGAGGTGCGGTCCCGGACGCCCGAGCCGTTCGGGGTGAACCTGCGGGCCGACGCGGCGGATGCCGGCGAGCGGGTCCGGCTGCTGATCGAGGAGGGCGTGCGGGTGGCGTCGTTCGCGCTGGCCCCGACCCCCGACCTGATCGCGACGTTGAAGGACGCCGGCGTGGTGGTGATCCCGTCGGTGGGCGCGGTGCGGCACGCGTCGAAAGTCGCGGCGTGGGGTGCCGACGCGGTCATCGTGCAGGGCGGCGAGGGCGGCGGCCACACCGGCGCCGTGGCGACGACGCTGCTGCTTCCGTCCGTTGTGGACGCCGTGGACATCCCGGTGATCGCCGCGGGCGGCTTCTACGACGGCCGAGGCCTGGTGGCGGCGCTCGCCTACGGCGCGGCGGGCGTGGCGATGGGCACCCGCTTCCTGCTGACCGAGGAGAGCACCGTGCCGGCCGCGGTGAAGGCGGCCTACCTGGCGCGCGACCTGACCGGCACGGTGGTGACGACGAGCGTGGACGGCATCCCGCACCGGGTCCTGCGCACCGATCTCGTGGAGACCCTGGAGTCGTCGGGCCGCGCCCGGTCGCTGCTGCGCGCCGTGCGGAACGCGACCCACTTCCGCCGCCTGACCGGCCTGACATGGCGGACGATGCTGCGAGACGGCGTGGCGATGCGCCGCGCCCGCAAGCTGTCCTGGTCCCAGGTGATCATGGCGGCCAACACCCCGATGCTCCTGCGCGCCGGCCTCGTCGAGGGCCGCACCGACACCGGCGTGCTGGCCGCGGGCCAGGTCGTCGGCGCGATCGACGACCTCCCGACGTGCGCCACCCTGATCGACGCCATCGTCAAGGACGCGACCGACATCATCGCCGGGCTCCCGAGGATCACACGGCCCGGTAGCTGAACCCCTCACGCGGAGCGAGCGCGACCAGCTTGTCGAGCGTCGGAACCGTCTGGCGGCCCCACATCTTCGACAACACCCACGTCCGGTCGGCGTCGCGGATGGGGTGGTCCAGGAACCATTTGCCGATGTTTCGTCGCATCATCGGGTAGCCGTCGCAGTACGCCTCGATGAGCTCCTCGCCCTCGGGCGTGCCGGCCACGCTGAGGAACTTGGCGTTCGGCAGCGCTTGGGCCAACGCCGAGCCCGGCACTCCTGCCTCGTTGAGGACCTTCACCATTTCGAGGACCGCCCACCGCTTGCGGAACGGCTCGGTCGTGCCGGACGGGCTGGTGATCACGTACTGCGTCCAGTCCCGCCCGCTGGCCGCCGCTCGGACGGCCTGGTCCCGACGGCGGAGCTTGATCATGAACTCCTCTGCCTCCGGGAGCGGGATGAGCTGGGTGATGTCCAGCAGCAGCCGGCCGTCGACCCGATGCGGGATCAGCCGGACACCTGATACCAAGGTTGTACGCCGCGTTGAGCCACAGCACCGTCGTCGTGATCTCGGTGCCGAACCCGGCGGAGATCAGGACGATCCGGACCTCGGTCGAGATGACCGGCTCGTCGTCGTCCGTGTCTTCGAACCAGTCCGTGAGCGTCGTGCGGGCATCGTCGGCCGTCGCCGGATCGACCCGGCGGAGGTGGCGTTCGAAGATCTCGACCAGCTTGTCGAACGTCATGGAGTGCACCATCGCGGCATAGCGCAGCGCCTGGAGCTCCATGTGTCCGCCGTCGTGCGTTCGTTTGAGCTCGATGACGACGAGACGAGCCGCGTGGTCGACGCACAGGAGATCGATGCGCCGGTCGCTGCCCTCGAAGTCGCCGAACTCCTCGGCCACCACCAGCAGTGAGTCGTCGATGGCCCCGAGGTTGTGCAGGAGCACGCGTTGCAGATCCCGCCGCTCCAGCACGCCCTCCGCCGCGAACGTGGTTGTCGGCACGGCTTTCAGGGAGTCACCGGTCAGCTCGAACAGGCCCATCGGCTCTCTCCCAACTCAGGCGGTGGCTTTCTCCAGGTCCTGCAAGGACTCCTCCAGGAAGGTGAGCAGGCGTTGCAGGTGGGGGACGGTGCGGCGGCAGCCGGTGAGGCCGAACTCCAAGCTGCCCGCGTAGCTCGTCACCGTGATGTTCAGTGCCTGGCCCTCGTACGGGATGGACAGCGGGTACACGCCCTGCATGCGGGCGCCGTTCCAGTACAGGGGCTCGCGCGGGCCCGGGACGTTCGAGATCAGGACGTTGAAGCCCGGCGGCGTGAGCGTCGTCATGCCGGGGACCGTGCCGACCGCCAGCGGGATCAGCGGGATCGCGCTCAGCGCCAGGATCTGCAGGCGGCTCATGCCGTGGTAGACCTGCTTGCCCTTCAGCATCGAGTCGTGGATCGTGGCGAGCCGGACGGCCGCGTCGGGCTCGTCGGTCGCCATGTTGCACAGGATCAGGCCGATCGCGTTGCCGCCCAGGGACGACTCCGACGAGGACGAGGACGAGGACCCACCCGAGCGGGCGCGCAACGACATCGGGATCGCCGCCACCAGCGGGCGGTCCGGCAGCGCACCCAGGTCCAGCATGTAGCTGCGCAGCGCCCCCGAGCACATCGCCAGCATGACGTCGTTCATCGTGGCGCTCGCGGCCCGGCCGACGGCCTTGATGCGCTCCAGCGGCCAGCCCTGCGCGGCGAACCGGCGCGCGCCGGTGATCGGCACGTTGAACATCGACTTCGGGGCCTGGAACGCCAGCGTCGCCGACTGCTCGCGGAACGCCTCGTTCACCACCTTTGCCGCCGCACCACCGAGACCGGCCACGTCCTTCACGAGACGACCGACCGCAGTGAACGGGTCGGGCGCGTCGGACCTCCGCGGCTTGTCGAACACGTTCGTGCGCACCCGGGGCGACCACGGCGGCCGCACGCCCATGTCCGACGGGTCCTCGGACAGCGAGCTCTGGATCAGGCGCAGCGCCGACACGCCGTCCAGCAGCGAGTGGTGGATCTTGCTGTAGGTCGCGAACCGGTTGCCCTGCACGCCGTCGATGACCGTGAACTCCCACAGCGGCCGGTGCCGGTCGAGCAGGTACCCGTGCAGCCGCGAGGTCAGCTCCAGCAGCTCCCGCACCCGGCCCGGCCGCGGCAGCCCGGACAGCCGCACGTGGTACTCGAGATCGAGGTTGTCGTCGTTGGACCACGCGAACTGGCCGAGCGTGCCCACCGGCCCGCGCGGCCTGCGGCGGAACAGCGGCCGCACGTCCGCCAGCGACAGCAGCTCCCGGTGGAACTCGCTCACGTAGTCCGGCCCGGCACCCTCCGGCAGCTCGAACAGCTGCAGCCCACCGACGTGCATCGGATGCTCGCGCGCCTCGGCGAGCAGGAACATCGAGTCCGTTACCGGCATCAGCGCCATGTCCGTACCTCCCTGCAAGAGGGTAAGCCTACGGGTGCTGGCTGCTCACCGAGATGATCTCGCCGGTCAGGTACGACGCGTAGTCGCTCGCCAGGAACGCCATCACGGTCGCCACCTCCCACGGGTCCGCGGCCCGGCCGAACGCCTCGCGCGCGGCGAGCGAGGACAGCAGCTCCTCGCTCGTCACCTTCGCGAGGAACGGGTGCGCGGCGATGCTCGGCGCCACCGCGTTGACCCGGATCCCGTGCGCGGCCACGTCCATCGCCGCGCAGCGGGTCAGCGCCATCACTCCCGCCTTCGCCGCCGCGTAGTGCGCCTGGCCCTCCTGCGCCCGCCAGCCCACCACCGACGCGTTGTTCACCACCGCGCCGCCGCCACCCTGCTCGACCAGCTGCCGCAGCGCCGCCCGGGTGCACCGGAACGTCCCGGTCAGCGTCACGTCCAAGACCCGCGCCCACTCGTCGTCGGTCATCTCCAGCACCGACGCCGTCCCGCCGAGGCCGGCGTTGTTGATCATCACGTCGAGCCGGCCGAAGTGCTCCACCGCGCCCGCGACCAGCGCCTGGACCTGGTCCTCGTCGGTCACGTCGCAAACCTGCGCGTGCACGGAGGAACCGAAGGAGGAGGCAAGGTCGGCGGCGGTCGAGGCGAGTCGGCGCTCGTGCCAGTCGCTCACCACGACCCGCGCGCCCTCCGCCAGGCACCGGCGGGCCGCGGCCGACCCGATGCCGGTGCCGGCCGCCGCGGTGACCACTACGACCTTGCCGGCCAGCAGGTCCCGGCCGGCAGGGTAGGTGGGCGTGATCAAGGGCGGGCCTCCCGGGGCAGGCCGAGCACCCGCTCGGCGATGATGTTGCGCTGGATCTCGTTGGACCCGCCGTAGATCGTGTCCGCCCGGCTGAACAGGTACAACCGCTGCCACTCGGACAGCTCGTCGTTCGGCGCCGCCAGGCCGGCCGCGCCCAGCACGTCCATCGCCAGCTCGCCGAGCGACCGGTGCCAGGTGGCCCAGACGAGCTTGGTCACCGACGCCTCGTGCCCGGTGCCGCCGATCGTGCGCAGCGCGTGCGCCCGCATCACCTCCAGGCCCAGCCGGGCCCTGGCGAGCCGCTCGCGCAGCAGCGGGTCCTCGAGCACGCCCGTGTCCCCGGCCAGGGCGACCAGCGCGTCCAGCTCGCGGCGGAAGCCGACCTGCTGGCCCAGCGTCGCCGCGCCGCGCTCGAACGCGAGCGTCCGCATCGCCACCGTCCAACCGCCGCCGACCTCGCCGACCACCAGGTCACGCGCGGTGCGGGCGCCGTCGAAGAACACCTCGTTGAACTCCGACCCGCCGGTCAGCTGCTCGATGGGCCGGACCTCGACGCCGGGCTGGTCCATCGGCACGAGCAGGTAGGACAGCCCGGCATGCCGTCGCGAGCCGGCCGAGGTGCGGACCAGCACGAAGCACCACTGCGCCACGTGCGCGAGCGAGGTCCACACCTTCTGCCCGGTGACCACCCACTCCACGCCGTCGAGCGTTGCCGACGTCGACACCGAGGCCAGGTCCGAGCCCGCGCCCGGCTCGGAGTAGCCCTGGCACCACAGCTCGTCGACCGCCTTGATGCGCGGCAGGAACCGCCGCTGCTGCTCGGGCGTGCCCAGCGCGATCAGCGTCGGGCCGAGCAGCTCCTCGCCGACGTGGCTCACCCGCGCCGGCGCGCCCGCCGCCGCGTACTCCTCGTGGAAAGCCACCCGGTGCTCGAGATCCAGGCCGGCGCCGCCGTGCTCGACCGGCCAGCCAAGGCACGTCCAGCCGGCCGCGGCCAGGTGCCGGTCCCAGGCGATCCGCTCGTCGTGGGCCTCGTGCTCGCGGCCCGGCCCGCCGAGGCCGCGCAACGCGGCGAACCCGCCGGTCAGGTTGTCGGCCAACCAGTCGCGCACCGATGCGCGAAAGCCGTTCAGGTCCGCCATGGGGTGTTAGCCTACCAAGCAATTGCTTTGGAGGTGGTCGGCGTGACCGACGAGGTCGTCCGCTACGAGGTCGACGGGCCCGTGGCGACGGTGACGATGAACCGCCCGGAGTACCGCAACGCGCAGAACTCGGCGATGACCTACGCCCTCGACGCCGCGTTCACCCTGGCCGTGGACGACGACGCGGTCAAGGTCGTCGTGCTGGCCGGCGCGGGCAAGCACTTCTCCGCCGGGCACGACATCGGCACCCCGGGCCGCGACGTCGACACGACGTTCGAGCGCAAGGCCGTCATGTGGTGGGACCACGTCGGCAAGCCGGGCGGGGACCAGCGCTACGCCCGCGAGATGGAGGTCTACCTCGGCATGTGCCGGCGGTGGCGGGAGATCCCCAAACCCACCATCGCGATGGTGCACGGCGCGTGCATCGCCGGCGGGCTGATGCTCGCCTGGGTGTGCGACCTGATCGTCGCCTCCGAGGACGCGTTCTTCGCCGATCCCGTGGTGCGCATGGGCATCCCGGGGGTGGAGTACTTCGCGCACCCGTGGGTGCTCGGCCCGCGGGCGGCCAAGGAGTTCCTGTTCACCGGCGACCGGTTCGACGCCCGCAGGGCACTCGAGCTCGGCATGGTCAACCGGGTCGTGCCGCGCGACGAGCTCGCCGCGGAGACCACGAGGCTCGCCGCCAGGATCGCCGAGATGCCCCGGTTCGGGCTCGCGCTCGCCAAGCGCGCGGTGAACCAGGCGGAGGACCAGATGGGGCTGCGCTCGGGCATGGACTCGGTGTTCGGGCTGCACCACTTCGCGCACGCGCACAACGCCGAGACCTCGACCGACGCGCTCGGCGGGATGGACGCCCGATCGATGAGGGGCACTAGTGGATCTTGACCTGCCCGCGGACGTCCGCGCGTTCCGCGACGAGGTGCGGGAGTGGCTGGCGGCCAACGTGCCCGGCCGGCTCCAGTCGATGGACACGCCCGACGGGTTCGCGCTCCATCGCGAGTGGGAGCACCGGCTGGCCGGCGCGCGGCTCTCGGCGGTGACCTGGCCGCGCGAGTACGGCGGGCGGGACGCGTCGCTGCTGGAGTGGGTGGTCTTCGAGGAGGAGTACTACGCGTCCGGCGCGCCCGGCCGGGTCAGCCAGAACGGCATCGCGCTGCTCGGCTCGACGCTGCTCGCGCTCGGCACCCCGGAGCAGCGGGAGCGGGTCCTGCCCCGGATGGTGCGGGCCGACGACATCTGGGCGCAGGCCTGGTCGGAGCCCGAAGCGGGCTCGGACCTGGCCGCGGTGCGCAGCCGCGCGGTGCGGACCGGCGGCGGCTGGGTCCTCAGTGGACAGAAGACGTGGAGCTCGCGGGCGAGCTTCGCCGACCGCGCGTTCGGCCTGTTCCGCAGCGACCCGGCGGCCGAGCGGCACCGCGGGCTCACCTATCTGATGTTCGACCTGAAGGCCGACGGCGTCACGGTGCGGCCCATCCCGCAGCTGGACGGCACGCCCGGGTTCGCCGAGATCTTCCTCGACGAGGTGTTCGTGCCCGACGCCGACGTGCTCGGCGCGCCCGGCGACGGCTGGCGGGTCGCGATGAGCACGGCCAGCAACGAGCGCGGGCTGACGCTGCGCAGCCCCGGCCGGTTCGGCGCGGCCGCGGACCGGCTCGTCGACCTGTGGCACGAGCGGCCGGATCCCGCGGCGCGCGACCGGGTGGTGGACGCGTGGATCGGCGCGCAGGCCTACCGGCTGTACACGCTCGGCACGGTCAGCAGGCTCGCCGAGGGTGGGCGCCTGGGCGCGGAGTCGAGCGTGAACAAGATCTTCTGGTCCGAGCTGGACATCGCCCTGCACGAGACCGCGCTGGACCTGCTCGGCGCGGACGCCGAGTCCGCCGGGGACTGGCTCGGCGGCTACCTGTTCTCGCTCGCCGGCCCGATCTACGCCGGTACCAACGAGATCCAGCGCGACGTCGTCGCCGAGCGGCTGCTCGGCCTGCCGCGGGGGGACCGATGAGGTTCGTGCGCAGCGAGGAGCAGCGGCAGCTCGCCGCGAGCGTGCACGACCTGCTGGCCGCCGGCGACGTGCCGGCCGCGATCCGGGCCTGGGGGCGCGGCGAGCCGGAGCCGGGGCTGGAGCTGGTGCGGCGGTTGGCGAAGATCGGCGTGACCGGGCTCGCGGTGCCGGAGCGGTTCGACGGGCTCGGCGCCGGCCCGGTGGACCTCGTCGTGGTGTTCGAGGAGCTCGGCCGGCACGCCGTGCCCGGCCCGCTGGTCGAGTCGTTCGCCGCCGTGCCGACGCTGCTCGCGGGCGTCGCCGACGCCGGTCGCTGGCTGCCCGGCCTGGCCGCGGGCGACATCCTGGCCACGCTCGCGCTGCCGCCGCACGTGCCGTACGCCTTGGACGCGGACGTCGCGGTCGCGGTGTTCCTGGTCGACGGCGACACCGTGCACACCGGGTCGGCGGGCGCCCCGGTGTCCTCGGTGGACGCCACCCGCAAGCTCTTCCCGGTCGACGCGGCGGAGCGGATCGGGCCCGGCGATGTGGCCCGGGCGTTCGAGGTCGGCGTGCTGTGCGGTGCGGCCCAGCTGCTCGGGCTCGGCCGCGGCCTCCTGGCGCAGGCGAGCGCGTATGTCAAGCAGCGCAAGCAGTTCGGCCGCGCCGTCGGCGAGTTCCAGGCGGTCAAGCACCACCTGGCCGACGTGCTGGTGGCGCTGGAGTTCGCCCGCCCGCTCGTGCACGCCGCCGCGGTGACCGGCTTTGCGCGGGACGTCTCCGCGGCCAGGGTCGCCGCCGCGGACGCCGCCTACCGCGCGGCACGGGCGGCGTTGCAGGTGCACGGCGCGGTCGGCTACACGCTCGAGTACGACCTCGGCCTGTGGCTCACCAAGGTGCGCGCGCTGCGGTCCGCCTGGGGAACCCAGTCGTGGCACCGGGAGCGGGTGCTGGCCGCGCTCAGCGCGCGTCGACGTCGATGACCAGCTGGCCGTTCTCCCGGGTGACCCGCACCGTGCGGTGCTGCTTGCTGTTGCCGTCGCCCTTGGTGTAGGTGACGTCGACCGGCACGTTCACCGAGCCGTCCGCGTTCGGCGTGACGCCGTTCGCGCAGCACGAGCTGACGTCGGTGAACTGGGCCCAGTACTGCTCGAACGCGGCCTGGTCGCCGAACAGCGCCTTGGCGTTGCTGGACAGCATGGCCCACCGCTTGGCCGTCTGCTGGACGTCGCCGTAGTAGTCGATCACCTTCTGCCCGGCCTGGCTGTAGTCGATGGGCTCGTTCGCCGGGATCGGGTTGGCGCTCGTCCGCGGCGGCGCCTCGGACGACTGCTCCTGGCTCGGCCGCGACGGCTCGCTGGTCTGGTTGCCGACGCCCCGCTGCGTGGTGTCCGGGTCCTTTCCGTTGTCGAGCAGGAGGATCGCGGCGACCACCCCGGCCACGACGAGCAGCGCGGCCACCGCGACGATCGTCATGTTGCGCCGGGACGGGTCGCCGCCGGTCCGCGCGGGCACGGGCGCCGCGGGCGTGGTGGGCAGCGCGGTGGTCGGCGGGCCCGGTGGCGGGAGCACCGCCACCGGGCGGAATGGCGTGGCCGGGCCGGCGGCGGCCTTCTTGGCCGGGCCCGTCAGCGTGGTGGGTGCCGCGGCGGGGCTGCCGAGCGCGGTGGCCGCATCGAGCATCGTCGGCCGGGTCACCGGGTCGGGACGCATCAGGTTGGACAGCGTGTCCGCGAGCGGGCCCGCGTTGCGGGCCGGCGGCGCGTTGCCCGAGGCGACCGCGTGCAGCAGCGCGAGCGGGTTGGAGCTCGTGCCGAACGGCGGCCTGCCCTCGACGGCGTGGTAGAGCGTCGAGCCGAGGGAGAACACGTCGGAGGCGCGGCTCGGGTCCTCGCCGCGGGCGATCTCCGGGGCGAGGTAGGCGGGCGTGCCGGCCATCCCGGTCTGGGTGGTGACCGTGCCCTCGTCCACCGCCTTGGAGATGCCGAAGTCGGTGATCTTCACCGTGCCGTTGTCGGCGAGCAGGATGTTGCCCGGCTTGACGTCGCGGTGCACGATCCCGACCGCGTGCGCGGCGGCGAGTGCGGCGGCGACCTGGGCGCCGATCTCGGCGACCTCGCCCGGTGGGAGCGCGCCGCGTTCGGCGAGCACCGCGGAGAGGCTGCGGGACGGCAGGAACTCCATCACCAGGCAGGGGTCGCCTTCGTGCTCGGCGACATCGAACATGGCGATCGCGTTGCGGTGTTGCAGACGTGCCGCGATCCGCGCCTCCCGCATGGCGCGGCGGCGGGTCTCTTCGGACTCGGCCTCCGACAGCGCGTAGCGGACCAGCAGGCGTTTGATGGCCACGGTGCGACCGAGGCGCTCGTCCTGCGCCTTCCACACCACGCCCATCGCGCCGCTGCCGACCTGCTCGAGCAATCGATAACGGCCAGCGACCAGTGCACCCTTCTCGATGACCAGGTCTCCTCGCGTGCGTTGTCTCCAGGCCCCGACCCGTCACTGAGAATATCGAACGTGCTCGATCGGGGGGGTTCCTAGGCAACCAAGCAACTGTTTGGTTAGGTTATCGGCATGCGGTTGACCGAGGACCAGCTCGCGTTGCGGGACACGGTGCGCCGGCTGGTGGCCAAGGAGCAGGACTGCTGGGCGCCGTTGACCGAGCTCGGGGCACCCGCCCTGCTGGTGCCGTCCGACCGCGACGGGCTGGGCGCGGGGCTGGTCGAGGTGTTCGTCGTGCAGTACGAGCTGGGCCGGACGCTGACGCCGGCCCCGCTGCTCGGCTCGGTGCTCGCCACGGCAGCGCTCGTCTCCGCGGGGGACACGGACCTGCTGCCGCGGGTCGCGTCCGGCGCGGTGGCCGCGCTCGCGTGGGCCGGCGCGGGCGGGTGGTCGTCGGTGGCGTGCGCGGCGCGGCGCTCGGCCGGCGGCTGGCTGGTGTCGGGGTCGGCGGCGTACGTGCTGGACGGCGACACCGCGGACCTCCTGCTGGTGGTAGCCCGGACGGATGATGGCCCGTCGCTCTTCGAGGTCGACCCGGCCGACGCGCGGCGCACGCACACGCCGACGATGGACCTCACCCGGCGGCTCGCCGACGTGTCCTTCGCCGACGCGCCCGCCCGGCTGATCGGCCCGGTCGATGTCGCGCACGCGCGCGACGTGGCCTGCGTGGCGCTGGCCGCGGAGCAGGCGGGGACGGCGGCGAGGTGCCTGGAGCTGACCGTGTCCTACACCGGCCGGCGAACCCAGTTCGGCCGCCCGATCGCGTCCTTCCAGGCGCTGAAGCACCGGATGGCGGACATGCATGTGCTGGTGGAGACGGCCGAGTCGGCCGCGCTGTCCGCGGCGTGCGCCGCACCCGACGAGCTGCCGCTGCGGGCCGCGGTGGCGAAGGCGCACTGCGCGGAGGCCCTGCACGAGGTGGCCGGCGAGATGATCCAGCTGCACGGCGGCATAGCGATCACCTGGGAACACGACGCGCACCGCTACTTCAAACGCGCCCACGGCGGCCTGCACCTGTTCGGCGGTCCCGCCGAACACGTCGCCCGGCTCGCCCAGCTCACCGGTATCTAGTGTCGTGAGTCCGAGGAACGTTTGCGTTTGCCGGGGCCCAGATCGCCCCTGGCCGCGTTGTCGGGAAACCCGAATACGACCCGGTATGAGGGATTCCCTCCGCCTCGCCAGGAACGATCTGGATCCCCGGCAAACGT
>NZ_WHTD01000181.1 GCF_009379765.1 Actinophytocola sp. | reverse complement strand
GGCGCCGAACTCCCGACTCAGGACACTGGTGCCCCCGCCGCCCGCCGGGTGGTCGCCGCGTCGCCCGAAGTCGTCGGTGCCCTCCGGAAAATGGTGCGCCGTCCCGCCGGGAGTCGACACATCCGCGCGAGGAGTCGGCGCGCCTACGCGAGGGGTCGACACGTGGGAGGGCGGGGGTCGACACGTGGGAGGGCGGGGGCGGGGTCATCGGGCGTCCTCGGCGGCCAGGGCGGCCGCGCCCACCATCGCGGCGTCGTCGCCCAGTTGGGCGGTGCGGATCCGGGCCAGCGGGCGGTAGCCGGCGCCGGTGATCTTCTTCTTGTAGTGGTCCCTGGCGTCGTCGAGGAACAGGGGCGCGGACTCGGACACGCCGCCCGCGATGACCACGATCTCCGGGTCGTAGATGTCCGCGACCAGCGCCAGGCCCTCGCCCAGCCACGTCGCCAGCTCGGCCATCGCGCGCTGCGCCAGCGGGTCGCCGTCGCGGGCGGCCGCGGCCACCTTGCGACCCGTCACCGCGCGCTTGTCCACCGTCACCTCGCGGGCGAGCACCGTCGACCCGCCCGGGTGGCGGGCCAGCAGCTCCACCGCCGTCGTCGACAGGGCCGTGCCGCTGCAGTAGCGCTCCCAGCACCCCGACTTCCCGCACGGGCACGGCCGGCCGCCGGGCACCAGCGACAGATGCCCCAACTCGGGCGCCACCCCGAACGCGCCGCGGAACAGCGAGCCGTCCAGCAGCAGCCCGCCCCCGATGCCGGTGCCGATCGCCACCAGGAGCGCGACCCGCGAGCCGCGCGCGGCGCCGAAGCGGTACTCGGCCAGCACCGCGGCGTTCGCGTCGTGCTCGAGTACCACCGGCAGGCGCAGCCGCTCGGAGATCCGGTCCGCCACCGGCGCGTGCCGCCACGCGAGGTGCGGCGCGAACATCACCGACCGGCGGTCCGTCGTGACGAAGCCGGCCACGGCCAGCCCGACCGCGGTCACCCGGTGCCGCGCCGCCAGGATCCCCACCGCGGACACGATCGCGTCCTCCAACGCACCCTCGCTCGTCGGCGTGGGCGCGCGGGCGGTGTCGATCACGGTGCCGTACCGGTCCACCACGCCCGCCCGCACACTGGTGCCCCCGATGTCCACCCCGATGGTCGTCTTGGCCCTCAAGCTGGCGGATCTCCCTTGCGGCGCACCGGAATCCGCTGCACCCGCGGCCGGTCGCCGGGCCGCGGCGGCGGGGCGAACCCCGGCATGTGCGGCGCGCCGGGCTCCCACCGGTCGGCGAGCACCGCACGCAGCAGCGCCACCAGGTCGGCGGCCCGGTCGAGGCTCCGCGCGGCAAGCTCGTTCGGTTCGCCGCGGACCAGCGCCGCCACCGCGCACGCGGGGCACCGGCAGCCCGCCGCCGGGGACTCGCCCGAGACCCGGTCCAGCCACGGCCCGGCCCGCTCGGCCACCGCGTCCAGCAGCAGCCGCAGCTCCTCCACCAGCCGGCTACCCGGCGCGTCCGCGGTCACGCCCGCTCCTCGAACCGCAGCACGAGCCCACCGTCCTCGACCGCCGCGTCGGTGACCGTGTGCCGGCGCAGCAGCACCGGCAGCGCGACCAGCCGGCGCGCCCCGTCGACGGTGATCGCGAGGTCGTCGCCGACCCGGGCGAGGTCCAGCTCGCTCGAGTCGGTCAGCGGCAGTGCGACGGTCAGCTCGTAGCCCCCCTCGGCCGTCGTGCGGATACCCAGCAGCGGTCGGACGTCGCCGCCGCCGGCGAAGGGCTCGGCCAGCGGGTCGGCGTCGCCGTACAGCTCCTCCGCCAGCTCCAGCAGCGGGCGGGTGCCGACCGGCTCGGCCGGCCGGTGCTCCACCAGGTGCACCCGCAACGGCGTCGAAGCGTCCAGTTCGGACAGTACCGCGTCCTGCTCGGCCCTCCGGATACGCAGCCAGCTCGCCGCCGGTCCGCGCCACGGTATAGATGCTCGACCCCGCAAGCGGGTCTTCGGTATAGATGCTCGACCCCGCAAGCGGGTCTTCGGCCTTGCCCTCGGCAGGAGCCGGTTCGCGACGAGGCTGTCGACCCGGATCCCGCGCAGTGCCAACGCGGCGAGCGTCCGGCGGGTCTCGGCGACGACGAGCCGCTCCGGCGTCAGTACCAGCCGGACACTCGTCACCGCCGGGTCGACGAGCAGCCGGCGCAGGTCGGCCAGATGAGCGGCGAGCGTGCCGAGCGAGGGCGCGGCACGGTGCAGCCGGTCCACGTAGCCGGCCACCGCCTCGGGCAGCGCCAGCAGCCGCAACGTCTCCGCCGTCGGTCCACAGTCGACGACCACGACCTCCCACGGGCCCTCGCGCGCGAGCCGGGCCACCTCGGTGAGGGCGAGCAGCTCGTCCACCCCGGGCAGCACGGTGAGCTCCGCGGCGTCCAGCTCGTCGAGCCCCGCCCCGGCGAGTGCGGTGCGCAGCTGGCGCCGGATGTCCTGCCACGCCTTGTCGACGAGCCCGCGAGCGTCCACATGGGCCGCGTACAGGCAGGTGTCCACTTCGGATGGCTCGGTGGTGAGCCCGCGGCCGAAGACGTCGCCGAGCGAGTGCGCCGGGTCGGCCGAGGCGACGAGAACCTTGCGCCCGCCGACCGCCAGCCGGGCAGCCGTCGCCGCGGCGAGGGTGGTCTTGCCGACCCCTCCCTTGCCGGTGAACAGCAGAATCCGCGCACCCGCCATAGAGCCCGGGCCTACGCGCCCTCGACCCGGCGCTTGAGCTCCTTCAGCGCGATGTCCATGATCATTTTCTCGGCCTTGCGCCGGAACAGGCCGATCATCGGCACGGCCAGCTGGACCGCCAGCGTGTAGGTGACCCGGGTCTTGTCGCCCTCCGGGGTGAGCAGGTAGCGGCCGTTCTGCGAGCGCTGCATCTGGCCCTTGACGAGCGTCCAGCTCACCGACAGCCCGTCGGCGGCCCAGTCGTACGCGAGCGTGTAGACGTCCTTGAACGGCCCGGCGTCGAGGGTGAACCGCACCTGCAGCGCCTTGCCGTCCGACCCCTCCGCCAGGACCTCGGTCTTCTTCACCGCGTTGGCCCATTCCGGGTACGCCGGAAAGTCCGCGATCACCGGCATGATGTCCTGCGGTGGCGCGTCGACCACGATGGACTGGGTGGACTCATCGGCCATGCCGGGGAGGCTACCCGGTCACGCCTCCTACCAGCGCAGCACGTACGGCCGCTGGGTCCGCTGGAAGTGGCCGACGTTGGCGCATTCGGTGTACGACAGCCGCATGCGCGGCGCGAGCGGCTGGTGCACGTGCCCGAACACCGCCCAGCGCGGGTGCTGGGTCATGATCAGCTCCAGCAGCGCGGCCGAGCCGAACTCCGAGCGCCGGGACACCACGTCGTAGGTCAGCTCGGGCACGTCGGGCGGCACGTGGCTGCACAGCACGTCCACGTCGGTGAGCCCGGCGAGGGCCGCGGCGATCTCCTCGTCGGTGCGCAGGTAGGCGTGGAACACCCCGCCCCGGCGCCGCACCGCGCCGGGCGGCAGCAGCGCGCCGCCGACGAAGCCGAACCGCAGCCCGCCGATCTCGACCACCTCGCCGTCGAGGATCCGCACGTTGTCCCCGGCATACTCCGGCCACAGCGCCGGCAGGTCGACGTTGCCCGGTGTGGCATAGGTCGGGACGGTCATCGCGGCGAAGATCCGGGAGTACTGGTCGCGGATGGCCTCCTCGACCACCGCGCCGGGGTCGGTCACGCTCGTCCACAGCGTCCGCGCGAACGCCGCCAGCTCGTTGTGCTGCCGCTCCCGGCGCAGCTTCGCGAACGTCGCCATCGCGTCCGGGCCGAACACCGTGCCCATGATCCCGCCGGAGTGGTCGTGGTAGTCGACGAAGTCGATCAGGTCGCCGAGCACCACGAGGGCGTCGGCGCCGTCCCCCGCCTTGGCCAGTGCCTCGGCGTTGCCGTGCACGTCGGACACCACGTGAACCCGCACGATCGCAGGTTAGCTCGCCGGCGGCGGGCACCCCGGGCGCCGGCTGTCCTCCAGGACGCCCTTGAGGTCGAGCGCGACGGCCTTCGCGGCCAGCTGGCGGCGGGTCTTCTCGCGGCGCAGCCGGGCCGGCCGGGCGTCGGCGCCCGGCGGCGGGTCCGCACGCAGGAAGTAGTGCAGCAAGGTGCCGTCGAGCATCGGCTCGAGCCAGACCTCCATGGTGCCGACCAGCGCACCGGCCACGGTCCAGCGCAGCCCCTCGACACCGCGGTCGGCGTAGACCGAAAGCCGCAGGTCCGGCCAGAACCGCCGGCACGCGCCGGGATCGGCGAACGCGGCGGCCACCGAACCGGGCGGCACGGCGAGGAACGTCTCGTCGATCACATCCACCGCGGGCACCCGTGCAGCATGTCACGTGACGTTCACGCTAGTTTCGTGGTGTGACCGACGGGGAGACCAGTGCGGCGAGCCTGACCGACATGGTCATGGCTAACGCGGAGCGGTTCGGGGGCACGATCGGGGTACGCCGCCGGACCGACGGCTCCTGGCTGGACGTCACCACCCGCGAGTTCGCGAGCCAGGTGGTCGACGTCGCCAAGGGACTCATCGCGGCGGGGCTGCGGCCGGGTGACCGGATCGCCCTCTACGCCGGCACGCGCTACGAGTGGACGCTGTTCGACTACGCCGCCTGGGCGGCCGGCTGCCAGACGGTGCCGATCGCCCCCGACGCCGCGGTCGAGGACGTCGAGTGGATCCTGTCCGACTCCGGCGCCTGCGCGATCGTGCTGGAGACCGGCGCGCACCGGGAGACGCTGCGCCGGATCGTCGCCCGGCTGCCCGAGATCGGCTGGGTCTGGCAGCTCGACGGCGGTGGTGCCGAGGCTGTCGATGGCGACCCCGACGCCGACGTGATGGCGGCGGTCGCGGAGCTGACCGAGCTCGGCGAGGAGGTCGACGACACCGTCGCGCGCGAGCGCAGGCTCGCGGTCACGACCGACGCGGTGGCCACGCTCGTCTACCCGACCGGCGCAACCCACCCCAAGCGGGTGGAGCTGACCCACGGCGAGGTGCTCGCCGAGGTCCGCAGGGTCATCGCGCGCTTCGCCCCCGTGCTGCGGGCGGGCAACTCCCTGCTGGTGCTGCTGCCGCTCGCCGACCTCGGCGCCCGGCTGCTGTCGCTGGCCTGCGTCTACACCCGCACCACGCTCGGCCACGTGCCCGACGCCGACAACCTGGTCACCGACCTGGGCATGTTCCGACCGCGGACCATCGTGGCCGACACGAGCCTGCTGCGCGACCTGCACGCCGCGGCGCGGGAGAAGGCCGCCGCCGAGGGCCGCTCGACGGTGTTCGACGCGGCCGCGTCGGTGGCCGTCCGGTACGGCGCCCGGAGCCGGCCGTCGCTGGCGCTGCGCCTGCAGCACGCGCTCGCCGACACGGTGGTCTACCCGAAGCTGCGGGCGGCGTTCGGCGGCCGGTGCGTCGCCGCGGTCACCTCGGGCGCGCCGCTCGACGCAGAGCTCGTCCGGTACTACCGCGGCATCGGGATCGCGGTCCACGAGCTGCCCGCCGGTGCGCCGACGGCCTGATCGTGCACCCGATGTGCCCATCCGTGCAGCGCCGCTTCCGCTGAGCGAGCGGCCCGGCGCAAGGTTGCCTCGTCGCCCACACACGGGAGAGGACGGGGCCGTGGAGAGCAGGGTCATCGCACGCAAGGCCGCCGGGCAGCTGATCGCGCACCGCAACAGCCTGGCCGGCAAGGCCGAGGACGCCCACCAGGCGCACGCCGCGCTCGACACCGCGGCGAAGACGGTCGAGCGTCACCACGACGACCACAGGTCGGGCGCGGCCGCCGCGACGAGCCACTGGGACGGTCGCAACGCCGCCGGGTTCGACCGGCGCGCCCGGCGGATGACCAAGGCGCTGCGGACGACATCGACGGCGTCGACGAAGGCAGCGGAGATCGTGGGCGCCACCGCCGCGTCGCTGGGCTCGAACCACACGGCGGTCGCGAACCTGGTCGAGGAGTACACGACGAAGGCGACGCGGCTGCTGGACGCCGCCCGCGGGGTGACCGGGGCCGGCGCGCAGGGGGCGCTGGTGCGGGCCGCCGGCCAGGTCGTCGACCTGGCGCGGGACTACACCAACGAGTCGATCCGGCATGTCCGCTCGGTGCGGGGACAGATGAAGGACGCCGCCGAGGCGCTGGGCAAGCTCGAGCGAACCGTCGAGCACGACGGGTTCGCGGACCCGACCCGGCGAGGGCGCAAGCACACCGGGTCGAAGGCGAAGGCGGCGCCGCCGAAGACGAGGTCGGGCGTCCGCAACAAGATCAAGAAGATCGCGCGGGGCCAGCTCGGCTACCACGAGGGCCCCGGCAACCAGAACAAGTACGGCCCGACCGGCGCGTGGTGCTCGAACTTCGCCACCTGGGTGTGGAAGAAGTCGGGTGTGGACATAGGGATCCTTCCGTTCACCGGCGACGTCTACCACTGGGGCCAGGAGCACGGCCTCGCGTACGGCAAGCACAACCTCGACGCCGCGAGGCCCGGTGACGTGCTGCTGTTCGGGACCGGGCCGGAGAGCACGCAGACGAGCACGCACATCGGGATCGTGGAGAGCGTCCACGGCGACAAGGTGACGCTCGTCGAGGGCAACTCGTCGGACAAGGTGCAGCGGGTGACCCACACGCTGTCGAGCTCGACGTTCTACGGAGGGGTGCACCCACGATGAGTGAGATCACCGGGGCCGCTTCGGCCGGCGGGATCCGGGTCGAGGTCTACCCGGGCGGGGCGCTGTCGTCGCTGGCGCTGGACCGGCGGGCCATGGCGCAGGGGTCGCGTGCGCTGGCGGCCGGCATCCTCGCCGCGGTCGACCAGGCCACGGCGGTAGCGAACCAGCGGACGAAGGCGGCGCTGCGCGAGGCCCTGGACGGACTGGGCGAGGACGAGCTGACCCTGCTGGGCCTCAACCAGGACATGGCGGCGACCGAACGCGCCGAGACGACGACACCGGACTCCTGGAGGGCCTGATGGGGTACGAGAGTTACACCGTCGACCAGCTCATCGAGGCCAACTCCGCGCTGAACGACCAGGCGGACGGACTGTTCGACCGGCTGGGCCGGATCACCGCCGCCGCGGCGGGGCGAGGCGTCGAGGTACGGGTGAACCTCGAGGGCCGGCTGGTCGCGCTCGACCTCTCCCCCGAGGCGATGGCCCTCGAGCCCGACGAGCTCGCCGCGGAGATCTACCGGCTCACCCAGGAGGCGTCGGCCACCGCACTGTCCGCGGGCCTGGCCGCGCTGGAGCCGGTGGCGGGCGAGGAGCTGACGGCGGAGCTGGCACAGGTCATCGCCGCCCGGCCGCGACCCCGGCCGGCCGCCCCGGTGCCGGCTCCCGCCCCCGTCGAGCGGGAGCCGGCACCGGTGGTCCGGGTGCGCACGCTCGACGACGCCGACGACTTCTCGGCCGTCGAGTCGTGGGCCGTACCACGCTGACCGCCGAACACGAAGACGCCAAACCGACCAACTGCGTTGCGCTTCTAACCGGCGACGCGCGGTAACAGTGGACCTGCGCTACCGGCCACTCCATGATGGGGCCAATCCGGAAGCGAGGGCCAGGATGGTCAACTCCCGATACCTCACGAACGCCGTCGAAGACCACGTGCGGGACGTGTTGTCGGACAAGTACGAGACCGTGTTCACCAGGCAGGTCCTGCGTTTGCAACCGGGCGGGTACCACGAGTTCGACGCCGTGTCGGACAACCGGCGCATCGTGGCGTCGATCAAGACCGCGTCGGGTGGCCGGCACCCGACGGGCAACGTGCTGAACTGCATCGCCGAGCTGTACTTCCTGTCGCTCGTGCGGGCCAGCAAGCGGATCCTGGTCCTGACGTCTGCGGAGCTCCAGCAGCTGTTCGCGCGGACCATGGACGGCAAGGTCGCGCACGGGATCGAGACCGTGCACATCCCGCTGCCCACGGAGGTCGCGTCCCGGGTCGCGGCGGTGCAGCTGGCCGCGAGCGACGAGATCCAGCCGGTCCTGGACGCGGCCGAGCTACGCGCCGTCGGCGGACACTAGTGTCCTGAGTCGGGAGCTCGGCGCCAGATCCGGTGATCCGCGTGGTGGCTGGCAAGGCGGCGGGAAGTTCCTCGTACCGGGTCGTACTCGGGCTTTCCGCCAACGCCGCCAACCGCCGCGCGGGCGCCGGAGGTGGTGTCGAATCTCCGACTCAGGACACTTGTGTCCCCCGCCGGATCATCGGCCGCGCGACTCGTGATCCGCCAGAAGCGCCCTAGACCGCGCCGCCGTCGAGGAGGCGGGCCAGGCGGGTGGCGATGTCCTCCCAGCGCCAGTGGCGGGACACCCACCTGCGGCCGGCCTCACCCATCTCCGTCGCCCAGGTCGGGTCGGCCAGCAGGTCGCCGACCTTCTCGGCGATCCGGGTGACGTCGCGGCCGTCGACCACGTTGCCGGTCACGCCGTCCAGCACGGTCTCCGGGGCGCCGCCGGACCGGCCGGCCACCACCGGCAGACCGGACGCGGACGCCTCCAGGTACACGATCCCCAGGCCCTCGACATCCAGCCCGCGGCCGTGGGTGCGGCAGGGCATCACGAAAACGTCGCCCGCGACGTAGTGCGCCGGCAGCTCCTCCCACGGCACCCGGCCGGTCATGATCACGTGGTCGGCGACGCCGAGCTGCTCGGCCATCGCGCGCAGGCGGTCCCGGTAGGGCCCGCCGCCGACGAGGAGCAGCGCCGCCTCCGGGACCCGCTTGCGGATCTGCGGCAGCGCCTTGATCAGCATGTCCTGGCCCTTGCGCGGCCAGAGGCGGGACACGCACACCGCGGTCGGCCGGTCGCCCAGGCCGTAGCGGGCCCGGATCTCCTTGCGGGCGGCGAAGTTCGGCGCGAACTGCGCCGTGTCCACGCCGGAGGGCAGGTACTCCAGCGCCGCCATCGGGCCGAACGCCGAGGCGAACCGGGAACGGGTGTACTTGCTCACGAACGTCACGACGTCGGTGGTCGAGCCGATGCGGCGCAACGCCTGCCGCGCGACCGGGAGCATCGACCAGCCGACCTCGTGGCCGTGCGTGCTGGCGACGACCCGGCGCGCACCCGCCGCCCGCAGCTGCGGTGCCAGCAGGGCGAGCGGGGCGGCCGCGCCGAACCAGACGGTGTCGCAGCCCTCGGCCCGCAGGATCTCGCGGGCCCGCCGGGCGACGTCCGGGGTGGGCAGCATCAGACCGGCCTTGTGCCGGATCACCGGGAAGGGCTGCTCGGCGTCGAACTCGGGGTGTGAGCCGGTGTGGTGCGTCCACGACGGCGCGTAGACCACGAGGTCCTGGTCGGGCAGCCGGGTCGCGAGCGCGTGCAGGTACGACTGAATCCCACCAGGACGAGGCGGGAAGTCGTTGGTCACCACCAAGGTCCGAGGCACCGGCAAACCCTACTTGAGCGCGTCCCGCAGGTAGTGCTGCCAGCCCCCCACGAGCTCGGCCCGGTCCGCCCCCAGAACCTCCCTCAGCAGGTCATCGGTCCTGCTCGCGGACGCGGGACCCACCGCGGCGAGCTTGCGGTACAGCGTGATGAGCGTCTCCTCGCCGTACCGGTCGGCGATGTAGCGGGCCAGCGACCAGCTCTGCTGGTAGGCCTGGTCCAGCTCGGAGCCGTTGGACCGGAACGCCCGGTCCTCCGGCAGGGACGTGGGCGGGCCGTCGTAGCGGACCCGCCGGGCCAGGTCCGGGGCACCCTCCTCGAGCGTCACGCCGCTGTCTCGGTAGCCCACGTAGTCCGCGAAGCCCTCCAGGAGCCACGTCGGCGAGCCGTCCACGGTGTCGGCGCGCGCGGCGAGGTGGGTGATCTCGTGCCGCAGCACCACCCGAAGCGACGGGATCGACAGCGCCCGCACACCGTTCGGGCTCAGCACGACCCGCTGGCCCGCGACCGTGCGGGTGGCGTTGTCGACCCGGTCCGCGACGGCGACCGCGACCACCGACTCGACCGGGAAGTTCGGTCCGACCAGCGCGCGCATCTCGCCGGGCGAGTCGGGGAGCATCAGCACCACCCGCTCCGACCAGGACGTCGGCCAGATCTCGCTGACGGCGCGGACCGCCGGGTCCAGCTCGTGGACCAGCCGGTCGACCATCGGCTCGTCGCCCGGGTGGCTCAGCACGATGCCGTGCTCGGCGGCGGTGACCTCACACGGCCCGAAGTCCCACGGCCCGCGCCAGGTGCGCCGGCCGAGCCGGTCCAGCGCGTTGTCCGAGCGCAGGTACCAGGCGCCGTCGTGCCGGGCGAACAGGTAGCCCATGGCCCGGCTGGTCGGTGTGACGTCGCCGCCGCGCAGGGCGTAGCGCAGGTCGACCGCGGGTGCCCACAGCTCCGCGGCGTCGGCCCCCTCGCCGGTCCCAGCACCGGTCCCAGCACCGGTCACGGTGTCGGGAAGGTAGGTGACGTCCAGCGTGTCGTCGGGGTGCAGCCGGTAGGACCACTCGGTCAGCGGCACGCCCGCGAGGTTGGCGAACAGCCGCTGCTGGCTGGAGCGGAACGGCTCGTCGGCCGCCGGGTCGACGGTGGCGAGGAAGGCCCGCTCGTCCCGGTCGCGGACGGCCTTGGCGCGGCGGCCCAGCAGGTCGCCGATGGCCTCGGCGCGGGTGGCGTCGGCCTGGTCGACCGGCGGCGCGGGGGTGGCCGCGCCCAGCGGCTGGCCGGGACCGGGAGCGGCCGGGAAGACGTCCTGGCCAGGGACGGCGACCAGGGCGAGGCCACCGAGGATGGTCGCGGCCACCGCCGCGCCCAACCACGTCCGCAGGCTCGCCCGGTCGGTCACGGACTGAATGCTAGGGCCACATGCGACTCGGGACCGGTGCGGCGCGCACCGGTCCCGAGTCTTTCCGATCTTGTTATGTCAGCCGGCGATGCGACGCGCACCCAGGAAGTCGCCGCCACCGCCCGAGGGCGCGGCACCGGTCTTCACCGGGGTGCCCGAGGTGGACGCGTGCACCAGCATGCCGTCGCCGATGTACATCGCCACGTGGTGGATCGAGCTCGGGCTGCCACCGTAGAACAGCAGGTCACCTACCTGCCACTGGCCGTACGCCACGGACTTGCCGTAGCCGTACTGCGCGCGGCTGGAGTGCGGCAGGCTGATGCCGGCCGCGGCGTAGGCGTACATGGTCAGGCCGGAGCAGTCGAAGTTCTCCGGTCCGGCCGCGCCGTAGACGTACCACTTGCCGCGCTGCTGCATGGCAACCTCGGCGGCGCGACCACCCGCGCCGGGCGGACCCAGGTAGACGCTGTTGTCCACCGGACCGGACAGCTGCTCCTGGTCGGCGCCGCTCAGCTCGTTGTACGCGGCCTGGACCTTGTCCTTGCGGGCGTCCAGATCCTTCTTGGTCTTGGCGATCTTGTCCGTCAGCGCTCGGGCCGCGTTGGTCGCGTCCTCCGCGCTCTTCTGCGCGGCGGTGGACTTGGTCTGCGAGTCCGCGGCCAGGTTCACCGCCCCGGTCATCTTCGCCAGCGCTTCCTCGTTGTCCGACGCCAGCACGCCCAGGGCCGCGGCACGCTCGAGGAAGTCCTCCCTGGAGGACCCGGTGAGCAGGGCGGAGATCTTGTTGAACCGGGCACCCTGGAACGAGGCGCTGGTCAGGTTGTCGACCTGGCCGCGGAACGCCTCTTCGTCTGCCGCCGCCCGCGCCATGGCGGCCTTCGCCTTCGCGAGGTCGGCGTTGGCCTTGTTGAGCTGCGCCTTCTTCTTGCCCAGGTCGGTCTTGGCGGCGAGCCAGTCCTCGTTGACCTTTTCGGCCTGTGCCGTGAGCTCCCGGTACTGCTCGAGGGCTTCCGACGCGGTGTCCGGTGGGGGCTGCTGATGTGCGGGAGGAAGCGCGAGCGCCGGTGAGGGGGAGACACTCACCACCACGATGGCGGCGGTGACGCTCACTGCTGCCCGAAATGCGCGCTTCATTCGATGCGACGCCACGTTCGCGCGGGTCTCCTTCGTCCTTCGGACCGCCGACGGGGCTCGAGGCACGTCTTCAGACCGCGTTCAGCCGCAACAACGGCCGCGCGCTCAGTGCTCTCGCCCCACCGTGGGGGGAATCCGGTCCAACCTCCCCGACAAAGGCTGACTCGGCGGCGATCCCGCGTAGCGGCCCCGGGGTGGGCCACGTTCGGCCGCGAGATCTCGGACAGGTTACGAAAAGTGAGTCCGTGCGTCTACCGGGGCCCGCGAAAAAAGTGGTTCGGACCCTTGGAACACCAATGGAGCAGTCCCAACTTCGTTGTGTGACCACCACAACACCGCAGTTCACCCGGTCCGCGGCGGACGCTACGTCCGTTCGGCGACGCGAGACGACCGTTCGGCGACGGGCCTCGACTGCCGCGCGTGTTCGCCCGATCACTGTGTCGAACGCTGTGTCGAATTGTTCACTTTCGCCCCTGGTCACGCGGATTTGTCGATGGGTGTGAGCCGTAGTCGGGGGACGATGCCCGCCCTCCCCAGGGCATCGATGGCGCGTTGCTCGGAGGCGTCCAGCTCCACGTTCGGCGGTGCGCCCAGGAGCACGCTGACCACGCAGTCGCCACAGGCGAGCCCACGCACCACACAGCTGTCGCAGTCGATGACCATTCCCTGCTCCTTGCGGTTCGAGTTCCTCATGAACCAAACGCTAGAGAAGGGGTCCGACATTTTTGCCGGTTCGCTCCGCTCTCTCGCCAACACGCCGTCTTCCTCCGTGCGCTGCTCGGCGCACGCTCCTTCGGCCCCGCTCACGGAACGGGACTCATCCCGTGAACTCCCAGTGCCAGGGTTCCTCCCGGCCGTGGCCGGGGCGCGCCCAGAGCGGGTTCGACCAGCCGAACCGCGGCGCGTTGGCGGCGAGCCACGCGTACTCGGCGCTCGCGAAGGACTGGGCGCCGCCGCACAGGTCCAGAGCCATCGCCCAGCCGTGGTTGCTGATGCCGGGCACGGCCGCGAGTGCCGGCTTCGTGCCGTAGAGGCTGACTTGCTCGGCGAAAGTCCGGTAGGAGTCCGTTACGCAGGCTCCCCGACCGAACGTGGCGGCATACGCGCTGGTCAGCGCCCCGAACGCGGCGGCGGCGTCGCAGCGCAGCACATGCTTGCCGACGCCGATCCGGCAGAGCGCGGTGAGCGGGATGAAGCCGTTCGGGTAGCCGCCCCAGGCACCGGGTGCCTCGCCGGGCGCGCGGGGCGGGAGCTCGACACCGCCGCAGCGCCAGGGCAGGCCGCCGTCGTCGGCCTTCGGCACCGCCCTGGCCGGGCTGGCGCCGAGCGACGGGCGGGCGACGCCGAGGACGGTGTCGCCCGCGGGCAGGTCGGTGACCACGACGCCGGCCAGCCGGGCGTCCGCGGTGAGCATCGTGCGCCCGTCGAGCACGATGCCGACGCCCTGCACGCCGTATCGCTCCGGACCGAGAAAGACCAGGTCACCGGGCTGCGCCTGGGCCGGAGGGATCGCCGGCAGGACGGCCATCTGCCGGGCGGCGCCTACGGGGAGGCCACCGAACGCGGCCCGCACGAGACCGTCGCAGGAGTACGCGGCCGGGCCGGTGCCGCCACTGCCACTGCCGGGCACGTAGGGCTTGCCGAGCGCGTCGACGGCCCTGGTCACGGCCGCGATCGTCTCCTTCGGCAGGACGAGCAGGACCTCTCCGGAAGCGAGTGTGATACTGACCACACCACGCTGCCCGGGCAGTGGTTCCAGGCCCGCGGGTAGTGTCGCGGGGTCGCGCAGCGCGGCGGCGAGCGGCGGCTCGATGCCGGCCTTCGCAAGCTTGTCCAGGTACGCGCGCCAGTTGGCCGCGGTCCGGTCGTTGCGCTGCTTCTGGTCGCGCTGCTGGTCGACCACCGCCGCGTCGGTGTCCGCGATGACGCCGGCGAGCTCCGAGGAGACGGAGGCGGCCCGGTTGCTCGCGTCCTCGGTACGCCGGTCGAGGTCGGCCCGGCGGCTCGCGGCGTCGGCCCGGGTGGCGTCGGCGGCTCGCTCGGCCTCCTCCGCGGCGGTCTGCCGGCGGACGGCGCCGCCGAGACGGGTGTCCTGGTCGGCGCGCAGGCGATCGAGGAAGCCTGCGCCGTCGAGGAACTCGTCGGGGCCCGCGGACATCAGGGCGCGGAGCTCGGTGGGCTGGGCCAGCGAGGAGTAGACGGCGGCGGTGTAGGCGTCGACCTCGGCCTGCTGTGCCGCGACGGTCGCGTCGGCCCGCTCGCGGGCGGTGCGCGCGGCGGAGGCGGCATCGGTGGCGTCGGCCAGGTCGCGCTCGGCGTCGTGGATCTTGCCGGCGAGGTCTGCGAGCTCCTGCTGCACGCCGGCCGCGGTCCGCTGGAGCTGGGCGACCTTCGGATCGGCGAACGCCTCGCCGGGGCGGGGATCGGTGCGCGGCGCACCGGGCGCGCCCGCCTCGGGCCCGGGTTGGGCGGAGGTGCTCGGCGCCAGAAGGAGGGCGACCGCCAGCGCCAGCCCTGCGCAGAGACTGGCACGTGCCCGGATGACGCGCAAACCCCACCTCCTTTACCGGTAACAACGCCCGGCGAGGGCCGGAGATGCGTCACCCGATGAGGTAGCGCCGCGTGCCGTCCTCGACGGCCTCGAGTCGCCCGCCGCAGGCGTCGATGGCGCGCCGAGAGGCGACGGTGTCCTCGTCGCACGTCACGAGCGCCGGGTCGATCCCCATCGCCCGGGTGACCACGAGGCTCTGCCGGAGGATCCCGGTCGCGTGGCCGCGCCGCCGGTGCGCGGGCAGGACGCCGTACCCGATGTGGCCGCCCTCGCGACGCAACGCGTCGCCCCGCTCACCCGGATGGGTCGTCGGGCCGGCCCAGGTACGCCGCCCAGGACAGGCCCGGCTCGAGCCCCGAGCCCGAAGACGAACCCCTCGAGCGCCATCACCACGTGCGCGGCGCGGAACGCGGCCTCGTCGGGGGCCGCGGCGGCCGCAGCCGCAGCTCTGCCATGCGCCCCCTTATATAGAGGTTCAGGAGCGGCCGAGACGGGCCAGCAGCACCGCCGACGGCACCGGGTGGGCGCCGCGGCGGCGGACCGAGTCGGCCACCGCCCGGTCCGAGGTCACCACGACGACCGGGCGACCCTCCGGCTCCGCGGTGACCAGCGCGCGGATCACGTCGTCGGCAAGGACGCCCGGGTCGCTGAACAGCACCCGGACGCCGCGCGGGGCGGTCGTGGGCACGGCCACCACGCCCGCGCCGTCGAACACCAGCGTCACCTCGGCGGAGGTGCGGGCCGCGAGGGCGGCCAGCTGGCGGATCAGCCGCTCCCGCTGGTCGGACAGCGACAGCTCCGGATAGCCCGTCTTCGTCACGTTGTAGCCGTCCACCACCAGGTGCACCGACGGCAGCGCGAGCAGCCGCTCCAGGGCCGCCGGGTCCTCGACCCGGCTCACCGAGCCCTGGGCCTCGGTCGCGCCACGCACCAGGTCCGCGGGCCGCGGGCCGGAGCCGCCGAGGGCCAGCTCGCGGCGCAGGCCGGTGACCGCCCCGTCCAGGGTGTCGACGAGCAGGGCCAGCCGGACCTCGTCGGCCTGGCGGGCCTCGCGGGCGGACTGGCGGGCGATGTCCGCGTCGGCCTCGGCACGTTCGGCCCGGGCGCGTTCGGTCTCCGCGCGCTCCTGCTCCCGGTCGCGCTGCTCGGTCAGCGCGGTCAGCTTCGCGGTCGTCTCGGCGCGGACACGTTCCATCTCCGTGCTCGCCCGTGCGGCCTCGTCGCGGGCCTCGCGCACCTTGACCCCCTGCTCGCGCAGGCGCTTGCGCAACCGCTCCAGCTCGACCTCGCCCTCCTGGCGCACCCGGTCGACGGCGTCCTGCACCGAGTCCAGCTCGCCACGCAGCTTGGCCAGCTCGTTCTCCGCGCGGTCGGCCCGCACGACGGCCGAGTCCCGTTGCGCGCGCAGCGACGCGTCGGACGCCCGGCGCGCGACCAGCTCCAGGTAGTGCCCCGCGGTCTCCTCGCCGAGCAGCACCGCGGCCGCGGCGACCGCCACCGGGTCCTCGCTGGTCAGGTCCAACGTGGCCGGCCGGTGCTTGCGGCACCACTCCACCACGGCCGTCCGGAAGGCCGACGAGTCGCGCAGGCTCGCGATGAGCGGCGCACCGCCCAGCCGCGCCCGCTTGGCCGGCGTGAACCGAGCCACCGCACGCAGCTGCTGGGGGATGTCCACTTGGGGCAGGGCGCCGATCGCCTCGGCGCCGAGCTCCGCGATCCGGCCGCGGACCGCGTCCGGCAGCGCCGACCAGTCCACAGTGGACTCCACAGGGCCGGAGGTCTCGGGAGGGTCCCCGAGCTCGTCCGGTCCCACCGGTTCGGTCGACGGTGCCATCCCCACAGGTTAGGCCATGTCTCGCGGATCTTGGATCGTGGTATTCGCGCCCAGATGCCCCCTGGCCGCGTTGTCGGAAGGCCCGAATACAACCCGGTATGAGCGACCTTCCGCCGCCTTGCCAGGAGCCATCTGGATCACGAATCCCATC
>NZ_WHTD01000006.1 GCF_009379765.1 Actinophytocola sp. | reverse complement strand
CGTGCTGCCCGGAGCGCTACGACCAGGCCGAGGGCAAGGCCTACGAGATGCTCGCCGAGGTCGGGGGGTTCCGTGATGCGTAAGGCGGCACGCCTCGGCCATGGTCGGCGCGGCCGTGGCCGGCGCACTCCCCGCGACGGCCGCACAGTCCACTGTGGACGCCCGGTCACGGACGCGGCGGCGGAGTTCGACGTGCCCCGCGACCTCATCGTCGCGGTCGGCTAGGGCGAGACGCGGCTCAACGGGCACGACGGGAACCCGGCCAGGACAACGGCTTCGGCGTGATGCACCTGGTGAGCAACCCGTCGAGGCACCCGCTGGAGCAGGCCGCGACGCTCACCGGGCTACCCGGGTCGGAGCTTCGGACCGACCCGGCCGCGAACATCCGCGGCGGCACGGCCGTGCTGCGTGCGCTGGCCGACGCGCGTGGCATGTCCGCGGGCGACCGCGACCGGCTCGGCGCGTGGTACCCGGTGGTGGGGTCGAGGTCATCGACGGGCGGGGGGCACGTTGTTGCCCGGGCTCGTCGACGCTCATGTGCACATGGTGCAGTGGGCCTCGGCGCGGCGGCGGGTCTCGCTTGCGGGCGCGACCTCGGCCGTGCACGCGGTGGAGCTCCTCCGAGGGCACGGGACGCCGGGCGAGCTGCTCACCGCCGCGCACTTCGGTGCCGCGCTCTGGCCGAACCGTCCACACAAGACACTGCTGGACCGGGCCTGCCCGACCAGCCGGCCGCGCTGTTCAGCAACGACCTGCACACCTTGTGGCTCAGCTCGGCCGCGCTCGCGCTCGTCGGCAGGGACCACCCGACGGGCGTGTTCGTCGAGGACGAGTGCATGGCGCTCACCGCCGCGCTGCCCGCGCCGGCCACCGACCGCTGGGTCCTCGATGCCACCGACGCGGCCGCCGCGCGGGGCGTGACCGCGATCGCCGACTACGAGTACGCCGACACCGTCACCGACTGGCTCCGCAGGAGCGCCGTCCGGCGGCCGTCGACCAGGATCCGCTGCGTCGTCGCGCGTTTCCTCCTCGACAGACGATCCAGCGCGGTCACCGCACGGGTGACGTACTCGCCGAGCTCCTCACCGTCGGCCCGCTCACGCTCTTCCTCAACGGCTTGCTCAACACCCGCACCGCGTACTGCGACGACCGCTACCCCGACGGCGGCGGGCACGGCGAGCTGCTCCTCGACCACGACGAGCTCGAGAAGATCGTCCGGCACGCCGCCGAGCACGGCATCGAACCGGCCCTGCACGCGATCGGCGACCACGCGAACCGGATCGCGCTCGACGTCCTCACCACCGTCCTCGCCACGGTCAGGACCAACGCCCGGATCGAGCACGCCCAACTGCTGGCGACGAGCGACGTCCCGAGGTTCGCGGAGCGGGACATCACCGCGGGCGTCCACCCCGCGCACGCGCCCGACGACCGCGACGCCGCCGACCGGCACTGGCCCGGCCGCACCGCGCGCGCCTTCGCCTACGCCGCCCTCCTCGACGCCGGCACCCGGCTGGAGTTCGGCTCCGACGCCCCGGTCGCGCCGCTCGACCCGTGGGACGGCATCGCCTCGGCGGTCACCCGCACCGACGACCGGCCGGCCTGGCACCCCGAACACGCGATCCCACTGGCCGCGGCCCTTACGGCCAGCACCGGAGGCCCGATCACCATACAAGTGGGTGACTGCGCCGACCTGGTCCTGACCGGCCGCGACCTGGCCGGTCTGCCGCCGGGCGAGCTGCGTGACATGCCGGTCGCCGCAACGGTCCTCGAGGGGAGGCTTACGTACAGGGCAGAGTGAACCGTTCACGCGATCCACTCGTGTGGTGATTGTGACCGCGCCCCTGTCCAGTACCCTCCTCGTCGAGCGAAGCCCTGCCTGGCTCACCCGGGCGGTTGTGGTGCAACCTCGAAAACCGATGTCGGGGCAGGTGATGGCAGGCGTGGTAATCCCAGGCAGGAAGTCGCGGCGAGCGCGACGGGTGCCCGGCGAGGACCTGATCCGCTCGCTCTACGAGGAGCACGGCCGGAGCCTGCTGGCCTACGCCGTACGGCTCACCGGCGACCGCGCCGCCGCCGAGGACGTCGTGCAGGAGACGCTGCTGCGCGCCTGGAAGCACGCCGACGACCTCGAGCACGGCACAGGCTCGGTGCGTGGTTGGCTGCTCACGGTGGCCCGCAACATCATCACCGACCGCGCACGAGCGAAGGCCGTTCGCCCCGCCGAGGTCAATCAACAGGTGGACGTGCCGACATCGCAGCGTGATCACGCGGACGAGGTGGTCGACACGATCACCGTGCTCGGCGCCCTGGAACACCTCTCTCCCGACCATCGCGCGGTGCTGGTCGAGCTGTACTACCGCGGGCGCACGGTCAACGAGACGGCCGCCGCGCTGCGGATCGCCCCGGGTACGGTGAAATCGAGGACGTTTCACGCCGTCCGCGCGTTGCGGGCGACGCTGGGCGGGCCGCGGGGAGGTGCGCGATGAACTCCGTCGAGCACGACGGTCCCCAGCTCGTGGCGTACGCACTCGGCGCGCTCGACCCGGCCGAGCAGAGCGTGGTGCACGCGCACGTTGCCGGCTGCGCCGAATGCCAGCGCGAGGTCCAGGAGATCGGGAACCTGCGGGTGTCGCTGGACCAGGTGCCGCCGGAGGCGTTCCTCGACGGCCCGCCCGCCGACGACATCCTGCTGCAGAAGACCCTGCGCCGCGCCCGTGGCGACGCGCCACCGGAGATCCGGCGGCGGTCGCCGCTGATCCTCGTGGCCGCGGCGGTCGCCGTGGCGATCGCGCTCGGCGGCGGGGTCCTGATCGGCCGGCAGACGGCACCCGACCAGGTCGCCGCGCTGCCGGCGAACGCCGTCACCGAGAAGGTCACCGACTCGGGCACCGGCGCGACGATGGCCGTGACGATGGTCCCGAAGGCCGGCTGGGTCACGGTGCACGCCGACGTGAGCGGCCTCCCGAAGGGCCTCGACTGCGAGCTGTTCGTGGTGCCGCGCGACGGAGACCCGGTGCTGGCGGGCAGCTGGAAGGTGTCCGCGACCGGCGAGCATGAGGGCACCCCGCTGGACGGCGCCGCGCTCGTCGACCCCGCGGAGGTCGAGTCGGTCCGGGTGGTCACCACCGACGGCGACACGATGGTCACGGTCCCGCTCTGACCAGACCCGCTGAGCCCGCCGCGGGCTCAGCGGTCCAGCCAGTCCTCCACGGCCCGTGCCGAGGTGGCCGCGTCCTGCTCCAGCACGGAGAAGTGGTCGCCGGGCACCTCGGTCACCTGGTCGGCGGCCTGCCACATGCGCCAGTTCGCGGCATGGCGGCCCGCGTTCGGCCGGTCGGCCGCCAGGAGCAACGACGGCGCGGGCGGTTCGGCGAGCCGCCAGTCGTCGAAGATGCGCAGGTACGCCCCCATCGCCAGGACGTTGGCGTCGTTGATCACGACGAACTCGTGGTCCCGGTCGATGATCTGGCCCATCGCCCAGCCGAAGGTGCCCGCACGGTCCTCGGCGGCCGGCTCGAACGTGTCGATCAGGACCACCCCGTCGGGCGGCTGCCCGGCGCCGGCCAGCTCGGCGGCGACCGCGTGCGCCACGACCCCGCCGATCGAGTACCCGACCAGCACGACCGGCCCACCCATGGCGGCCAGCTTCGTGGCCGACGCCAGTGCCTCGACCGCCACCGCCCACGACGCCGGCAGCCGCGGGTCCGCGCCGAAACCGGGCAGGGTGAGCGCCGCGATCCGCCTGCGCCGCCGGAACGCCGTGCCGAACCTGGCGAACTGGTGCGGCCCGGACCCGGCCAGGAACGACGGGACGCAGATCAACGTCGGCTCGGCCGCGCCGTTGGACACGAGCACGGACTGCGCCTCGACGTGGTCCGCCGCGGTGAACGCCTGCCGGAACCGGGACGCGTTCGCCAGCACGGGAACCGCGTCCGGGAGTGCGCCTTGCTCGTGCGCCTGCCGGACCAGCTGGGTCAGCGTGCCGAGCACCACCGCGGCCGCCGGCGCCGCCGGCTCCCCGAGCTCGCCCAGCGCGGCGGCGACGGCGGCCGCGGTGGTGTGGTCGATCAGCAGCGTCGGCGGCAGGTCCGCGCCGGCGGCGTCGGCCAGCCGGCGGTGCAGCTCCGCCCCACCGATCGAGTCGATACCCAGCTCCAGCAAGGAGCGCGCCGGATCGATCTTGTCCACATCGGAGTGCCCGAGCACGGCGGCCGCCTGGGTGCGCACGAGGTCCAGCAACGACCCGGGCTTCGGCGCGGACTCCGACATGGACACAGACACGGAGTCAGCCGCGGGCTCGGCCGGCCGCACCGGCGCACCCGAGGACGGCACCCAGTAGTGGTCGCGCTGGAAGGCATAGGTGGGCAGCGGCACCGGCGCGACCTGCGGGGCGACACCCAGCACCGCCGGCCAGTCCGGATCGAGACCGCGGACGTGCAGCTCCGCCATGGCGGTGACCAGCGACATCGGTTCTGGGCGGTGGCCGCGCAGGGCCGACACCAGGGCGGCGCCGGGCGGCAGGCAGTCGCGGGCCATAGTGGTCAGCGCGGCGTTCGGGCCCAGCTCCAGGTAGGCGGTGGCGCCGGCCTCGTGCAGGGCGCGGACGCCGTCGACGAACCGGACCGCGTCCCGGGCGTGCCGGACCCAGTACTCCGGCGTGCGCAGCTCGGGGCCGGCCAGCGCACCGGTCACGTTGGAGACGATCGGGATCGCCGGCTCGGCGTAGTGCAGCCCGGCAGCCACCCTGGCGAACTCCGCCAGCATCGGGTCGATCAATGGGGAGTGGAAGGCGTGGCTGACCCGCAGTCGCTTCGTCCGGCGGCCCCGGGACTTCCAGCTCGCGGCGATGGCCAGGACCCGTGCCTCCACACCGGACAGGACCACCGACGTCGGGCCGTTGATCGCGGCGATCGACACACCGGCGGCCAGCTCCGGCAGGACCTCGGCCTCGGTGGCCTCCACGGCGGCCATCGCACCACCCTGCGGCAGGTTTCCCATCAACGTGCCGCGGGCCGCGACCAGGGCGCAGGCATCGGGCAGGGACAGCACGCCGGCCACATGCGCGGCGGCGAGCTCACCGATCGAGTGGCCCATCAGGAAGTCCGGCCGCACGCCCCACGACTCCACCAGCCGGTAGAGCGCCACCTCCAAGGCGAACAGCGCCGCCTGGGTGTAGCGGGTCTGGTGCAGCAGCTCGGACTCGCCGAACATCACCTCGCGCAGCGACACGTCCAGCCTCGGGTCGAGGCAGGCGCACACCGCGTCGAGCGCCTCGGCGAAGACCGGGTACCGCCGGGCCAGCGCGCGGCCTGCGCCGGCGCGTTGGCTGCCCTGGCCGGTGAACAGGACCGCCAGCCGGCCCGGCCGGCCGGCGACGCCGCGCACCGCGTTGGCCGGAAGGTCGCCGGCCGCGAGGGAGGCCAGGCCGGCCAGCAACTCCTGCGCCGACTCCCCCATCACGACGGCCCGGTGCGGGAACCGGGCCCGGCTCACCGCGAGCGCGTGCCCGACGAGCACCGGTGACGGGTCGGTGAGTCCGCGCAGCGCGGCGGCCTGCGCCCGCAGCGCGGCGGCGGACCTCGCGCTCAGCGGCCACGCCGCCGGGCCGTCCACAACGGACGGCAGTACGGCCGCGGGCGGCTCCTCCAGGACCACGTGCGCGTTCGTCCCGCCGATGCCGAACGCCGACACCGCCGCCCGCCTCGGCGAGTCACCGGGCTCCCACGGCACCGCACTGGTCAGCAGCGAAACCGACCCGGCCGACCAGTCGACCTTCGGCGTCGGCTCGTCCACGTGCAGGGTCGCCGGCAGCCGCGAGTACCGCATCGCCTGCACCATCTTGATGATCCCGCCGACCCCGGCCGCGGCCTGCGCGTGCCCGATGTTGGACTTCAGCGACCCGAGCCACAGCGGGCGGTCGCGGCGCTGCCCGTAGGCGGCGATGATCGCCTGCGCCTCGATCGGGTCGCCCAAGGTGGTACCGGTGCCGTGCGCCTCCACCACGTCCACATCGGACGGTCGCAACCCGGCATCGGCCAGCGCGGCCCGGATCACCCGCTGCTGCGACGGCCCGTTCGGCGCCGTCAACCCGTTCGACGCACCGTCCTGGTTCACCGCCGAACCGCGCACCACCGCCAGCACCAGGTGCCCCAGACGCTCGGCGTCGGACAGCCGCTCCACCAGCACCATGCCGACGCCCTCGGCCCACCCGGTGCCGTCCGCGGCCGCGGAGAACGACTTGCACCGGCCGTCCGCGGCGAGCCCGCCCTGCCGGGAGAACTCCACGAACATCGTCGGTGTCGCCAGCACCGCGACCCCGCCCACCAACGCGAGTGAGCATTCCCCGCGGCGCAACGACTGCCCGGCAAGGTGCAACGCGACGAGCGACGACGAGCACGCCGTGTCGATGGTCAGCGCCGGCCCCTCGAGACCGAGCTTGTACGCGATCCGCCCGGACGCCACCGAGCCGGCCGTGCCGAGCCCCCAGTACCCCTCCAGCGACACCGGGCCGGACCGGGCGAGCCACGCGTACTCCGCCGTGCTCACCCCGACGAACACCCCGGTCGCCGTGCCACGCAACGAGGTCGGGTCGATCCCGGCGTACTCCACCGACTCCCACGCCGTCTCCAGCAGCAGCCGCTGCTGCGGGTCGATCGCGACCGCCTCCCGCGGCGAGACCCCGAAGAAGTCCGCGTCGAACCCGGCGACGTCGTCGAGGAACCCACCGGCGCGGGCGACCGACGTTCCCGGACCGTCCGAGGCGAACAGTGCCGGCAGATCCCAGCCGCGGTCGCCGGGGAACGCGGACACCGCGTCCCGGCCGGCGTCGACCAGCTCCCACAGCGCGTCGGGCGAGGTCACCCCACCGGGGTACCGGCAGGCCATCCCGACGATCGCCATCGGCTCGTCGGCCACGGCCGCCGGCCCGTCGACGTCCGCGACGGCATCCGCCTCGGTGCGCAGCCCCAGCGAGGACAGCAGGTGCGCGGCGACGGCCGCGGGCGTCGGGCAGTCGAACAGCAGCGTCAGCGGCAGCTCGAGTCCTGTTGCGACGGACAGCAGCCGGCTCAGCTCGACCGCGGCCATCGAGTTGTAGCCGTACTCCTGGTAGGGCTTGTCCTGGTCGACCGAACCGGCCTCCCAGCCGAGAAGCTCGGCGGTGGTGGCGCACACCAGGTCGGTCACGCGCCGCTCCCGGTCCCGATCGGACAGGTCGGTCAATCCGCTGGCAAAGGGTCCCTCGTGCGCGCTCATCACCACTCCGTCCACAGAGAACTAGACCAGCTGCTTCTTGATGAGGTTCGGGTGCCGGTCCTGGAAGGACAGCAGCGCGGTCAGCGCGCGGGCACCCATCCACGACACCGGCTCCACCGGGAACCGGCGCTCCTTGCGGTTCACGAACAGCAGGTTCGAGTACGCGGAGTCGCGTCCCAGGATCAGGTCGCGCAGGATCTTGCCGGCCGTGTGGGTCAGCGCGATCCCGTTGCCGCAGTAGCCGTAGGCGTGGTACACGCCGTCGTCGGTGTTGCCGACATGCGGCACGAAGTCGCGCGTCATGCCGACGCAACCGCCGTAGGAGTAGGCGATCCGCACGTCCCGCCACGCGGGGAAGTACCGGACGAGCGCGTCCCGCAGGAACTGGGTCGAGGCGTCCCGGCGCATGTACTTGTCCTCGGCCATGTCCCGGCCGTAGTAGTACGGCGCGGGCCCGCCGCCGAACAGCAGCCGGTTGTCCTTGGTGAAGCGGCCGAAGATGATGAAGTTGCGCGACTCGACGAAGCCCTCCCGGTCCGGCCAGTGCACCTGCGCGAGCTGCTCCTCGGTGAGCGGCTCGGTGACCACCGCATAGCTCCACACCGGTTTGACGCCGTGCTTGTACCCGGAGAACTGGTGCTGGTAGGCGTCCGTGCCGAGGACGAGCTTGTCGGCGACCACCCGGCCACCGGGCGTGGTGATCACGTGCCGGCCGTTCTCCTTGGTCACTCCGGTCGCGGTGGTGCGCTCGTGGATGTGCACGCCCATCCCCCGCACCACCCGGGCGAGGCCGCGGGCGAGCCGGTGCGGGTTGAGCAGCGCACCGCCGACCTTGAACGCGCCGTGGATGGCCGGCGAGCCGATCCGCTCCCGCGCCTCCGCCCGCCCCAGCAGCTGCAGCGAGTTCTTGGCGCCGATCTTCTCGGCGAGGTCGACGTCGCGCCGCAGCAGCCGCAGCTGCGCCTCCGACGCGGCCACCGAGAAGTAGCCGGTGGACTCGAGCTCGGCGTCCACGTCGTGCTTGCGACAGAACCGGTCCAGCTCCAGCATCGAGCGGCCGACCACCGCGTAGGCGGTCTTGGCGCGCTCGGTGCCGAAGCCGTGCACCAGCCCGGCGAGGCTGTGCCCGATCGTTGGCGTGACGAACCCGTCGGCGTGCCCGGACGCGCCGGCCCCCGCGTAGTCCATCTCGACGATGTGGATGTCCAGCGACGGGTCGGCCTGCTTGAGGAAGTAGGCCGTCCACATGCCGGTGTAGCCACCGCCGATGATGCCGACGTCGCACCGGACGTCGCCGGCCAGCGGCGGTCCGGGCTCGACCGCCTCGGTGTCCCGCCAGTAGATCGAGTGTGTGATCCCTGAGCCGTCGGCGGGCGCCGAGGTGCCCGTCGAGCTGATGGTCGCCATGTCCGTCCCCTGGTTCGCTGTGTTGTGGTGGGCTTTACGTGCGCTCGAAGACGATCCGGACCAGGCCGAGGTGGCGGTTGCGGAACCCGTCCACCGACGCGCGCAGGTACCGCTCGTAGTCCGCGACCCGCTGCTCGCCGACCATCGCCACCGCCGCGGCCCGGTTGGCCACGAGGTTGTCGTGCCACTCCTGGCACGTGCGCGCGTAGTGGTCGGCATCGTTTCGGGCCGACACCAGGTCGAACCTGCGCTCGCTCGCCTCGAAGATCTCCGAGACCCACGGCAGCTCGGACTCGGGGAAGATCTGGTCGCAGATGAACAGCAGGTCCTTCACGGTCTTGCGGTCCAGCTTGACGTTGTTGCCCTTGACGTTGGTCTGCAGCGCGAGCCGCCCGCCCGGTGGCAGCCATTCGGCGCAGCTGTCGAAGAACCGGCGGTACGCGGCGACCCGGCCCGCGCGGGCGAGGCCGAAGTCGGCGAAGTGCTCGAACGCGCCGATCGAGACGATCGCGTCGTAGGGTGCCTTGCCGTCCCGGGCCCCGGGCGCGTGGTCGACCCAGTTCTGCACCCGCACGTCGTAGCGCGCGTCGGCGAACGTCGCGATGTGCGCGGCCTGCTCGTTGGCGAGTGTCAGGCCGACCACTTCGGACACGTCGTGCGTGTCGACGAGCCGGCGCATCATGCCGCCCCAGCCGCAGCCGACGTCGAGCACCCGGCCGGCGCCGCGGACGCGGGCGCCGGTGGCGAGGTGGTCGAGCTTGCGCTCCTGCGCGGCCCGCAGCGTGTCGTCCGGGCCCTGCCACAGGGCGCACGAGTAGCTGCGGGTCGGGTCCAGCCACAGCGCGTAGAAGTCGTTGCCCCGGTCGTAGTGGCTCTGGATCGCCTCGGCGGAGGCGCCCTGGTAGTCGATCTGACTGGTCATTTGCCGGCTCCTGCCGCCGCGACGACCCGGTTGAGCCGCTCCATCCTGGCGGCCAGCGTCATCCGACCCTCCAGCTTGAACGCCGGCGGCTGCCGGCCGTCCACGTCGGTGAACCCGTACCGCGCGGCGAGGTCGCCGACCGCGAGCCGCTGCCCGGACACCGACATGACCTCCGGGTCCACGGCGAGTGAGGCGATCGCGCGGCCCACGTACTCCGGCGAGTGCACGACCTCGGCCGGTCCGGCGCCGAGCAAGTCCCACGCCGCCTCGACCCGCTCGGTGCGCACGAACCCGGGGTGCAGCGCGACCGCGGCCACGCCGTGCTTGCGCAGCTCGTGGCCCATGCCCAGGGCCAGCCGGTCGGACGCGGTCTTGCACATGTCGTACGCGGCCTGGCCGAGGTAGACCTCGCCGTCGGTGAACGAGATGTTGACGACGAGCCCGCTCTTGTCCGGCAGCATCAGCGGAACCGCGAGCCGGCTCGCCACGAACTGGCCGCGCAGCGACGCGGCGAACAGGTCGTAGCGCCACTGCGGCTGCTTCCAGAACGGCGCGTCGAACCGCTCCTCGTCGCTGCGCTCGTAGCCCGCCCACGCGTTGTTGACGAGCAGGTCGAGCCGGCCGTCCTCGTCGGTGATCCGCGCGAGCAGCGCCTCGACGTCCGCGTCGACCGTGTGGTCGCAGCGGACCGCGACCCCGGTGCCGCCGCGGGTGGTGACCTCGTCGGCGGTGTCGTCGACGGTGCCGGGCAGGTTCTCCGTGGTGTCCGAGCCGCGGGTGCTCCGGCCGGTGACGTAGACCTTCGCGCCCGCCTCGCCCAGCGCCCGCGCGACGCCCCGGCCGACGCCGCGGCTCGCGCCGGTGACCAGCGCGACCTTCCCGCGCAGGTCCGGCGGCGTCCAGTCGGTGGTGCTCATGCGACCTCCTTGATGGTTGCCTTGTGCCGCGCGGCGTTCCGCACGTTCGTCCAGTAGGTGAGGCTGCGCCGGTAGGCGTCGCGGTCCGACGGCATCGGGACGTCCAGCCCCTCGACGAGCTCGCGCATCGAGGTGGGCAGCACGCCGCCGCACGCGTGGGTCACCTCGCTGACGTCGATCAGGACCTTGAGGAAGGCCCGCGAGGTGGCCGGGATGTCGGCCAGCGGCACCGGCAGCGGCAGCCGCGGGTCGATGATCGGCACCCGCGGGATCTCCCGCCAGTTCCGCGCGCTGTGCGCGACCAGGATCTCCTGCGCCTGCGCGACGGTCATCGCGTCGGCGCCGTAGGTGAGCCAGCGGATGTGGCCGAGATCGTCGGCCAGCACCCCGCGGGCGATCGCGATGGCGGTGACGTCCAGGGGTATGACGTCGACCAGGTTTCCCTTGTGGGCGGGGAAGAACGGCGCCTTCCCCCGGCAGAACCAGTCGGACATGGCCTGCACGATCTGCGGTTGGCTGCTCGCGCCGGTGCGCGAGTCGCCGACCAGGTTTGTCGGCCGGTGGATGTTCCAGGCCACCCCGCTGTCCTGGAGCAGCCGCTCGGAGTCCAACTTGGACCGGATGTAGGGCCGGACCACGTTGTCCGGTCCCAGCTTCGCCAGCTCGTCGCGCTCGATGGCGTGCACGAAGCACGTGCTGACGTAGTGCACCGGCGCGTCGGCCGCCCTGGCCAGCTCGATGACCCGCCGGGTGCCGCCGATGTTGATCGCCTCGTAGCGGGGCCACGGCTGGCCCCACTCGGTCAACGCTCCCGAGTGGACGATCGCGTCGACCTCGTCGGCGAGCCGGTCCCAGTCCCATTGGGACAGACCGAGCCGGGGCTCGGCCAGGTCGCTTCGCAGCACCTCGGCCACGTCGGGCTGGGAGGTGTCGCTGTGCACCAGGCCGATCACCCGGTGCGGGCGAAGCTGCTCGGCGACGGCCCGGCCGATCACCCCGGACGCGCCGGTGAGCAGGATCGTGCGTGCCACGTTTGTTTGCATGACGAACCTTCCGGGCTATCCGAGCCGAACCGTGGCCAGCGGCTCGAAGCGGCCGGCGTCGAGCATCTGCCGGCAGCGGTGCCGCTGGATCTTGCCGCTGGGGGTCTTGGGCAGGCTGTTGCGCGACAGGAACACGCACTCGTCGAGCGCGACCGCCGCCTTGGCCATCGCGAGCGACGCGACCGCCTCGGCGAGCGGGCGGTAGTCCGCCAGCCGCCGCTTCACCTCGACGAAGAGGGTCAGCTCGCGCCCACTGCCATCCGCGGATATCAGCGTGGTGCAGCCGCGCCGCACCCCGGCCAGCCCGTCGACCGCGTTCTCGATCTCCCGGGCGTAGACCTTGCGCCCGGACACCGAGATCACGTCGTCGATCCGGCCGACCGGGTAGAGGTGACCGTCCCGGACGAACCCGAGGTCGGCCGTGCGCACGGTGTCGCCGGTGAACCGCTCCGCCGTGCGCGCCGGGTCCGCGTAGTAGCCGGCGGCCAGCGCCGGGGACCGCACGCCGATCTCGCCGAGCCGGTCGGTCGGCGCGCCGAGCACCTCGACGCCCAGGCACGGCGTGCCGGCGCTGACCACCGCCGTGGCTGACTCCGCGTCCGGGTCGACCTCGTGCAGCTCACCGTCCGCGAGCGCGATCGAGTCCACCACGAGGTGCCGGGGCGCCTCGTGCACCGGCGTGGCGGTGACCGCGAGCGTCGCCTCGGCCAGCCCGTAGGCCGGCATCAGCGACTCGGGCCGGAACCCGAACGGTCCCAGCGAGTCGACGACCCGCCGCAACGTGTCCGCCTCGACCCGCTCGGCGCCGATGATGCAGGCCCGCACGTCCAGCCCGCTGGCCAGCCGGGTGGACCGGCCGATCCGGGAACCCAGGTGCAGCGCGGTGTTCGTGCCCGCGGTCATCGTGCCGCCGAACTCGGCCATGTCGCCGAACCACGTCCGCGGCGCGAAGGTGAACCGTTCCGGAGTGGACAGATAGAGCGTCCAGTCGTTGATCCACGGCGTGAGCAGCGTGCCGAAGATGCCCATGTCGTGCGACAGGGGAAGCCACGACACCGTCGTCTCGCCCTCCGGCCGCCCGTCGAGCATCGTGGTGATCAGCTCGAGCTGGTGCCCGATCGCCCGCGGGGTGAGCATGCAGCCCTTGGGCGCGCTGGTGCTCCCCGAGGAGTACTGCACGAACGCCAGGTCGTCGTCCCCCGGCGGGGAGGCGTCGACCCTTCCGGTGCCGTGCAACGACTCCCAGGTCCGGGCGCGGAGCTTCGTCCGCAGGTCCTCGTCGAGGAGCCCGAACATGCGCTCCTCGAGCAGGAACACCTCCGGCCGCAGCCGCTCGCAGATCGTGCGCAGCTGCTTGGCGTACTCCGCGCCGTCCATGCCGCGCGCCGGCACCGGCAGGGACGCGACCGCCCCACCCGCGAGCCACACGCCGAGCAGACCGCGCACGGCGTGTGGACCGTTGGTGAGCACGGTCGCGACCCGGGTCCCCGGCCGCACCCCGCACCGCCGCAGCCCCGCGGTCATGTTCTCGGCGTCGGCGACCACCTCGCTCCACGTCGCCGCCTCCCACCGGTCCTCGACCCAGCAGCGCAGCGACGTGCGGAACGATCCGGAGCGGTCCGCGCCGGTCAGCGCGTTCCACAGGGCGTCACTCGACATCGACGATCCCGACCGCGGACGTGCGGGACCGCAGGGCCAGCGGCTTGTCCGGGTTGGACCGGGCGTGCCGGCCACCGCCGAGCTTCTCCCACGCGATCGCCTTCTGGTCCTGGCGCTCCCGGTCGATGCGGATGACGTTGGTCGCCAGCCCCAGCTTCTCGAGCGAGCGGATGACCAGCGCGCTGATGTCGAGCTCGTACCAGCGCATGCCGTGGCTCGCCGAGCGCGGGAACGCGTGGTGGTTGTTGTGCCAGGCCTCGCCGAACGAGAACAGCGCGAGCCAGCCGACGTTGCGCGACTCGTCCGGCGTGGCGAACCGGCGCCGGCCGAAGTAGTGGCCGATCGAGTTCACCGCGTAGGTGATGTGGTTCGCGACGAAGAACCGCACGAACCCGCCCCAGAGCGCGCCGGTCATGGCGCCGAAGAGCGTCCCGGTCAGCGCGAGGCCGAGCAGGCCCGGCAGCACCACGCCGCCCGCGACGAACCAGACGAAGTACTTCGAGATGAAGCGCATGTCCTTGTCCCGCAGGATGTCCGGGCAGTAGCGCATCGGGTCCGAGGACAGACCCCGGTCGAAGAGCCAGCCCATGTGCGCGTGCCACAGGCCCTTCAGGGCGCCCTTGATGCCCGGCTCCTCGTCGGAGTAGGGGCTGTGCGGGTCGCCCGGCTTGTCGGCCACCCGGTGGTGGCGGCGGTGGTGGGCCACCCAGATGACCGGCGGGCCCTGACCGGCGACCGCGCCGGCCGAGGCGAAGAAGATCCGCAGCGGGCGGGTGGTCTTGAACGCCCGGTGTGCCAGCAGCCGGTGGTAGCCGGTGGACACACCGAGCCCGGCGATGACGTACATGATCCCGAACACGATCAGGTCGGCGGGGCCGACCAGCCGGTTCCACAGCAGCACGACCGCGGCCGCGACGCCGAACAGCGGCAGCAGCGCCGAGATCAGAATGAAGGTATAGTGCTCGCGCCCGTCCATGGGCTGACTCCTTGCTCTCCTAGACGTTCTTCACCGGCCGGTCAGCTGACTTCCAGCACCGCTTCGTTGCCCAGGGCCAGCAGCTCGCCCAAGGTCTGCGCGTCGGCGGCCTTGGCCGGGTCGAACTCGACGCCGTGCTCGTCCTCGAGGGTGAACACGATCTCCGACACCTGGAGGCTGGACAGACCCAGCTCGTCCAGCCGGGTCGACTCGTCGATCCGCACGTCCTTGGGCAGCTTGCCGCGCATCTCCTGGCGGATCAGGCCGGCCATCTCGTCAATGGTGATCATTCGTCTGCACCTCATGAATTCGGCGGAATATCGGGCGGAACAGCAGCGAACATACCGCCGGAAATTGCCGGACGACGCAGTTCTCGAACCACATTCAACCCACTGACGATTGGCCCGAGGTGACACCGTTGAACTGGTCGAGAACCACTCGACCAACCACGGGAACCATCCAAAAAGAAATGCCGGCAGCCATGCACAGGCTGCCGGCGAACCGGAGTTCTATTCTGTTGGGCGGTTTTCCCGATATCGCCTCAGGCGGCTGTCGCGGCCTCGACGAGAACCCGCTCGACCCGCGCGAGCAGCGAGGCGCGGCGCAGGCACCACACCCGGAACGCGCGCTGGTCACCCGAGTCCAGGGCGGCGTCGATCTGCGCGTCGGTGTTCTGGATACAGATCGTCAACCCGCTGATCTCCGCGCTGCTGTCGGTCTTCGCAGTCGACTGGGACATCGGATATCACCGCCGCAGGCATGTGGGGAGCATCGTGGGGACCCCGGGCCCGTTCGCGGGATCTCCACCCATGGTCGTCCTGCCCGGTCGAGTGCCGCTTGATTATGGCTGTGGCCCGGTCGGCGCGGTATCAGGGAGTGTTCTCGGTGACCGGCGTCTCGATGGCCCGCGACATCAGCTGCGGCCGGCGTACCCACGCCGCGTGCGGGCGGGCCAGGAGCTCCGAGAGCGGCGCGGGCTTGCCGAGGTGGAAGCCCTGCGCGACCCGCACCCCGAGCCGGGCGAGCGCGTCGACCTGGGTGGACCGCTCGACCCACTCGGCCACCACGGAGATGCCGAGCCCGCGCGCGATGTCCACGATTCCCTGCACCAGCACGGTGTCCCGGCTGCCGTAGTCGATGCCGCGGACGAACTCGCCGTCGATCTTCACCCCGGTGATCGGCAACTGTTTCAAGTGGACGAACGAGCCGAAGCCCGCACCGAAGTCGTCCAGGGAGATCCGGCAGCCGGTGGCGCGCAGCCGCTGGGCCAGGGTGCGCGCGGCGCTCAGGTTGGTGACCGCGGCGGTCTCGGTGATCTCGAACCCGAGCCGGCCGGGCGCAACCCCCGCGGCGGCGAGCCGGTCGAGCACGAAGTCGCCGAACTCCTCGTCCTCCAACGTCCGCCCGGACACGTTGACGTTGAACCGCAGCCCCGGGTACGGATGCGCGACGAGCGTGTCGATGGCGGTCCCGATGACCCAGCGGTCGATGTCGAACACGAGGTCGCTGCGTTCGGCGGCGGGCAGGAAGTCCCCCGGGCCGAGGTAGGGCTCGCGGCCGTCCTCCAGGCGCAGGAGCAACTCATGGCCGACGATCCGGTTGCTGCCGAGCTTCACCATCGGCATGGCGTGCAACGCGAAGCCGCCGCCGGCGAGCGCGTCCCGCACCCGGTCGAGCACGGTGACCCGCATGGCCGTGTCGGTGTAGTGGCCCTGTTCGTAGACGGTGACCCGGTTGCGGCCGGCGGTCTTGGACGCGTGCAGCGCGAGGTCGGCGTTGGCGAGCACGGCCTGCCAGGTGTCCCCGGAGGTGAACTCGGCGACGCCCGCGCTGGCGGTGACCCGGGTGGTGCCGCCCGCGCCGATCAGCGGGATCGTGGCCACCGCGTTGCGCAGCTCGTCGGCCACGTCGGCGGCGGCCCGTTCGTCGGTGTCGGCGAGCACCACGGCGAACTCGTCGCCGCCGAGCCTGCCCAGCGCGTGCCCGTTCCGGTCGGCGTTGCCGAGCCGCTCGCGCAGCGCGTTGGCCAGCGTGCACATCACCCGGTCGCCGGCCGGGTGGCCGCGCAGGTCGTTGATGTCCTTGAAGTTGTCGAGGTCGATCAGCAGGAGCGCGCCGGCGCCGCCGAGGGCGAGCCTGCGCTCCAGCTCCCTGGTCAGCGCGCGACGGTTGAGCAGGCCGGTGAGCGGGTCCTCGTCGGCGAGGCGGCCGAGCTCGGCCTGCCACTCGCCACGCCGCTCCGGGTCGAGCGTGCGCTCCTGCCACCTGCTCACGTCGGATGCCTGGTACAGCAGCCGCTCGTCGGCCAGTGCGCTGCAGCGCACCTCGAGCCACCGCTGCCCGCCGCCGGTGCCGGCGAGTGGGATCACCACCCCGTCATGGGGCTCGTCGGGGGCGCCGGCGAGCAGCGCGGGTAAGGATCGGCCGGCGGCCTGCTCGGGGGTGAGGTCGAGGAGCTCGACCATCGCGCGGTTCGCCCAGCGCACCCGGCCGCGCGGATCGGTGACCGCGAACGCGGTGTCCGTCGCGGTCAGCACCGCCTCCAGCGCGGCCGTCAGCACCTCCGCACGCGAGGTGCTGTCGGTGCTCATGGAACGCCTCGATTGGTTGATTTGACAACTGGCCACGAAGGGTAGCCGACGGACCCGCCTCAGCGCAGCCGCTCAAGCCCGTGGGCACTTCGAACGACCTGAGCCGCGAGGTCCTTCAACTCCCCGGGCGCGGCGCCGTCGTCAGCGGCGGTCACCACGTCCTCAGCGGCGCAGCGTAGCTGGAACAGGCGGTCCTGCAAGTCGGCCAGTTCGGCGGCCGACAGCACGACGGCGTCCTCCGGCAGGCCACCGCGCTGCACGGCGGAGCGCCGCTCGTAGGCCCGCTGCCTGCAGGATTGCGAGCAGTACCGGCGTGGCCGGCCCACCCGGCCACGCCCGTCCCGCTCGTCCGGGAGCCGCAGACCGCACCATCCGCAGTGTCGAGGCTCGGCGCGGGATTTGAGCCGTTCCGGTGCGGTCATCGTCGGCCGAACGGAGTAGTCGATCGGGGCGCCATGTGCTCGACGCTATCTCGCCACGGTTCGTGCACCCACCCGCCACGCCGCTTTGGCAGACTCGGCAGCGTGCAGGACCACGCCTTTCTCACCGGACCGTACCCGCGCGCGTTCGTCCACCGTGGCTGGCACTACGACGACCTCGCGGGGATGGAGAACTCGCTGTCCGCGTTCCGCCGGGCCGTCGACGAGGGCTACCACTACCTGGAGACCGACGTCCGCGCCACGAGCGACGGTGTGGTCGTGGTGCAGCACGACCCCGTCCTGGACCGCACCACAGACGCCAGCGGCGTGGTCGCGCGGCTGCCGTGGTCGGTCGTGCGGGGCGCCAGGATCGGCGGCCGGGAGCCGGTGAGCCGGCTGGAGGAGGTGCTCGAGGAGCTGCCGGACGCGCTGCTGAACATCGACGTGAAGGCCGAGTCGGCGATCCAGCCGCTGGTCGACACGCTGCGCCGGACGAACGCGCTGCACCGGGTGTGCGTGGCGTCGTTCTCCGAGGCGCGGTTGGAGAAGGTCCGCCGGTTCGGCGGCGAGAAGCTGCTGACCGCGATGGGCACCCGGGCGATCGCGAGGCTGTGGGCGTCGGGCCGCCTCCCGCAGTGGGTGCAGCGCAGGCGCGGCCACCAGCGGATCGCGCAGGTCCCGGTGCGGCACGGCCGGCTCACGGTGGTCGACAGGCGGCTGGTCGCGGCCGCGCGCCGGCGTTGCATCGAGGTGCACGTGTGGACCATCGACGAGCCGACCCAGATGAACGAGCTGATCGACCTCGGCGTGGACGGCCTGATGACCGACCGGCCGGCCGTGCTGCGCGACGTCCTGCGCGAGCGGGGGCTCTGGGCGGTCGCCTGATCGGGTAGCCGCGGCCACCGGGGGACACTAGTGTCCCGCGCCATGACGACGATCTACGAGAAGGTCGGCGACGAGCGCGAGGTGCTCCTGCACTACCTCAACAAGATGCGGGCCGCGGTCGTGCGGGTGTCGGAGGGGCTGACCGACGCCGAGCAGCGCGCACCGGGGGTCCCGTCGGGGACGAGCCTGCTCGGGCTGGTGCGGCATCTCACCTATGTCGAGGAGCATTGGTTCCAGCGCGTCTTCCTCGGGTCGGACACCGGCCTGCGGAATGCGTGGACGGTGCCTGACCCGACCACCCGCGCCGAGGTCGTCGCGGCCTACCGGGCGGCGTGCGCCCGGCACGACGAGATCGTCCGCGCCCACGACCTGTCCACGATGTCCGCGACCCCCAACCCGGGTGAGGACGGCCTGGACTCACTGCGTGTGATCGTGGCCCACATGGTCGAGGAGACCGCCCGGCACGCCGGCCACGCCGACATCCTCCGCGAGCTGACCGACGGCGCCACCGGCCTCTGACACGGTCCCGCGGCCTTCACGCCCTGAACGACGCGCTCGAGACGCTCGACGCCCCGAACGCGTCGTTCAGGGCGTCTAGCGCATCGACTCCGCGATCGCCACGGCCTCCTCGCGGGTGAAGTCGCCCTCCACGCGGTAGGTGACGCCGTCCGCCTCCCAGATCAGGGTCTTCGCCGACAGGCGGGCGGACTCCTCGTGGACCGTGCCGGACCGGTCGACGTACAGCACCGGGTGCGGCCGCGGGATCCACACCCCGGCGTTGCCGTCGACTGTCGTGCGGACCACGTCCTCCGCGCCGAGGAACTTCTCGAAGACCGGGGAGATCCGCCCGTCGAGCTCGTCGACCCGGGCGCCTTGCCAGTGCAGCGACACCACCCGCGGCGGGGTGCCGTCGAGCGGGTAGTTGTCGATCACCCGCACGGCCTCGGGCTCGCCGAGCCGCGCGGGCACCTTGATGTCGAACCGGACGGCGGCCCGCGCCTCCTCGAGGGTCACCGCGTGCTCCCCCGGCTGCGTCGCGTCCGACGTCGACGGGCGTACCGGCGGCGGCTCGTAGTGCACCTCCACCCCGCCGATGCGGAAGAAGTCGAGCACCGCGGCGCGCACGGTCGGCGATACGGTCATGGCGACCGCGAGCGCGACCAGCAGCGCGACCGCGGCGGCGACCAGCTTGGGCAGCAGGCGCGGCGCGGAGGCGGGCTCGTCGAGCCGGTCCAGCACCGCCGCGGCCAGGCCGGACGGCGGCGACGGGACGTCGAGTCTGGTGCCGAGCTCGCGCAGGGCGGCCTCGATGTCACGAGCGATGTCGTCGTCAGTCACGGGCCACCTCCTCCACGAGCTTGGCCGGCAGCGTCCGGCGCAGCTTCACGATCGCCCGGGACAGCCGGGACTTGACCGAGCCGCGCGGCCAGGCGAGCACCTCCGCGGTCTCGGCCTCGGAAAGGTCGAGGAAGTACCGGCAGGTCAGCACCTGGCGGTCGCGATAGGACATCGCGTCGACCGCGGCCAGCACCCGAGCCCGCGCGTCCGCGGCGACGGCCTCCCGCTCCGGCTCGACCGGCTCGACGTCCGGCTCGGCCAGCCGCAGCTCGAGCGTCCGGCGCCGGCGCACGCCGCGGTGCAGGTTGTTGGTCTCGTTGGCGACGATCCGCAGCAGCCACGGCCGGAAGGGCGCCCCGGCCCGGAAGGACCCGAGCCCGCGGTATGCCTTCACGAACGCCTCCTGCACGACGTCCTCGGCGTCGTCCCCGGCGCCGAGCAGGTAGGCGGTCCGGTGTGCGAGCGCGGCGTAGCGCGCGACCAGGAGCGCGTAGGCGTCCCGGTCACCCGCGCGGGCCCGTGCCACCGCGTCGTCGTCGGCTGTCTGGTCGTCCGTGGGCGTCCTCCTCGACCAACCCTGATACACCGGCCGGCCCGCCGGGGTTCCGCCCAGTACACGCGAGATCGGCGCGGAACCGGCGCGGGCGCGGCGGTGTAGTCATGGCATGAAGAGAATCCTGGTGGTGCTGGGCACCGTACTGGCCAGCGGGCTGCTGGCCACGTCGACCGCGCAGGCCGGCAACTGGGAGGAGACGTTGCTGGACCCGCCGCCGGCGATGATCGAGCAGGGCGTGACCTACACGTTCGGCTACTGGATCCTCCAGCACGGCTCGTACCCGTACATGGGCGGCGACCTCGGGCCGACCGCGCTACTCGCGACCGACGAGAAGGGCGAGGAGGTCGAGTTCACCGGGACGCCGAGCATGACGAAGGGCCACTACTCGACGGAGGTCCTGTTCCCGCACGACGGCACGTGGACGATCAGCTCGAAGCACGACATCCTCATGCCCGACGCCCTCGTCGCGACGGTCACCGTGCCGGGCGGCGTGGAGATCGCGCCGAGCGACATGCAGAAGCGCGCGCCCTACGACTGGGGCGTGATCCAGCCGTCGTTCCCGCCCACCGCACCGGACGCGAGCATGGCCGGCCCGGGGGCGGCACCCACCTCGGAGAGCGTGGCGCCACAGGTGGCGCCCCGCAGCAACGACGCCGCGATCGACGAGCCCGGCTCGTCGCTGCCGGTCGGCCTCGTGATCCTGGGCGGCGTCGCGACGGTGGGCTTCGCCGTCTGGCTGGGCCGCCGGTACGTCCGCTCGAACAAGGCGACGTGACGCGGCGCGTCCTCGTACCGCTGCCGGCGATGATCGAGCCCGGCGTGACCTACACGTTCGGCTAGTGGGTCCTCCAGCACGGCTCGTACCCCTACCAGCCCGCCGACCCCGGCTCGACCGCCCCGCAGCTGACCAGTGGCGAGGGCCTCTCCATCGCGTTCCCCGGCCGGCCGATGTCGTCGGAGGGCCACTACGCGGCCGAGGTCACGCTCCCGTTCGAGGACACCTGGACGGTGTCGGCCACCCAGGGTGTCCTCGGGGCGGACATGTCGGTCGCGACGATCACCGTGCCCGGGGGCGTGGTGATCACACCGAGCGAGCTGGCGTATCGGACCCCGTGGGAGTGGGGCGAGCACGCGCCGTCGTTCCCGCCAAGCGCACCGGATGCGACACGCGTGCCGCCGGTCGGGCACCACGAGAGAATGACCGAGCCGACGGGCCTCGCGGTCCCGGTCGAGTCGACGCCGCGGACGGGCCGGCCGCCAACCTGCCCGTTGGCCTGGTCGTGCTGGGCGGCGCGGCGACGATCGGCTTCGCGGTGTGGCTCGGGCGTCGGTACGCCCGAGCCAACCGCTGACCCGGCCGCTCAGCGCGGCGGCTTCCCCTTCCACGCCGCCTCCCAGGTCTTCGGGCCGAGCAGCCCGGAGTCCTTGATGCCGTTGGCCCGTTGCAGCGCCAGGACCGCCGCGCGGGTCTCGGCGTAGTAGCAGCCGGTGCCCTCGAAGTCGTAGCCGTACTTGTTCATCCGCAGCTGCCAGGTCCGCAGTGCCGGGGCGCAGTCGCCGTAGGCGTACACCCGGCCCGGCCATGCCGGCATCCCGGACGGCGGCACCGGGGCGGGCGCGCCGCCGCCGCCGATGTAGGCGGCCTCGGCCCGGGTCGGCACCCGCTTGCTCCGCGCGTCGCCGTCCGCCCGCAGGCCGAGCTTGCGGGCGCAGACCCACGGCTGCCAACCGCGCATCCGGTAGAGGTAGAGCGCCCGGAAGTCCTGCTCGGCGGGGCTCGCCCGGTGCGGGTAGCCGCTGCCGCCGACGCTGCGCCACGTCGGCAGGTCGAACTGGTAAGCGCCGTAGTAGCCGCCGTGCGACGCGACGATGTCGTAGCGGCCGCTGGCCTCGCACATCCGCAGCTTCGCCCACGCGCTCGACGGCGGGTCGGCGGCGGCCGTCCCGGCCATGGCGAGCTGAACACCGGCGGAGACCAGCACAGTGGCCATGAGAGTTAGGACAAATCCGACGAAGACACGCCTACCGCTCATGCATCGGACGGTAAGCGACAGTCACAGAAGTCACAACCGCAACTTTCAACACACAAGCATCACACGTCACTCATACGCGGCCCGGTAGCGACACGCTGAACATTTCCCGGCTGGTAGAGCACCGTTTGGCATCAGGTCACGGGAGTCGATCATCCTCGGCCGGCCGACAGATAAGGTCCCGCGTGCCAGCCCGCAGATGGAGGATCGATGAGTGTCGTGGACGACAGCCCCGAGACGGTGGGCAGCGCGCCCGACCGGCGCCGTGAGCAGCGCGGATGGGTCTGGTACGACTGGGCCAACTCGGTGTTCCCGACCTCGGTCATCACCGTGTTCGGCGCTCTCTACCTCACGTCGGTGGCCGGCGACGCCGCCCTCGCGGACAAGGCGACCAACGGGCCCAACCCGTGCCCCTCGGACGGCGACGGCGGCACGAACAAGCTCCTCGACTGCCAGATCGACGTGTTCGGCCTGCACTTCCAGGCCGGCACGCTGTGGGGCTACCTGCTGGCCGTCGCCACGGTCGTCCAGGTGCTGATCGTGCCGCTGATGGGCGCGATCGCCGACCGGACGCAGAACAAGAAGCGGATGCTCGCCGTGTCCGCGTTCGGCGGCGCGGCGGCGACCGCGCTGATGTCGCTGGTGGCCGGGACGAACTGGCAGCTCGGCGTGATCCTGTTCATCCTCGGCAACATCGGCTACGGCACGTCGGTGGTGATCTACTACTCGTTCATCCCGGAGATCGCGACCGCCGACGAGCGCGACGGCCTCTCGACCAAGGGCTGGGCGTTCGGCTACCTCGGCAGCGGGACCGCGCTCCTGCTGCAGCTCGCCATCTACCTCGCACACGACTCGCTCGGGCTCTCCGAGGGCAACGCCGCGCAGATCGCGTTCCTCATGTCGGGCATCTGGTGGGCGGCGTTCACGCTGATCCCGTTGCGGCGCCTGAAGAACCACCAGCGCCCGCATGGCGGCGAGCACGGCGCCGGGGTGCTGAGGGGTGGCTTCCGCGAGCTCGGCAACACGATCAAGCTCGCCCGCGCCTACCCACTGACGCTCGCGTTCCTCGGCACCTACCTGATCTACACCGACGGCATCGCGACGGTCGCCAACGTGTCCGCGCAGTACGGCAGCGAGGAGCTGAACTTCGAGGACACGGTGCTGATCTCGACGATCCTCATCGTGCAGTTCGTGGCGTTCTTCGGCGGCGTGCTGCACGGCCTCGTCGCCCGCAGGCTCGGCGCCAAGAGGACGATCATGATCAGCCTGTCCGTGTGGCTGGTCGTGATCGGCGCCGCATATTTCGTGCAGGCCGGCCAGGCGCTGCAGTTCTACCTCCTCGCGGCCGGCATCGGCCTGGTGCTGGGTGGGACCAACGCGCTGTCCCGGTCGCTGTTCAGCCAGATGGTGCCGCCGGGCAAGGAGGCGCAGTACTTCTCGATCTACGAGATCGGCGAGCGGGCGACGTCGTGGATGGGTCCGCTGCTGTTCGCCGCGGTCGCGGGCGCGACCGGCTCGTACCGGCCGGCGATCATCTCGCTGGTGGTGTTCTTCGCGGTCGGCCTGGTGCTGATGTTCTTCGTGCCGGTCCGCAGGGCCATCCGCGCGGTCGGCAACCCGGAGCCCGCCGTCCTGTAGCCGGTCCTGTCGATAGGCTGCCGGTCCGTGGAGCCGATCCCGCCGAACCTCGACTACCCGACCGTCACCGACCCGACCGACGCGCTGTCCGCGGTGCCCGCCGCGGGGTCGCGCCGAGCCGTGCCGGTGATCGGGCACCTGCGGTTCTACTACGGGCCGATGGACTGCGGGAAGTCGACGCTGGCGCTGCAGGTCGACCACAACCACGCACGACAGGGTCGCAAGGGGCTGCTGCTGGTGCACCTGGACCGGTCCGGCAAGCCGCAGATCTCGAGCCGGATCGGCATCACGCGCACCGCGATCGAGGTGCACGCCGGGATCGACCTGCGCGACCTCGTGCGGGAGCGGTGGGCCGCCGGCAGCCGGGTCGACTACCTGATCGTCGACGAGGCCCAGTTCCTCACCCCCCAGCAGGTCGACCAGCTGGCCGAGCTCGCCGACGACGTGCAGGTCGACGTGTACTGCTTCGGCATCGCGACGGACTTCCGCAGCGAGCTGTTCCCGGGGTCGCGCCGGCTGTTCGAGCTGGCCGACGAGCTGGAGCCGGTGCAGGTCGACGTGCTGTGCTGGTGCGGGCTGCCGGCGCGGTTCAACGCGCGGGTCGTGGACGGCGCGGTGATGCGGGCCGGCGACACCGTACTCGTAGCGGATACGACAGACACGGAACGTGCGTTGTCCGAATCCGCGAGGGCGACTACGGTCCGTTACCAGGTTTTATGCCGCCGACACTTCCGGTTGGGCGATCTCGGCCCCAATGTGGCCGCGAAGGGACAACTCAGTCTGGCCTGACGGCCATCAGGCGCAGCCTCATCCCCCACATGGGCGATGATTGCGACCAAACCTGAGACAGCTGCGTCACGAACACGTTTAAGCGCCCTCTCAACGGTGGAAGCTTAAGTTGTGGGGCTGACGCAGGTCACCCAGAGCAACCACGTGTGGCAGGTGGGAACGAATCGACCCACACCAGCGTTGCTCTTGGTGAGCACGACCCTGGCTCCAGCGGGAGCCGAACGAAAGGATGTCACGATGGCCGACCGTGTACTCCGTGGAAGCCGACTTGGCGCGGTCAGCTACGAGACAGATCGTAACCACGATCTCGCACCACGCCGCACCATCCGCTACGCGTGTCCCAAGGACCACGAGTTCGAGGTCCCCTTCTCGGACGACGCCGACGTCCCGGCGATGTGGGAGTGCCGCCTCCATGGCACCGCCTCGAAGCTGATCGACGGCACCGAGCCGGAGGCCAAGAAGGTCAAGCCCCCGCGCACCCACTGGGACATGCTGCTGGAGCGCCGTTCCATCCCCGAGCTGGAGGACCTGCTGGCCGAGCGCCTGCAGGAGCTGAAGGTCCGTCGCAGCCGATCCGCGTAAGCCCTCCCGCGGCTTACCCACGCCGAATGCCACACCAGGGACCAGCCCGTCCCGGTGTGGCATTCGGCGTCAGGCGTCCTTGAGCTCCACCCGGATCGCGCGCATCGGGACCGTGTCGATGTTCTCCACCGAGTGCGGGCCCTGGGGGCCGTACCAGGTGGCGGTCAGCTCCACGGGCGGCGGTAGCGGGTCCGGCGACTCGAAGATCACCTCGTCGCCGATGCGGTAACGGATCCTGGCCGGCCGGTCGGTCATCATCACGCTCGGCAGGCGGTGCGTGTGCTCCGGCTCGCGCGAGCCGGGCTGGACCTCGATCTCCAGCACCCGCACATGCTCGTTCTCGAACACCACCCGGTGCGACTTCGGTGCGACCACCACCGAGTCGAGCTCCGCACCCCAACGCCATTCCCCGATGACGTCGTGCGTCACGCGGATCGCCGGGTGAACAGCGACCTCAGCTGGTTGCCCCGGCGGCGCAGGCCCCACTTCGTCACCCGGATCAGCGCCTCGCGGATGACGTCGCCGGTCATCTTCGACACGCCGTGCTCCCGCTCGGTGAACGTGATCGGCACCTCGACGACCGTGAACCCTGCCTCGATCGTGCGCCAGCCGAGGTCGATCTGGAAGCAGTAGCCCTGCGAGGCCACGTTGTCGATCCGGATCTTCTCCAGCGCCGCCCGCCGGTACGCGCGGTAGCCCGCCGTGATGTCCTTGATCTTCGCGCCGAGCGCCAGCCGCGAGTACAGGTTGGCGCCCCGGGAGAAGAACTCCCGCCGTGCCGGCCAGTTGACCACCTTGCCGCCCGGCACGTACCGCGAGCCGATCGCGAGGTCGGCGTCGGTCAGCGCGTCCAGGATCCGGGGCAGGTCCTCCGGCGCGTGCGAGCCGTCGGCGTCCATCTCGACCAGCACGGCGTAGTCCCGGTCCAGCCCCCACCGGAACCCGGCGACGTAGGCGGCCCCGAGGCCGTTCTTCTCCGTGCGGTGCATGACGTGCACCCGCTCGTCGTCCTTGGCCAGCTCATCGGCTATCTCGCCGGTGCCGTCCGGGCTGCCGTCGTCGACGACGAGGACGTGCGCCTTCGGCAGCGTCGCATGCAGCCGGGTCACGATCGGCTCGAGGTTGTCCCGCTCGTTGTAGGTCGGGACAACCACCAGCACCGGCTCGAGCTGGTCTGCCATACGTCGTTCTCCTCCTCGCCGGCGCGGGCGCGCCGCAACTTTGTCAGGCTTTGCTCGACCGCCTGCGCCGCCGCACGGTGATCGCGAAGGCGAACGCACCCAGCCCGGCGATCGTCATGACCCACTCCGGGCTCGGACCGAGTCGATCTGACAGCGTAGTCGTAGACCGCAGCGGGACCCGTTGGACCAGGGCCGCGTCGACGAAGAGCCCGGTCTGCTGGGTGACCGAGCCGTCCGGCATGACGAACGCGCTGACCCCGCTCGTGGCCGCGACGGCCACGGTCCGGCCGTGCTCGACGGCCCGCACCCGGTCCATCGCGAGCTGCTGGTAGGTCATCTCGGTGTAGCCGAACGTGGCGTTGTTCGTCGGCACCGCGAGGAGGTTCGACCCCTTCACCGACTCCCGCACGACGCCGTCGAAGGCCACCTCGTAGCACGTCGCGAGGCCCACCCGGGCGTTCGCCATGTCGAAGAGGGTCGCCTCGGTGCCCGGCACGAACTGGCCGGCCCGGTCCACCGTGGAGGTGAACAGCCGGAAGAACGGCCGCCACGGCATCGTCTCGCCGAACGGCTGCAGCTGGCGTTTCGTGTACTGGTTGACCGGCCCCTTCGCCGGGTTCCACAGCAGCATCGTGTTGCGCGGCAGGCCGTCGTCGCCCACCAGCACGGAGCCGACGGCGATCGGTGCCTTGACGGCCTGGGCAGCGCGGACGATGCCGGCCCACGCGTCGGGGTTGCGGTACGGGTCGATGTCCGAGGAGTTCTCCGGCCAGATCACGAGGTCGGGCTGGTCGAGCCGGCCGGCCGCGACGTCGTCGGCGAGCTTCTCGGTGCGCGCGACGTGGTTGTCGAGCACGGCCCGGCGCTGGGCGTTGAAGTCGAGGCCCGCACGCGGCACGTTGCCCTGCACGACCGCGACCGTCGCCTCGCCGTCGTTGGCGTCCGTGCCGACCAGCGGCAGCGAGCCGAACGCGGCGGCGATCGGCAGCAGCGTCGCGAGCACGGGCGCGAGCAGTTGACGCACCCCGAGCTCGCGACTGACGAGCCGCTGGGCCAGCGCGGCGAGGCCGAACCCGGTCAGCGTGACGGCGAACCCGATGAGCGGGACGCCGGCGACCGTGGCGAGCGGCAGGTAGACGCCCTCGGGCTGGGTGAACGCGACGTTGCCCCACGGGAAGCCGCCGAACGGGAAGATCGCGCGCAGCGCCTCGCCGGCCACCCACAGGAGGGCGGCCCACAGCGGCCACACCGGCAGCACGCCGACCACCGCGATCGCGGCGCCGACCAGGCCGACCAGCAGCGCCTCGGCGAGGGCCAGCGGCAGCCACGCGACGACGCCGACGTACTCGCCCGTCCACGCGAGCAGCGGGACCAGGTACCCGAGGCCGAAGCACAGTGCGTAACCGAAGCCCGCGCGGGCGCGGCGCCCGTGGATCAGCCAGGCGAGGACGGCGAACGCGATCGGCGCGAACCACCAGAGCGTGCGCGGCGGCCCACTGAGATAGAGCAGCACCCCCGCGGCGGCGGCGATGAGCACCCTGACCAGGACATGCCAGCGCGGCGGGTGTTCGTCCGGTTTGTCGGACGCTGCCGGCGACTCCTGCGACACAGCGGGTGCGACCACCCGGCCAGCGTACGGCGTGGCCGTGTTCACTCCCCGTGGGCGTCCGTCATTCGCAACCCACGGGTTGCGCTTTTGTAGCTCGATGTGCAACCCTTCGGTAGCACGTTGAGTTGAGGAGGAGATCCGACATGACCATTCCTTCGCAGATCGAGCGGGAGATTCTCATCGACGCGCCGGTGACCGAGGTGTGGGCCGCGGTGACCGAGGCGTCGCACATCGGCACGTGGTTCGGCAACGCCGGCGCGACCATCGACCTGCGCCCGGGCGGCGCGATGACCTGCACCTGGCGCAACGGTGAGGCCGTCGACACGGTCCACGGGGTGGTGGAGAAGGTCGACGAGCCGCACCTGTTCTCCTACCGCTGGGCGCGCCCGGGTGTCGAGCCCACGCCCGGCAACACGACCCTGGTGGAGTTCACCCTGCACCCGGACGGTGCCGGGACCCGGTTGCGGGTCGTGGAGAGCGGCTTCGCCGAGCTGGACCGCACGGAGTCCGAGCGCGCCGACCACATCGCCGAGAACACCGACGGCTGGCGCATGGAGCTGGACGAGCTGCGCGCGTACCTGACGTCGCGATGACCGCACTGGCCGGCGACGACGCGGTCACCGTGGTGCTGGTGGCCCTCGCCGACCCGACCCGCCGCCTGCTGCTGGACGAGCTGGCCGCCCGCGGCGAGGCGACCGCGACCGTGCTGGCCGCGCGCCTGCCGGTGTCGCGGCAGGCGATCGTGAAGCACCTGGCGGTGCTGGACCGGGCGGGCCTGGTGGAGGGCCACAAGCAGGGCCGGGAGATGCGCTACACGGTCCGCCCGGAGCCGCTGGGCGCGGCGGCCCGCTGGATGTCCGCGGTGGCGGTGCGGTGGGACGCCCGCCTGGCCGCGATCAAGCGCATAGCCGAGCGATGACCCTCGGCCGGCGGCGGCCGGTCCGCGGCCGCGTACAGCCGAGCGGTAAACCGGCGGCCGTCCGACCTCCGGGCCCGCGTAGCCGAGCGATGACCGCCGCCGCGAGGCCTCCCGGCCCGCGGCGGTTGACCTCCGGCCCCCGGAATCCAGCGTACTGGCGGGCACCGACGAAACAGGCGCCAGTGGACAACGTCCTGTGGACAGGCCGAAACCGTCGGTTCCCGCCGGTAGCGTGGAAAGCGGGGGGCCCCCGCGGGTTCGGCGTTGTCCACAGCGGGCGGTCCGCGGCCGGCGGTCCGCGGCGGGCGGTTCTGTCGGTGCGCCTCCGTAGAATCGATACCGGGGGCCGGAGGCCGGCGGTACATTCGGCAGCTCAGCGGGCGAGCGTGGCGGGTGGAGCCCATGACCGCGACCGAGCAAGGCCGGCAGGCGTTCCTCGACGGTGCCTGGGCGCAGGCCTACCAAGCCCCTGTCCGACGACCAACGCACGCTCGACGCCGACGATCTCGAGCGGCTCGCCACCGCCGCGCATCTCGTCGGGCGGGACTGCGTCGAGTTCTGGACCCGGGCCTACCGGGCACACAGCGCGCCGGAAAGCGTCGCCCGCTGCGCCTTCTGGCTCGCGTTCGTGCTCCTCGACCGGGGCGAGGTCGCGCTCGGCAGCGGCTGGCTCGGCGGGCGGCCAAGGCGATCGAGGACGAGCCGGAGTGCGTGGTCCGCGGGTACCTGCTCCTGCCGGACGCGCGGCAGCACGTGCTCGACGGCGATCACGGCACCGGCATGGAGCGGGCCGAGCACGCCGCCGCCATCGGTCACCGGTTCGACGACCCGGACCTGGTCGCGCTGGCCCGGCACATCCAGGCCCGCGCGCTCATCCGGCTCGGCCGGCCGCACGAGGGCATCGCGCTGCTCGACGAGCTCCATGCCGGTGCCGTGGTCGCCGTCACGGCCGGCGAGGTGTCCGCCATCGTCGCCGGGGACATCTACTGCGGCGTCATCGAAGCCTGCCAGGAGACCTTCGACCTGCGCCGCGCCCGAGTGGACCACCGCGCTCACCCGCTGGTGCGACGCCCAGCCCGACGTCGCCCGCTACGCCGGCCACTGCCAGGTCCACCGCTCCGAGATCATGCGGCTCCACGGCTCCTGGCCCGAGGCCCTCGACGCCGCCAGGCGCGCGACCCAGCGGTTCGGGTCGAACCACCCCGCGGCCGGCGCGGCCTGCTACCAGGTCGCCGAGCTGCACCGGCTCACCGGCGAGCTGACCAAGGCCGAGGAGCACTACCCCGCCAGGCCAACCGCTGGGGCCGCCACCCCCAACCCGGCCTCGCGCTGCTGCGGCTCGCCCAGGACGACCCGACCACCGCGCACACCTCCATCCACCGCGCGCTCGAGGACGCGGACGACCAGGCGACCCGGTGCCGCCTCCTCCCCGCCTATGTCGAGATCGCGATCGCCGCCGGCGATCCGCGAGGCGCCCGCGACGCGGCCGACGAGCTCGCACAGCACGCGGACGCACTCGGCGCGCCGCTGCTCCACGCCGCCGCCCGGCACGCCACCGGCGCCGTCCTCCTGGCCGAGGGCCACGCCCGCGACGCGGCCACGGAGCTGCGCCGGGCCTGGGCGCGGTGGCAGGACCTCGACATCCCCTACGAGGCCGCCCGCGCGCGCGTCCTCCTCGGCCGCGCGTGCGCCGCGCTCGGCGACGAGGACACCGCCCGCATGGAACGCGACGCCGCCGACTGGGTCCTGCGGCAGCTGGGCGCGAGGCAGCCCGGCAAGGGCGCCCTGACCGCACGGGAGACCCAGGTACTGCGGCACGTCGCCGCCGGGCGGACCAACAAGGCGATCGCCGCCGAGCTGTTCCTGAGCGAGAAGACGGTCGCCCGCCACGTCAGCAACATCTTCGCCAAGCTCGGCGTCTCCACGAGGTCGGCGGCCACCGCGTGGGCCTACGAGCAACACCTCGTCTAGACAGAACCACCCACGGGCCGAACTACACGATTCTCCCGACGCGCCAACGACTCCCCGCACCTAACGTCGCAAGGCATGAACATCGACACGCTGGTGATCGGCGCCGGGCAGGCCGGCCTCGCGACGAGCTACTGGCTGACCCGGGCCGGCATCGAGCACCTCGTCGTCGACCGGCGCGACCGGCTCGGCGGCAGCTGGCCGGACCGCTGGGACAGCTTCCACCTCGTCGCGCCCAACTTCACGATCCTGCTGCCCGGCAAGCCCTACCGCGGCCAGGCCCCGGACGCCTTCATGCCCCGCGACGACATCGCCCGGTACGTCGCCGACTACGCCGGGGACATCGCCGCGCCCGTCCGGCTCAACACGGCGGTCCGCCGGCTCGGCGCCGCGAACGGCCACCTGGAGGCCCACACGGACGGCGGGACCATCGAGGCCCGCAACGTCGTCCTCGCCACCGGTCCGTACCCGCGCCCCAAGATCCCGGCGCACCGGCTGGCGAAGCACATCCACCGGCTCCACACGCAGGACTACCGCAGGCCGGAGGACCTACCGGACGGCGGCGTGCTCGTTGTCGGCACCGGCCAGTCGGGCGGGCAGCTCGCCGAGGAGCTCCACCTCGCCGGCCGCGACGTCCACGTCGCCGTCTCGGTGTGCCCCAAGGCACCCCGCCGGTACCGCGGCCGCGACATCGTCTGGTGGCTGCTCCAGACCTTCCTGAACGGCGCCGAGGTCGGCGTCCCGTTCCCCACCGTCGCCGACCTCCCGACGCCGGCCGCCCGCTTCGCCTGCGACCCGCTCATCTCCGGCACCGGCGGCGGCCACGACATCGACCTGCGCGGCCTCGCCCGCGCCGGGGTGAAGCTCTACGGCCACCTCGACGAGGCCCACGGCACCACGGTGCGGTTCTCCGCAGACCTCGACGAGCGGCTCACCCAGGTGGACACAGGGTTCGACCAGGAGCTCAAGCCACTCTTCGACGCCTACATCGCCGCGGCGAAGATCGACGCGCCGCCGGACGACCGCCCGCCGCCGGACAGCTGGACACCGCCGACGAGGACCGAGCTGGACCTCGACGAGGAAGGCATCACCACGGTCCTCTGGGCCACCGGCTACCAGCTCGACTTCGGCTGGCTGGACCTGCCCGTGCTCGACGAGTGGGGCTACCCGCGCCACCAGCGCGGCGTCACCGGGCACCCCGGCCTCTACGCCATCGGCCTGCGCTGGCTGCACTCCGAGCCGTCCTCGGTCCTGGCCGGCGTGGGCGCGGACGCGGAGCACGTCGTTCGGCACATAGTGGACATTCGACGAACGTAGGGTGGACTGGGGGTTTCGCTCATGTGACGTGCGGTCATACTCAGCCGCACGATCACGGAGGGGAGCCTCGATGCGCCTACGTCTCAAGCCGGGGGACAACCGGTTCTTCGACCTGTTCAGCGTGGCCGGCACGAACATCGTCTCGGCCGTCACCGTGCTGCGGGAGTTCGCGTCGGCGCCGACCGAGCAACGCGCGGACCTGGCCAAACGCATGCACGACGCCGAACACGCCGGCGACGACGCGACGCACGCGATCATCGACCAGCTCGACCGCTCGTTCATCACGCCGTTCGACCGGGAGGACATCTACCGGCTCGCGGTCCGGCTCGACGACGTGATCGACTTCATGGACGCCGCCGTCGACCTCGCCGCGCTCTACAACCCGGAGGCGCTGCCCGACGGCGTGCGCGCGCAGGTGGAACTGCTCGACCAGATGGCCCGGCTGACCGCCGCCGCCATGCCGCGGCTGTCGACACTGCACAACCTCACCGACTACTGGGTCAAGATCAACGAGCTGGAGAACGACGCCGACCAGGTCTACCGGCGGCTGCTGTCGTGGCTGTTCAGCGGCGAGCTCGACGCGCTGACGGTGATGAAGCTCAAGGAGATCATCGACCAGCTCGAGTCGGCGGCCGACGCGTTCGAGCACGTCGCCGACGTCGTGCACAGCATCGCGGTGAAAGAGTCCTGACGCGTGGAGCTCGTCGGGCTCGTCCTCATCATCGTTCTCGTCACGGCATTCGACTTCACCAACGGGTTCCACGACGCCGCCAACGCGGTCGCGAGCGCGGTGTCCACCCGGGCGCTGTCGCTGCGCGGCGCGCTGGCCCTGGCCGCCGTGATGAACCTGGTCGGCGCGCTCGCCGGCACCGGTGTGGCGATCACCGTGGCGAAGGGCGTCATCGCGACCCCGCACACCACCGGCGGCCTGATGGTGGTCGGCGCGGCGCTGATCGGCGCGATCGTGTGGAACATCACCACGTGGTACTTCGGGCTGCCCTCGTCGTCCTCGCACGCGCTCATCGGCGGGCTGGTCGGCGCGGCCCTCGCGTCCGCGACCCAGGTGCAGTGGACGGGCGTGGTCACCAAGGTGGCGATCCCGATGGTGCTGTCCCCGCTCGTCGGCCTGGCGCTCGGCTACCTGGTGATGATCTGTCTGATGTGGGCGTTCCGGCGAGCCAACGCGCACAAGGCCGGCCGGCTGCTGCGCCGCGCGCAGATCGTGTCGGCGTCGAGCCTGGCGCTGGGCCACGGCCTGCAGGACGCGCAGAAGAGCATGGGCGTGATCGTGCTCGCGCTCGTGGTCACCGGGCGTCAGGACGACTACACCGTGCCGTTCTGGGTGATCGTGCTGTGCGCCACCGCGCTCGCGGCCGGCACCTGGTCCGGTGGGCTGCGGATCATGCGCACGCTCGGCAGGCGGATCTTCCACCTCACCCCCGCGCACGGCTTCGCGGCGGAGATCTCGGCGTCGTCGGTGTTGTACCTGACCGCGTTCGTGTTCGCCGCGCCGGTGTCCACGACGCATGTGGTGACCTCGGCCGTGATGGGCGTCGGCGCGACCCGGCGCCGGTCGGCCGTGCGCTGGTCGGTGGCCGGCGACATCGCGATCGGCTGGGTGCTCACCGCACCCGCGGCCGCGACCCTGGCCGCGCTCGCCTACGGCGTGATCTCGCTGTTCTAGCAACAACCCGGCTTGATCAAGTCGCCCGGCCGCCCCGCGTGGCCCGGCATGCCCTGAACGACGCGCTCGGGGCATTGAACGTCCCCGGCGACGCGTTCAGGGCATCGGGTCGGCACCCGGCGCCACCAGGCCCGACTCGTAGGCGACCATCACCGCCTGCGCCCGGTCGCACAGCGCGAGCTTGCCGAGGATCCGGCCGATGTGCGTCCTCACCGTCTGCTCGGCGACCACGAGCCGCGCGGCGATCTCCTTGTTCGACAGGCCGCGCGCGATGAGCACGAGCACCTCGCGCTCGCGCGGGGTGGGGCCGTCGAGCCTGGGCGGCGTGCCGATCACGCTCGGCTGGCGGGCGAAGTGCGCGATCAGCCGGCTGGTGACGGTCGGCGCGAGCAGTGCCTCACCCGCGGCGACCACCCGGACCGCGGACACGAGCTCGTCGGGCGTCGCGTCCTTGAGCAGGAAGCCGCTGGCACCGGTCGCGCTCCTCGCCGAACTCGCCACGATCGTCGACCCCCGTGCCCGACGTGCTGAATCGCTGCTCGCCGCAGGGAAGGTCGACCTTGATGAACTGGTCGACATCGCGCTCTACGCCGACGACACGGCCGAGATCGACCGCCTCAACGGTCTGGTCGGTCTCGGTATCCCGGCGCGGCAGGATGTCCATGCCGCGGTCGAGCAGATCCGGACCGCTCTCGAGCGGCAGGCCGGTGCGAGCACTCAGGCAGCGGAGACGGCCGAGAGCGCTGGGCGACTGCTGGCCGAGGCCCTGAGCCTGCACCAACATGCCGGCGACCGAGCATGCCCGGTGTGCGGTGCGGGAAACCTCGACACTGCCTGGCGGCGACGCGCGGAGCGAGATCTCGACCAGATGCACGCTCTGGCGCGGAACATCCGCGAGGCGCGTGCCGACGTCACGACCACACGGGAGCGGTTGTTGTCCCTGGTGGGTGCCTTGCCGGCTGTTCTTCGCGAGAACACGGGTGATTCGACCGTCACGACCCTCGCGGAAGCTTGGCAGGCGTGGACCGATCTCCGACCGATGTCGCCGACTGAGCTCGTCTCGGCCGGTGTGTCCGCCCACGTCGAGCTCTCGAAGGCACTCGATCACGCCCGCGACTCGGCCACGACGAGGCTCAAGGAGCTCGACCAGCTCTGGCAGCCGGTCGCCGTGCGCCTGATGGGCTGGCACGACGCCGCGGACGTCTTGTACGCCGAGTCCGAGCTGCTCAGCCTACTCAAGAAGGCCGAAGCCTGGTTGAAGCAGTCCACAGCGAGCCTGCGGGACGATCGCATGGCGCCGATCGGCGACGAGGCCCAGCGCATCTGGGAGAGCATGCGCCAGCACAGTGACGTGTCCCTGGAAAGTGTGAAGCTCGCGGGGGCGAGCACGCGCCGGCGGGTAAGCCTCAGAGCCGTGATCGGCAGCACGGAGACCGCGGCGTTCAGCGTGATGAGCCAGGGTGAGCTGCACACGCTGGGCCTGTCGCTGTTCCTCCCCCGCGCCACGATGGACGCGAGCCCGTTCCGGTTCGTCGTCATCGATGATCCGGTGCAGGCGATGGACCCGGGCAAGGTCTCCGGGCTGGCCGACGTGCTGGCACGCATCGCGACGACCCGGCAGGTGATCGTCTTCAGCCACGACGACCGGCTCGCCGAGGCCGTGCGCCGCCTTCCGGACCCACCCACCATGTGGGAGGTCCAACGCCGCCGCCAGTCGGCCGTGCACGTGGTGCGCTCCATGGATCCGATAGACCGCTATCTGGACGACGCCCGCGCACTGGCGAACACCAGTGAGATGCCGCGCGACATCCGCGGCGAGCTGGTGGCCAACTGCTGCCGGGGCGCGCTCGAGGCGGCGGCGCACCGCAAGTACCGAACAGCCCATCTGCGGCGCGGCGAGTCACTTGCCGATGTCGAGTCGGTGTTGTCGGCCGCCCCCACGACCCACGCGGTGCTGAGCCTGGCGGTGTTCGACGCAACGGGGCACGAAGGCGAGTTGTATCGCCGCCTGAGCGCCGACCTCGATCACCGAGCCGTCGGGGCACTCAAGGCGTGCAAGGTCGGTGCACACGTCGGCCTAGACGAGGATCTTCGTCCCTTCATCCGGAACATCGAGCGTCTCACGCATTGGGTCGCGCGATGACGGATGCTGTCGAGCTGCGGCTCCAGTTCGCGGAGCGGTTCATGTCGGCTGGCACACCGAGCTGGGCGCGTTGGGCCACGTGGCTACGGCTGGCTCGCGACCTGGTGCGGCAGCTCGAAGGTCCGATTACGTCCCGGACCTAAGCCAGGCCCTCGGAGGCGAGGAGGCGGCGGACCACCTTGCCGGTGGCGTTGCGTGGCAGCCGGTCAACGAAGATCACGTCGCGCGGCACCGCGAAGCGGGGCAGGTGCGCGTGGACGTAGTCGCGGACCATGTCGGCGCTCAGCAGCGCGCCGTGGCGGAGCGCGACGTACGCGGCGAAGCGCTGGCCGTACTCGCGGTCCGGCACGCCGACGACCGCCGCGTCCAGCACCTGCGGCAGGGTGAGCAGCAGCTCCTCCACCGGGCGCGGGAAGACGTTCTCGCCGCCGGAGATGATCATGTCGTCGTCCCGGCCGGAGACGAACAGGCGGCCGTCCGCGTCCAGGTAGCCCCGGTCGCCCGTCACCATCATGTCGTCGTACAGACGGTTGCTCCCGCCGCCCGTGTAGCCCTCGAACAGCATGTCGTTCCCGACACAGATCTGGCCCACCACCCCCGGCGGCACGGGCTTGCCCCGCGCGTCCAGGATGCCGACGCGGGTGCCGACCGGGCAGCGGCCGGCCGTGGTCGGCGCCGCGCGCAGGTCGATCGGGTCGGCGATGCTCGCCCACGACACCTCGGTCGAGCCGTACAGGTTGTAGAGCACGTCGCCGAACTCGTCCATGAACCCCGTCACGAACACCTCCGACATCGGCGACCCGCTGCTCGCCACCACCCGCAGCGACGACGTGTCGTAGTTGCGGATCACCTGCCGCGGCAGGTCCATGATGCGTTGCAGCATCACCGGCACCGCGAACATCGACGTGCACCCGTGCTCCTCGATCAACCGCAGCGCAGACTCCGCGTCGAACCGGCGCTGCAGCACCAGCTTCGCGTGCAGCGGCATGCCGAGCTGCATCGCCGCCAGGCCCCACGTGTGGAACAGCGGCGCCGCGACCAGCATCCGCTCCCCCGCCCGCAGCGGGATCCGCGAGAGCACGGCCGCCGCGGTGCGCAGGCCGTGCGGGTTGCGCCGGCGCGCACCCTTGGGGTTGCTGGTGGTCCCGGACGTCAACACGATGATCTTGCCGGCCGACGTCGGCGGCTTCACCTTCTCCGGCGACCCGTGCTCGATCAGCCCGTCGAGCGTCGGCTCGCCGCCCGCCCACGTGCTGATCCGCGGAAGTGCCGGTGGCAGCTCGTACATCAGCGGGAAGAACTCCTCGTCCGCCAGCACCGCCACCGGCCGGTGCGCCTCCACCGCGTCGCTGACCTGCGCCGCGGACAGGCCCGTGTTCAGCAGCAACACCGTGACGCCGAGCTTTCCGCACGCGATCATCGCCTCGACGAGCCCGCCGTGGTTGCGGCACATCAACGCCACCCGCCGGCCCTGCCGGACGCCGTACTTGTACAGCCCGTTCGCCAACCGGTCGGTACGAGTCTCGACATCGCCGAACGTCAACGCGCCCAGCTCGTCCGCGATCGCGTCCTCCCGCGGCACCCGCGCGGCCGCCGCGCTGTACCCGCCCGCCATCGTCGCGCCCCACTTGGCCAGCGCGGTCAGCTGCTTCGCCACCCGGTCCGGGCGGCCGGGTGAGATCACCCCCGCCTTGGTGAGGATCCGCGCCACGACCAGCTGCGACTGCCCCTTCGCGGTCTGGTCCAGACCGCCCCGGGACACAGTGTTCGCCCGGCCGGCCAGATGGTCGTCGACCAGCTCGATCGCCCGGCGGGCCCGCTTACGCAGCCACGACGCGTGCAGCGATGTGCTGTCCGGCAACGAGATCGCGAGGTGCAGCTCGGTCCGCCTCCGGTCGACCGCGGTCAGCCGGATCGCGACGTGCCCGCCCGGCCAGCGGTCGCTCACCAGCACCAGGTGCTCCGGCGGCCGGTGCACGAGAACCTCGACGTCGTGGCGCGCCACCGGTCCCTGGTCGACGCTGAATCTGACCTCGTACTGGGTGCCGACACCGGCCTCGGCGTGGCCGGTCCGGTGTGACCAGGCGATCTCGCGGACGAACCGAGGGTACGACTCGAGGTCGTTCAGCACGGTCCACAGCCGGTTCTGCGGGTGGTCGAGCACTTTGACCACTTCGACGAGGTCTGTCGACAACGAAGGTCCTCCGTTCGCGCGGGCGAACGCCCCGAAGCTAGATTTACTAGCAGTGTGCTCCATTCGGAGCAAGACCCTACTCCCGATATATGGACCCTAGGAAACCTTGCGTACCAACATCTCCGTGTCAACGGTCGGATTGCTCGGCAGGGGCTCCCGCTGTCCGGTCGGCTCGAACCCGTTGCGGACGAACAACCGACGGGCCGCCTCGTTCCCGTCCGCGACCCGCAGTTCAACCCGTGACCAGCCGTTCTCCCGCGCCCAGTCAACGACTTCTGTGACAAGCGCATCGCCGATGCCTCGCCCGCGATGGCCCGGGCTGATCCACATCGCGATCAGCAGCACGGCGTCGGCGCCGTCCGGCACGACCCCGCCCGCGCACCCGACGGTCTCGACGCCGAGCCTCGCCACCACCGTTACGCGGTCCGACGAGCTCAGCCGCCCACGCCAGTCCGCTTCGGTGAACCGCTGTTCACGCCTGAGCAACGAGCCGAAGGCCTCGGGGGGCCTGCGCGAGCGACGCGAGGCGGACCTCACGCCAGGTCTGCCAGTCGTCGGGCCCCAGCCGACGCGCCGTGATCATGCTCAGCCGGGCAGTCGGGTTACGGCCGCGCGCCAGTCCGCTTCGGGTAAGGAAAGGACGGGGCCGGTGGGGTTCTTGGAATCCCGCACGGCGACGCTCACCTGCCCGAACGCCACCTCGACACAATCACTGTTGCCACCGCTGCTGAAGCTGCTCTTCCTCCACACGGTCGTGGCCATGCCGCTGATCGCTCCCTCGGTCGAGCTCATTTGCCAGTGCGGCAATGAACTCCCGGGATTGTCCCTCATCCAGCGCAAGGTCCGCGACGGTGGGAATCAGCTCGCCGTAGGTCGCAACGAACTCCTGATCCTCCAGAAAGAGCCCGCCAACTGTGGTGTCCAGGTAGACCAGCGGCTGGTGCTCGGCGTACCGGAGCACCCGGAACGGTCCGCCGAAGACTCCCGCCGCTCCTGCAGAGGAGGGCACGATCCGGATCACCACAGTGGGCAGGCCGCTTGATCGTCAGCGTCAGCATCTGCTCGTGCATGACATCAGGCCCGCCAACGTCGAGGCGCAGACCATCCTCGTGCACGAAGAACTCGAACCGCGCCGGCCTCGGCCGCCAGAGGATCCGCTGCCGCTCCATCCGCGCACGCACGCAAAATTCCAGGTTGTCGGCGCTTCGTCTGTTCGTGCGATTGATCATCGCCCGGGCGTAGCTCTCGGTCTGCAGCAGGCCGGGCACCCATTGCGGCTCATAGCTCGTGGATGAGGTCGCGGTCGACTCGTGGTAGATCAAGGTGCTGAGCGAGTCCTCAAGGTGCTCGCCATGTGGGCCCAGCCAGTAGTCACGGTAGCGGTGGGCGTCTCGGCAGAGGTCCATGTACTCGCCCGCGGTGCCCAGATATACCCCGCAGGCGCCGAGGTAGTGGATCACGTCCCGTCGGTCAGCTGCTGGTGGCCCGACTCCACCCTCGATATCTTCGACTTGTCCCAGCCGGTCCGCTCCGCGACCACCTGCCCGCTCAAGCCCGCCTGTTCCCGGCACTTGCGTAGCTCACTGCCCAGCTCGCGAAAACGCGCGGCGGCTCCCTTTCGACCCATGTGGCAACGCTAACCGGGCCCACCGCGCAATTTCCCAGCCGGCGCGCCGAAGTCCACCCGGAAGTATCAGGACCCCGCCGGGCTTGGCGCGTGCGCAACCGGGACGACGACGGTCCCCTTCGCGCGGGTGGCGACCACCGGCGGCGACAGCACGTCCGCGGCCGACGGGCCCCGCTCCGGCGCCGCCCGGCACAGCACCCTGGCCTCGAACTCGATGCCACGGGAGCGGTTCCCTATGCGGACCAGCGTCGCGGTCACCTCGACGACATCACCCGCCTGCACCGGCGCGAGGAACTCGACGTCGGAGTAGCCGGCGAAGAGGCTCTCGTCGCCGTCGGTGTGGATGGACAGATCCGTGGCGACGTCACCGAACAGCGCCAACCCGTACGCGCCGTCGACCAGGTTGCCGCCGTAGTGGGCATGCGCGTACGGCACGTACCGCCGGTGCGTCACCGAGAAACCCTCGACCAGACTCACGCCGCCACTCCCCTGCTCCGCACCATCGCGTGCACAAGATAGCTCGCCACCTCACCCGGCGTGGTCCCCCGGCCGAACACCCGGTCGACGCCGAGCACTCCGGCCATCAGCGGGTCGAACCGGGGGCCGCCGGCGATCAGCACCGGGCAGCGATCACCCATGGCCTCGCGGAACGCGGCGGACATCTCCTGCGTGTTGAGGATGTGCGCGTCGCGTTGGGTGACCACCTGGGACACGAGCACGGCGTCGGCCTTCTCGGCACGGGCCCGCTTCACCAGCTCGGGCACCGTCACCTGGGCGCCGAGGTTGACCACGCGCAGCTCGCGGTAGTACTCGAGCCCCTTCTCGCCGGCGAAGCCCTTGATGTTGAGGATGGCGTCGATGCCGACCGTGTGCGCGTCCGTCCCGATACAGCCGCCGACCACGACCAGCTTGCGGCGCAACGTCTTCCGGACCGAACCGTTCACCTCGGACGGTGACAGCAGCGGGTACTCGCGCTCGACGACGGTGACCTCGTCGAGGTCGACGATGTGCTTGGCCGAGCCGTAGACGACGAAGAAGGTGAACTCCGCGCCGATGCCGTGCGAGTGCACGACCATGGCCGGGTCGAGGCCCATCTTGTTGGCGAGTTGCATCGCCGCGCCCTCGGCCTTCGGTCCGGGCGGCACGGGAAGCGTGAACGACACCTGCACCATGCCGTCACCGGTCGTGTCGCCGTAGGGCCTGACGTGTCGCTTCTCCTTGGCAGCAGTCACTTCGTGGCCCCCTCGTCCAGCAGGTCGGCCGCCGGGTTCACGTACCCGGGCGCCTTCTCGATGACGCCGTCGGCGCCCTTTCCCTTGTCCGGCGGGCGTTTCATGAGCCCGAACGTCCCGTCGGCGATCGCGTCGAGGAGACCTTCGCGGCCGATCCGGTCGAGCAGGTCCACCGCCTCGCCGAGCACCTGGTGCGCGCGCTTGACGATGAACCCGTCCGGCGCCGGGCGGAAGTCCTCGCGGAGCCCGGCGGCCGCGTTGAGCACGTACCGCACGTTCGACAGCGCGAGGTCCCGGTCGGACAGGAACGGCGTGACCACGGCCTCGGTCATCATGCCCACCAGCAGGATCGACTGTCCGGTGAGGACGCCGGCGAGGTTGAAGAAGCCGTCGAGGAGATAGCCGTTGAAGACGTCGCCGGTCATGTGCTTGGTCGGTGGCATCCACTTGAGCGGCGCGTCGGGGAACAGCTCGCGGGCGAGCAGCGCGTGGGCGAGCTCGAGCCGGAAGGAGTCGGGCACCGTCGGGTTGATCTCGAACGCGTGGCCGAGGCCGAGCAACTCGTCCGGCAGACCCGCCTCGTGCGCGAAGTGCTCGTTGAGCAACTGCGACACGGTGACCGTGTGGGCGGCGTCGACGGCGTCGGCGGTGGTGAGGTAGTTGTCCTCGCCGGTGTTGATGATGATCCCGGCGCGGGCGTGGACCTGGCGGGAGAACCGCTGGTCGACAAAGGTCCGGATCGGGTTGATGTCGCGGAAGAGGATGCCGTACATCGAGTCGTTCAGCATCATGTCGAGCCGCTGCAACCCGCCCAGCACCGCGATCTCCGGCATGCACAGCCCCGACGCGTAGTTGGTCACGCGGATGTAGCGACCGACCTCTTTGGACACGTCGTCCATGGCGGACCGCATGATGCGGAAGTTCTCCTGCGTGGCGTAGGTGCCGGCGAACCCGTGGTGGGTGGCGCCTTCCGGCACGTAGTCCAGAAGGGACTGTCCGGTCGAGCGGATGACCGCGATGATGTCCGCGCCGGCGCGGGCGGCGTTGGCGGCCTGGACGACGTCCTCGTCGATGTCCCCGGTGGCCACGATCAGGTAGATCCACGGCCGCTGCGGCGGGTTGCCGAGCTTGGCGACGAGCCGGTCGCGCTGGGCCCGGTTGCGGTCGACCGCGCGCAGTCCCTTCGCGACAGCCGTGCGGCCCGCGCGGGCCGCCCGGTCGGCGTCGCGCCCGGTCGGCACCGCGTACCGGATCTGGCCGGCGGCGGTGGCCTCGGCCAGCTCGGTGAGTGTGGTGAGGTCGTGCTGCCTGAGCGCGTGGAAGGCGGGCAGGACCACGCCGTGCTCGAGGCCGCAGTGCTCGCGGACCGTGTCGACGACCCGGTTGACCCACGGGACGTCGCCCGCGCGGTGGGTGGAGTCGGCGCCGGTGATGCCGGCGAGCCGGAGCGTCGCCCGCTCGACGGCGACCGTGGTGTGCGCTCTGGCGATCTCGACCACCGGCTCGGCGGCGCGCGCGGCGAGCTTGCGCGCGGTCTCGACCACCTCGGGATCCAGGTCCAGCAACGCCATCACGGCACCTCTGTCTCGTTGGTCGCTTCGCTCATCCGCTAGACGCCGTCTTCCCTCGTCGCGTGCTCGGCGCTCGTCCCTCGCGCCTGCGCGCGCTCCTCAGTCCAGACGGCGCCCGCTCCTTCGCTCTCGCTCCTCTGATAGATCATCCTGCCGTCGAGGACGGTGCGCAGGCAGGTCTCGTCCCGCCACACGGCGAAGGTGGCGGGGGCACCCACCTCGAGTACCCCGCCGCGCTCGCCGGCCGCCGCCCAGCCGCCCGCCGTGTGCGCCTCGAACGCGGCCTCGCGGGTCAGGCCGGAGCCGGGCGTGCGGTGGTTCACCGCGGCGCGCACGGTGGCCCACGGGTCGACCGGGGTGACCGGGGCGTCGGAGCCGAACGCCAGCGTCACGCCGGCGGCCGCGAGCAGCGCGAACGGGTTGAGCCCCTTGGCCCGCTCGACCCCGAGGCGCTGGGCGTACATGCCGTCCGGGCCGCCCCAGGTGGCGTCGAACAGCGGCTGCACGGAGGCGACGACCCCGAGCCGGGCGAGCTCGGCGGCCTGCTCGGCGGTGACCATCTCCAGGTGCTCGAGCCGGTGCCGGGCCGCGCCGAGGGCGTGCTCCCCCACCACCTTCTCGGCCCGCTGGAAGCCGGCGACGACCTCGGCGGCCGCGGCGTCGCCGATGACGTGGAAGCCCGCCTGCATCCCCTGCTCGGTGCAGGCGACGAGGTGCGCGGCGATCCGCCCGGCGTCCAGGTAGCGGGAGCCGCTGGTGTGCGGCGCGTCGGCGTAGGGCGCGGCGAGCGCGGCGGTGCGGGAGCCGAACGCGCCGTCGACGAAGAAGTCGCCCGCCTTGCCGCGCGCTCCGGCGGGAGCGTCGCCGGCCGCCCCCCAGTAGCCGACGACACGCGGGAGCTTTCCTTCCAGCGCAAGGAGGTCGCGGAAGTCCCGCGCGCCGGAGATGTCCGGGCCGCCGCACTCGTGGACACACGCGATGCCCCGGGAGGCGGCGTGGTGGAGGAACTCGAGCTGGGCGGCGCGCCGCTGGTCCGGGGCGACCGAGTCGCCGAAGGCGTTGCGGACGTGGTGGTGGGCGTCGCGGGTGAGCGGGCCGTCGGCCGACCATCCCGCCGCGGTGCGGGCTTCGGGCACCCGGGCGAGCAGGGCGGTGGAGGCGAGCGCGGAGTGGACGTCGATGCGGGACAGGTACACCGGGGTGCTGCCGGCGGCGGCGTCGAGCTCCGTGCGGGTGGGTGGGCGGTTGCCGGGCCAGTTTGTCTCGTCCCAGCCGTGGCCCCAGAGGACCTCGTCGGTGCCCGCGCGGTCGCGGACGGCGTCGAGGACCTCCTCCCGCGACTCGGCCTTCGTGAGGTCCAGACCGGTGCGCAGGAGGCCCGCGGAGGTGGCGTGGACGTGGGCGTCGACGAACGCCGGTGCCACGTGGGCGCCGCCCAGCTCGAACCGCGCCGGGGCGGGCGGCGCGTGCGCGGCGTCGCCGAGCCAGGTGATCACGCCGTGCTCGACCGCCAGCGCGGTGGCCGTCGTGCCGTGGATCCGGGCGCCGGTGAACAGGGTCGTCATATCCGGGAAGTGTGCCGTTCGCGCCGCTCGAACAGGTCGCGAACCCCTGGGGTGGCGCGCAGGAGGTCGAGGGCGAAGGTGGCGTGGCCGGGGACGTAGCCGTTGCCGATGAGCATGCGGACGTCGGCGGCGAGGCCCTCGGCGCCGAGCGCGGCGGCGGAGAACGAGGTGGCCATGGAGAAGAAGACGATCGTGCCGCCGTCGGCGGTGGCGAGGACCGCGCCGTGCTCGCAGCCGGGGACGTCGACGCAGACGACGGTGACGTCGACCGGCGCGCCGACGGCGCCGACGACTGCTTCCGTGACGGCCACCGGGTTGCGGGCGTCGGCGAGCACGACGTCGTCGGCGAGCCCGCTGGCTTCCACGGCGTCGGCCTCGCCCTGGGTGGGGACGAGCGCGACGAGGCGCCCGGCGCCCGCGCGGCGGGCGGCGGCCAGGGACAGCGAGCCGGACTTGCCGCCGCCGCCGAGGACCAGCACCGTCGGCTCCGCGCCGGCCTCCCGGACGACCCGGTCGGTGAGCGCGGGGGCGCCGCAGACGTCGAGGACGGCCAGGGCGAGCTCGTCGGGGAGGTCGTCGGGCAGCACGGCGGCGATGGAGCGGCCGAACAGCACGGCGGTGCAGCGGCACGGGACCTGCTCGCTGTCGCCGGACCAGCCGGCGAGGCCGTCGTCGATGCGCAGCGGGGTCAGAGTGAGCGACACCAATGTCGCGATTCGATCACCCACTCGCAGGCCGTGCGGAGACTCCGGGCCGACCTGGCGGACGGTGCCGAGCAGCATGCCGCCCGATCCGGTGACCGGGTTGTGCATCTTGCCGCGCTCTTCGATGATCCGGAGCACCGCCTTGCGGACCGCGCCGGGCTCGCCGTGCTCCTCTCTGAGCTGGCGGAAGGAGGCGGCGTCCAGGTTCAGCCGCTCGACGTCGACCAGGACTTCATCCGGCCACGAGCGGGTCTCCGTCGACAGCCGCCACGCTTGCTGGGGCAGTACCCCGACCGGCGCAACGACGCGATGTAGGCCGTACGGTGACGACACGCAAGGCCTCCTTCCGTAGGATTTACGCCTAGACTACGTTCTGGCAGCATATCTTTACGTCAACCTAGCGGCGAGGAGAACAGATGACGGCAGTGCGCAATCCCATTGCAGCCGCCACGACGGTCTCCGAGGCCTTGGACGAGACCTCCCGGCAACCGTACGAGTACGTCAGACGAGAGCTGGTTGAGCCCGACTGGCGCCGGTTTCCCGGCTGGCGGGAGGTCACGGATGCCCAGTGGCGTGACGCTCAGTGGCAGCGGGTGCACTGTGTGAAGAACGTCAAGCAGCTGCGCATGGTGATGGGCGACCTGCTCGAGGAGTCGTTCTATGACGACCTGGTCTCGGACCAGGAGCGTCTGGCGACGATGTCGATGCTGCTGCCACCGCAGATGCTGAACACGATGGCGCCGTCGGTGGACGGCTCCTTCACGAAGGCGTTCCTGGCCGACCCGGTCCGGCGCTACATGATGCCGGTGGCGAGCGACCGGGACCCGGAGTGGCCGAACCACCCGCACTCGTCGCGGGACTCGTTGCACGAGGCGGAGATGTGGGTCGTCGAGGGGTTGACCCACCGGTACCCGACGAAGGTGCTGGCCGAGCTGCTCTCGACGTGCCCGCAGTACTGCGGGCACTGCACGCGGATGGACCTGGTCGGCAACTCGACGCCGTCGGTGGACAAGCACAAGCTGACGCTGAAGCCGGTCGACCGGCAGGACCAGATGATCGACTACCTTCGCCGCACCCCCGGCGTGCGGGACGTCGTGGTGTCGGGTGGTGACGTGGCCAACGTGCCGTGGCACCAGCTCGAGTCGTTCCTGATGCGCCTGCTCGACATCGAGACGGTGCGCGACATCCGGCTGGCCACCAAGGCGCTGGCCGGGATGCCGCAGCACTGGCTGCAGCCGAAGGTGGTCGAGGGCCTGGAGCGGGTGGGCCGGACGGCGAGCCGCCGTGGGGTCAACCTCGCGATCCACACGCACGTGAACCACGCCCAGTCGGTGACCCCCCTGGTGGCCGAGGCGGCGCGGACGGCGCTCGAGGTCGGCGTGCGGGACGTCCGCAACCAGGGCGTGCTGATGCGCGGGGTGAACGCGACCCCGGACGACCTGTTGGACCTGTGCTTCGCGCTGCAGGGCGAGGCGAACATCCTGCCGTACTACTTCTACATGTGCGACATGATCCCGAACGCGGAGCACTGGCGCGTCGCCGTGTGGGAAGCGCAGCAGCTCCAGCACGCGATCATGGGTTACCTGCCCGGCTATGCGACGCCCCGGATCATCTGCGACGTGCCGTACGTCGGGAAGCGCTGGGTGCACCAGCTGGCGGACTACGACCGCGAGCGCGGCATCTCCTACTGGACGAAGAACTACCGGACGGGGATCGAGCTGTCCGACCCGGACGCGCTGAGCCGCCGCTACCCGTACTACGACCCGATCTCGACCCTCCCGAAGGCGGGCCAGACGTGGTGGGCGGACCAGGACTAGGGCATGTCTGACAATGCTTTGGTCCAGGTGATCACGGCGTGGAGGACGACCGCTGATCGGTAGATGATGGCGAGCTTGTCGTAGCGAGTGGCCAATCCGCGCCATTGCTTGAGCAGGTTGAACCGTCGTTCGACGACGTTGCGGCCGCGGTAATCGGCCGGGTCGAAGGCGGGCTGGACAAGCAAACATCGGGTGGCGGCGGTCTACCTCCCTGACCTGCTGGCCAGCGACCTCACCCCCGCAGCTGGATCGCCTCCTGGCCGAGAAATGACTGATGGCCGGCCACCGAGGTGGCCGGCCATCACGAACCTCGTCACCATTTGTCGGAGGTGACGATCGCCTTCAGCTGGTCGAGGCTCAGCGGCGGCTGCGGCGAGTAGATCTCACCGCCCGGCGAGTTGATCTCAGCGCCCAGGGGGTCCTCCTGGTTGCTGACGTGCATGAGGACCATCGTCCCGTCGGGCCGCTTGAGGCACGCCAGGTACGACACCGCGCCGGGAGCCGGCTGCGCGGTCCCGGTCGCCAGCCGGGAGCCGTCGGGCAGCGTGCTGACATCACAGTCCTCCGTGCGGGAAAGGTCGCACCACTCGCCGGGCTCGGAATCGCTGGGGTAGATCGTCAGGGTGAAGCCCCCGGTGACGCCTGCGGAGGTCAGAGTCCCGCCGATCATCGCGCTGGTGGGGGCGTCCGGGTCCTCCAGCTGTGGTGTCACGACCGATCCTGTCCCCGGTTGCGGGGTGTTCGTCGAGGACGGGGGTGGCACGATGATTTTTTCGGTCACCTCGAACGTCGCGGTGTCGCCGAGCACCACCCTGAACCGGGCGATCAGGTCATCCGGCGAGGTGGGGACCGGGCTGCGCGCCGTGGTCGTGGATGGTGCGGTCGACGACGAGGTGGTCGGCGGGCTGGCGGCGTGCGTGCCGGAGTCGCCCGGCACCAGCCACACCGCACCCGCGACCAGGCCCGCCACCGCGACGACGGTGGCCGCGATGGGTACCAGCCGCACGGCCCGGCGCGGCCGCGCGACCGGGGCCGTACCCGCGGCCGCGGCGTCGGCGCGCCGCTCCAACTCGGCGAAGGCATCGTGGAGGGTGCGTAGGTCACTCATGAGGTCTCCTGAAAGTTGGGGGCGCTGGCGGTGAGGTCGATGCGCAGAGCGTTGAGCGCCCGATGGATCTGGCTGCGTACGGTCGTTTCCCGGCACCCCAGCTGTGTGGCGATCTCCGTGTCGGACAGGCCCGCGTAGTAGCGCAGGACCACGGCCGCGCGCTGCTTCCTGGGCAGGCCGGCGAGGCGGCGGATCATCGCGTCCCGCTCGGCCCGCTCGTCCGCGCCGTCGGAGATCACCATCGGCTCGACCTCGGCGCGCGGGGACGTGCGGGTCAGCCTTCTGCGCCAGGACAGGTACTCGTTGACGACCATCCGCCGTACGTAGGCGTTCGGCGCGGCCATCCCCGAGATCCGTTCCCAGCGCTCGAACGCCCGGCCCAACACGTCGCTCACCAGGTCCTCGGCCAGCCACGTCCGGCAGGTCAGGACCGTGGCGAACCGCATCAGCGCGGGACGCTGCCTTGCCACGTACTCAGCGAACTCCATCGGCAACTCCCGATCGTCGACTCGACCTCGATTTCGCACCCCTAATGCGGAAGTGACCCCTTTTGTTGCATTCGGTCTCTTAACGGCTGCTGAGAGCCCCGACCCCGTACCCGCATGCGTACCTGATCCGCGTGGATCCGACCGCCATAGCCGCTGGCGGGCCGCTCCTGCTGGCCGCCAGCGTGGCGCCGCTCGCGGGCATGGTGTCCATCGCCCCCCATATGTGGTCCCCCTGGCCCCCGGCTACCTCACCTACCTGGCCGCCCTCGTTCGCGCGAACACCCCGGACGAGAAGGGCAAGAAGGCGCGCGTCCTCGGCGCAGTCGCCCTGTTCGTGCTCGGCTTCACCGTCGTGTTCGCCGCCGGGATCGGCGGCCTGCTGCTCGTGCTGGTCTACTGTCTCGGCCTCGGCGTGCCGTTTTCTGCTGATCGCCCTAGGGCACCAGCGACCCTGACCCTCGGTAGCAGGTCGTACGCGGAGTGAAGTAGCTAGTTTTGGACCTACCACCAACGTGTTCAGTCGGGAACACTCTCGCAGGTCGGTCGTACACCCATCGCGACCACACGAGACCTGAGGAGAGTGGCGTGTCCATCCGAAGAAGGACGCTCGCGGCCGCAATCTTGCCCGTGGTCGCGGCGAGCATGATCGGGCTGACCGCGGCGGTGCCGGCGCAGGCCGGGCCGCAGTACACCGCGGCCGTTCAGCAGGACGAGCTCCTGGACCGGCTCGAGGCGGTGCCCGGGTTGACGGTCGTCTCGGAGGAGGATCCGCCCGCGCCCGGCTACCGGTTCTTCTTCCTCACCTACCGCCAGCCCGTCGACCACCTCAACCAGCAGGGCCCGACGTTCGAGCAGCGACTCCAGCTGCTGCACCGCGACGTCAGCCGCCCGATGGTGCTGCACACGACCGGCTACGGCATGCCCGAGTACGCGTTCCGCTCGGAGCCGACCGCGCTGCTCGACGGCAACCAGATCTCGGTCGAGCAGCGGTTCTTCACGCCCTCGCGGCCGAACCCGGCCGACTGGAGCAAGCTCGACATCTGGCAGGCGGCGACCGACCATCACAAGATCGTCCAGGCGCTGAAGCCGGTCTACGGCGGCAAGTGGATCTCCACCGGCGCGAGCAAGGGCGGCATGACCTCGGTCTACCACCGCCGGTTCTACCCGCGCGACGTCGACGGCGTGGTCGCCTACGTGGCCCCGAACGACGCCAACAACAAGCAGGACACCGCCTACGACGACTTCTTCGCGAGCGTCGGCTCGACCCCGGAGTGCCGGACCGCGCTCGAGACCCTGCAGAAGGAGGCGCTGACCCGGCGCTCGAACCTGGTCGACCTCTACGACCAGTTCGCCGCCGAGAACGACCTCACCTTCGACCAGGTCTTCGAGTCGACCGACAAGGCGTTCGAGATGACCGTCCTCGACACCGAGTGGGCGTTCTGGCAGTACTCGAGCGAGGCCGACTGCGGCACGGTCCCGCCGGTGACCGCCACCGACCAGGAGATCTTCGACTTCATCAACAACGTCGCTGGCTTCTCGTTCTACGCCGACCAGGGGATCCTCCCCTACGCGCCGTACTACTACCAGGCGGCGACGCAGCTGGGCTGGCCGCAGCCGAAGTTCAAGTACCTCAAGGGTTTGCTGCACTACCCGGGCCTCTACGTGGCGAACTCCAGCCTGCCGCAGGAGCTTCGGTCCAAGCACGACCCGTGGCCGATCGCCGACGTCGACAGGTGGGTCAGCAAGGACGCGAGCCAGATGCTGTTCGTCTACGGCTCCGACGACCCATGGGGCGCCGAGCCGTTCCACCCGAGCGACAAGGACTCCTACACCTACACCGCGCCGGGTGCCAACCACGGCGCGAACATCGCGCGGCTGAGCCCCGCCGACAAGGCCGCCGCCACCGCGACGGTGCTGCGGTGGGCCGGCGTCAGCGCCGCCCCGGCCGCCGAGCGGTCCACGGCCGTCAGTGAGCTCGACCAGCGCGACCCGCGCGACATCCGCCGCCCGCTCTGATCACTCACCGACGAACGGCGCCTTCCGGTCTCCGGGAGGCGCCGTTCGCCGTGAGCCGGGCCGTCACCAGCATCGCGGCCGGGACCAGGCCGACCGGGAAGCCGGACGGCTCGAGGGTCGACGCGCAGACCGTCACCCAGGCGGCGACCGTCCAGGTGACGTAGCCCGGCAGCGCCCGGCCTTCACGCGCGAACCGGGAGAGCAGCAGCCCGAGCAGCGCGGTCGGCACCGCGAAGCTGCCGACCAGCTGCCAGAAGAACGCCTGGGCCTGCGGCATCGGCGCGTCGAGCGGGATGTCGGCCCACAGCGCGCCGGAGAGCCAGTCGGGGACGAACTCGGTCGACGTGGCGAGGAAGAAGGCCAGGTGCGCGGCCGCGACCGCGGTGAGCAGCCGGCCCGCCCAGATCGTCAGCGTGCGGGGTCGACCGCTCAGTCGACCGGGGGGCACGGCGTCGTGGGGCACAGCCGCCATGGTCGCGCAGACCGAACGCGCGCCGCACTAGGCTTGAGTGCGATGCGACCGCGGGGATGGCGAGCCTGGACCGGGCTCATACTGATCGTTCTGCTGCTCGGCACGGTTCTGCTCGTGGGCGACGACTTCGCCCCGGAGCCGACCCCGTTACCCGGCCCGCCGCAGGACGCCCCTCGCGTGGTCGTGGCCATGGGCGACAGCACGATGTCCGGCGAGGGCGCGGGTGACTACGAGAAGGGCACCGACGGCGAGGACGGCGACTGGTGCCACCGCTCCCCGCACGCGTCGATCCACCACATGGAACTGATCTCGATCGACCGGACGTACAACCTGGCGTGCTCGGGGGCGCCGTCGCCGCAGGTCGGGCTGGGTGACGTCGAGCAGTACACGGAGCCGTCGCAGGCCGAGCAGCTCGCGCCGATCGCCGCGCGCGACCGGGTCGCGGCGGTGGTCGTCGCGTCCGGGGCCAACGACGAGCCGGCGTTCTCGCACGTGCTGAACTCGTGCGTGGAGGCGTGGACCGGCCGCGGCGACCCGTGCGGCAAGACGGTCGGGCCGGAGTGGGCGGAGCGGGTGGACAAGATGGTGCCCAAGCTGGAGCGGGCGCTGTCGGACATCCGCGAGGTCATGGCCAACGCGGGCTACGACCTGGGCGACTACCAGCTGATCGTGCAGTCCTACGCGGCGCCGATCGGCACGGACGTGGCGCGGGGTCTGCAGGACCTGTCCGGCTGCCCGTTCCGGTCCGAGGACCTGCGCTGGGTCGAGGAGACGGCGGTGCCGGTGCTGACCGCGGGCGTGCGCCGCGCGGCGGCGCGGGTGAACGCCCGGTTCCTGGACCTGTCCCGCGCGGGCACGGGCCACGAGGCCTGCTCGTCCGAACGCGACCCCGACTGCGAGTGGTTCCGCCGCCTGGCCGTCGAGTGGGACGACCTCCAGCACGAGGACCGGGCGACGCACGCGCTGCAGGAGTCGTTCCACCCCAACGCGTTGGGCCACGAGCAGTTCGGCCGCTGCCTGGGTGAGTTCCTCAACACCCCCGACCGGGCGGCCGCGTGCCTGGCCGGCGAGGACGGCAACCTGCACGCCGCCTCGTCGCCCGGCCCCTAGAGTCGGCCGAGCTCGACTCCGCCATGTCGGCGGTGCCCGGCGTTCACCCGCGTGCCCTACGTTGGGCGGCACCCTGCTCCCTACCGACGGAGGTTCTGCCGTGCGGGCCCTGCCCCGATCCCTGTTCCTGCTGTTGGCGTTGCTCGGCCTGGTGGCCGGCGCGGTCCCGGCGACCGCGTCCCCGCACTGGTCGTGGGTCGAGCCGCTCGCGCAGGCCCACGCGCACAACGACTACGAGCACGACCGGCCGCTCCACGACGCGCTGGACCACGGCTTCACGAGCGTCGAGGCGGACATCTACCTGGCCGACGGCGACCTGTTCGTCGCGCACGACCCCGAGGATCTCGACCCCGCCCGCACACTGCGGTCGCTGTACCTGGAACCGTTGCGGCAGAAGGTGCTTCGCGGCGGCATCTACCCCGGGCGGCGGGTGGACTTCCAGCTGCTGATCGACATCAAGACCGAGGGCGAGTCGACCTACGCGGCGCTGGACTCGGTGCTGCGCTCGCCGCGGTACGCGTTCCTGTGGACGTCCTACCGGTTCGGCCGGGTGTGGCGCGGGCCGGTGGCGGCGGTCGTGTCGGGCAACCGGCCGCGGGAGACGATGGAGGCGCAGCGCAGCCGGGTCGCGTTCTACGACGGGCGGATCGCGAACCAGTCCGACCTGGGCCCGGGGTCCGACGCCCGCCTGACGCCGCTGGTGTCGGACAACTGGACGACGCTGTTCTCGTGGACCGGCGCCGGTCAGATGCCCGCCGCCGAGCGTGCTTCGTTGCGTGAGATCGTGCGGACCGCGCACGACGCCGGCCAGCGGGTCCGCTTCTGGGCCACCCCGGACGTCGCGGGCCCGGAGCGCGAGGCGGTCTGGCGTGAGCTCGTCGCCGCGGACGTGGACCACATCAACACCGACGACCTGGCCGGGCTGCAGAAGTTCTTGTGCGAGTGACCGGACATGCCTCGAACGCGCCGCTCGAGACGTTGGGCGCCCTGAGCGCGTCGTTCAGGGCGTGGCAGTCCTGCGGGCCCGGAAGGCGGCCGCCTTGACCCTGTTCTGGCAGGCGGTCGAGCAGAAGCGGCGGGTGCCGTTCTTCGAGACGTCCACGTAGACGCGGTCGCACGCCGGGGCGGTGCAGATGCCGAGGCGTTCGATGGCCGCGTTGCCCAGGACCGTCGCGAGGGCGGTCGCCATCGACGCGGCCCAACTCTCGGCCCAGTCGGCGTGGGCGCTGTGGAAGTGCAGGTGCCACGGTTCGTTGTCGTGGCGGGCCAGGGTCGGGATCGCGTTCGTGGTGCGCATGATCTCGTTCAGCTCGGCGCATGCCTTGTCCACGTCGCGCGTGTCCACCAGCTCCACCACCGCACGCAGGCGGCCCGCCCAGTCGGCCAGCTCGGCGGCCTCCTCGGCGGTCGGGTGGCCGGGGGTCCTCGACGAGGGCACGGCGTCACGCACCGCGGTCACCAGGTCCGCCGGCGCAGGGAAGGGACGGCCGTGGCGCTCGCCAGGGGTCACGTCGTTGATCAGGGTGACGGCGTTTGCCACAACGTCGCTTGTGTGACCGTCAAAGTCCACTTGACCAGTTACCTCCGTTCGCGCTAGCGTCACTGTCATCAAGCTTATAGACAGTTACGGAGGTGCGCTATGCAGGTGGCTACGGCACAGCGGTGGGTGCAGCGGTGGGACGCACAGCAGGAGCGGTACATCCCCGACCGCGAGGAGCGGTTCCGGGTCGTCATCGACGTCGCCCGGGCGGCCGTCGGCACGGGTGCGGCCAGTGTGGTCGACCTCGGTTGCGGCCCCGGGTCGCTCTCCGCGCGGATCGCCGCCGCGCTCCCCCGGGTCAACGTCGTCGGCGTCGACGCGGACCCGCTGCTGCTCGGGCTCGGGGCGGCCAACACCGGACCGCGGGTGACGCTGGTCGAGGCCGATCTCGGCTACCCGTCCTGGCCGGACCGCACCGGGCTCGTGGGACCGTGGGACGCCGCCGTGTCGTCGACCGCGCTGCACTGGCTCGACCCCGACTCGCTCGCCGCGCTCTACCGGACGCTCGCGGAGCGGCTGCGGCCCGGCGGCGTGTTCGTCAACGCCGACAACATGGGACTCGGAGCGTCTACTTTGGACGCCATCGCGGACGGGGTCCGGGAGGCGCGGACCGCGCGGGTGGGCAGCGACCGCAACGAGGACTGGGCAGAGTGGTGGCAGGCCCTCCGCGAGGACGACGAGCTCGCCCCGCTGGTCGCCGCCCGCTCCGACAGCGCCATCGCGAACCACACCGAGAACGAGCTGACCGTCCACGAGCACGCGGACCTGCTGCGCGCGGCCGGCTTCGCCGAGGCGGGCCCGGTCTGGCAGTTCGGTGACGACCATGTGCTCGTAGGGGTCCGTTAGAGGGCCGGGGAACGGCCCTCGTACGGAGTGGACAGTACGACCGTGGTGCGGGTGGACACCTTGGCGGCCTCGCGGATCTGGCGCAACAGCTCCTCGAGCGCCGCTGGGGAGGCCACCCGCACCAGGAGGATGTAGGACTCGTCGCCGGCGACCGAGTAGCAGGACTCGACCTCGCGGATGTGGTTGAGGCGCTGGGGGTAGTCGTCGGGCTCGGACGGGTCGATCGGGGTGAGCGAGATGAACGCGGTCAGCGGGAGACCGATGACCTCGGCGTTGAGCTGCGCGGTGTAGCCGCGGATGACGCCGCGCTGCTCGAGGCGGCGGACGCGTTGGTGCACCGCCGACACGGACAGGCCCACCCGCTCGGCGAGGTCGGTGAAGCTGCACCGGCCGTCGGCGGACAGCTCGCGGGCGATGGACTGGTCGATCGGCTCCAGCTCCGACGGACTCACGACGCCCCCTCGCCCGCTTCGTGGTGCCGGAACGCTCCGCAGGCTCCGCTACACCGACACCCTCCGCAGACTCGGCGGCATCCTGAATATCGATGCCTCGCTCCGCAAGCTCCGCTCACGACACCCCCTCGCCCGCTTCGTGGTGCCGGAACGCTCCGCAGGCTCCGCTACACCGACACCCTCCGCAGACTCGGCCGCATCCTGAATATCGATGCCTCGCTCCGCAAGCTCCGCTCACGACACCCCCTCGCAGGCTCGGTTACAGGGCGCCGGCTCCTCGGCGGTCATCGGGTCGGGAGCACGGTGAGCTCGTGCGGCCGCGTGTTCAGTGGCTCGACACCGTCCTCGGTGACCACCACGATGTCCTCGATCCGCGCACCCCAGCGACCCGGCTGGTAGATGCCCGGCTCGACCGAGAAGGCCATTCCCGGCTCCAGCGGCAGCTCGTTGCCCGACACGATGTACGGGTCCTCGTGCACGTCGAGCCCAATGCCGTGGCCCGTGCGGTGGATGAAGTACTCGCCGAAACCCGCGTCGGCGATGATCGACCGGGCCGCCGCGTCCACGTCCTGGGCCGGCACGCCCGGCCGCACGGCCGCGACCGCCGCGGCCTGGGCCGCCTGGAGCACGGCGTAGGTCCGAGGCACGTCCGCGTCGCGCGGCTCCCCCAGCACGTAGGTGCGGGTGCTGTCCGAGCAGTAGCCCTCGGCGATCGGGCCGCCGATGTCGACGACCACGACGTCACCCGCCTCGACCACCCGGTCGGACAGCGAGTGGTGCGGGCTCGCGCCGTTGGGCCCGGAGCCGACGATGACGAACTCGGCCACCGCGTGGCCCTCCTCGACGATGGCCGCGGCGATGTCCGCGCCGACCGCCGCCTCGGTGCGCCCGACCCGCAGGAACTCCGCCATCCGCGCGTGCACCCGGTCGATGGCCGCGCCCGCCCGGCGCAGCCCGTCGATCTCGGTGGCGTCCTTGCGCATGCGCAGCTCGCGCACGATCGGCCCGGCCAGCACCTGGTCGGCCCCCGGCAGCGCGCGGCGCAGCCCCAGCACGTGCAGCGCGGCCATGACGTCCCCGAGTGCCACCCGCGCCGGCGCCCCGAGCAGTGCCGCGACCATGGCGTACGGGTCCTCGGCGTCGACCCAGGTCGCGATCTGCACGCCCAGCTCGCCCGTGGGCACGGCCGCGTAGCCCGGCGCCTCCAGCTTGGGCACCACCAACACCGGCGCGCCACCGGTGGGCAGGACCAGGCAGGTGAGCCGCTCGAACGAGCTGCCCGAGCCACCGAGCAGGTACCTGAGGTCCGAGCCGGGCGCCATCAGCAACGCGTCCACGCCGGCGGCGCCGGCCGCCTCCCGGGCGCGGTCGAGCCGTGCGCGCAGGGCCGTGGGGTCGGTGGCGGAGACGGTGGTCGACATGCTGGAAAGCCTAGTCCGGGCGGGTGGTCGAACGTGTCAGCGACATGTCAGCGAGCCGGGTGGGCGGATCAGGGCGGTATCAGCCGGCCGGCCCATCGTCGGAGGCACCAAGACCCGACTTCGAGGGGACGAACCATGAACCACGCCGTGCTGGCCGAGGGACTGGCCAAGCGGTTCGGGGAGACGACGGCGCTCGACGGCGTCGACCTCGCGGTGCGCGCCGGCACCGTGCTGGGCCTGCTCGGGCCCAACGGCGCCGGCAAGACCACCACCGTGCGGATCCTGACCACGTTGCTGCGGCCGGACGCCGGGCACGCCGAGGTCTGCGGGCACGACGTCGTCCGCGACGCGCACCAGGTCCGCCAGCTCATCGGCCTGACCGGGCAGTACGCCTCGGTCGACGAGATGCTCACCGGCGCGGAGAACCTCCTGCTCATCGGCCGCCTGCTGGGCATACCGCGAGCGCAGGCCAAGCGCCGGGCCCGCGAGCTGCTCACGCAGTTCGGCCTGACCGATGCCGCCACCCGGGCGGCCAAGACCTACTCCGGCGGCATGCGGCGCCGGCTCGACCTGGCCGCGAGCCTGGTCAGCCGGCCGCGGGTGCTGTTCCTGGACGAGCCGACCACGGGCCTCGACCCGCGCAGCCGCCTCGACCTGTGGCAGATCGTCCGCGACCTCGTGGCCGACGGGGTGACCGTGCTGCTCACCACCCAGTACCTCGACGAGGCCGACCAGCTGGCCGGTGAGATCGCGGTGGTCGACCACGGCCGGGTGATCGCCACCGGCACGCCTGCCGAGCTGAAGGCCCGCACCGGCGCGCAGCCGCTCGTCGTCCGGCCCAAGGACCCCGCCGACCTGCCGATCGTGCTGTCGGTGGTCCGCGACGTCACCGCCGCCGAGCCGGTCGTCGAGGGGTCGACCGTCACGGCGTCGGTGACCGACCCGGCCGTACTGCCTGCGGTGGTCCGGCGGCTCGACGACGCCGAGGTGCTGGTGGCCGAGCTGGCCCTGCGCGACGCCAGTCTCGACGAGGTGTTCCTGGGCCTCACCGGCCACCGCGCGAGCACCGACGAGCCCGCCACCGAGACGGAAGGAGTCCCGGCATGACCACGTTGACCGCGCCGTCGCCACGGACACTCGCCCCCCGCACGCGCCCCTGGGAAGGCCTCGTGCAGAGCGCCACACTGTCCTGGCGGACGCTGGTGCAGATCAGGCACAACCCCATGGAGCTGATCGACTTCAGCGTCCAGCCGATCATGTTCCTGCTGCTGTTCACCTACGTGTTCGGCGGCGCGATCTCCGGCTCGACGGACGACTACCTGACCTTCGTACTGCCCGGGGTCATCGTGCAGAACAGCCTGTTCGGCACACTCAACACCGGCGTCGGGCTCAACACCGACCTGGCCAAGGGCGTGTTCGACCGGCTGCGCGCGCTGCCGATCGCGCGGTGGTCGCCGCTCGCCGGCCGGATCGTGGCGGACATGGTCAAGCAGGCCTGGGCGATGGCGCTGCTGCTGGGCCTCGGCGCGATCATGGGCTTCCGGGTGGGCACCGACGTCGCGAGCGTGGTCGGCGCGTTCGCGCTGATGCTCGGGTTCGCGATGGCGTTCTCGTGGATCTCGGTGCTGGTCGGGATGCTGGTCAACGAGCCCGAGAAGGTGATGATCTTCGGGTTCTCGGTGATGTTCCCGCTGACATTCGTGAGCAACGCGTTCGCCCCGACCGGCACGATGCCGGGCTGGCTGCAGGGCTGGGTGGACGTCAACCCGGTGACATCGGTGGCCGACGCGGTGCGCGGCCTGCTGGTCGGCGGATCGGTCGCGGGCCCGGTGGGAACGTCGCTGCTCTGGGCGGCCGGGATCCTGGTGGTGTTCGCGCCGCTCGCGGTCCGCGCCTTCAGGCGGCGGGTATAACCGCCAGCTCCCGGACGGTGTCCATGGTGGCGGAGGCGCCACGTGCGGCCGACTCGGCGAACAGCTCCTCGCCGAGTGCGGCCCGCGTGGCCGCCTCCACGCGCACGCCGTCGGCGAACGACAGGTCCGGCACGCCGCGGATGGCGACACTCGCGCCGAGCAGGGCCGCGGCGTGCCGGGGGTCGCCGCGGTCGATGCTGAGCTCGGCGAGCCCGACCAGGACGTGCGCGATCATCGGGGCGTCGTTGGACTTGAGCGCCCAGTCGAACGCGGTCGCGTGGTGGGCGGCCGCCGCGGCCGGATCGCCCGCCGCCGTCGCCAGGTAGCCGCGGGACGCCTCGATGACGGCGCGGAACTGCGGCGCGACCGACGTGTGCGCGGCGAGCACCGCGGCGCGGGCGAGGTCGGCGCGGGCCGGGTCGAGGCCACCGCGGCGGCGGGCGAAGTCGCCGGTGGCGTGGGCGACGCGGGCCAGGCCCTCGGGCATGCCGGAACGGTCGGCGCCACGCCGCGCCTGGGCGAGCATCGCGGCCGACTCGGCAGTCCGGCCGAGCTGGAGCAGCAGGTCGGCCAGCCGCAGCCGGTAGCGAGTGAGGTCCTCGTTGGTCACCAGCTGGGAGAACACCAGGATGGCCTCCTGGTAAAGCTCCGCCGCGCCGGCGAGGTCACCGCGCCACGCGATCAGGTCGGCCAGCGAGCACAGCGCGAACGACATCCCCCACCGGTCACCCACCGCCCGGAACGACCCGAGGGCGGCGCGGAAGTCCGCCTCGGCCTCGGCATGCAGCCGGCCCGCGTTGAGGAACGCGTGCGCGCGCAACGCCTGCGCCGTGCCGCACACCCACGGGTCGTCGTCCTCGGTGAGCACCTCGATCGCGTTGAGCCGCAAGGGCTCCGTGGGCCGGCCGAGGCTGTGCATGACCTCGTCGAGCGGCCCGATGAGCCGGATGACCGGGTGCGTGCCCGGGTCGATGCCCTTGGCGGCCGCCACCGCGCTGGTGAAGAAGCTGAGCGCCTTGTCCGCGTCCCGCAGCCCGTCGACGGCGAGCAGGGCGGCCATCCCGTACGCCACCGCCCGCACCTCGGCCGGCGCGCCCTCCCCGGTCATGGCGAGGACCTCGGCGGCCAGCTCGCCGCCCTCGACCTTGTGCCCGTGCAGCCACCAGTACCAGCCCAGGTTGGCCAGGAACCACTCCGCGGTGCGGGTCTCCCCGGCGGCGATCGCGGTGCGCAGCGCGGCGTTGAGGTTGTCCTTGTCGGCGTCGAGCCGGTCGATCCAGTCCAGCTGCTCGGCGCGGCGCAGGTACGGCTCGGCGGTTTCGGCGAGCCGGCCGAAGTGCTCGACGTGCGCCCAGCGGACCCGGTCGGTCTCCCCGGCGTCGGCCAGCCGTTCCAGACCGTAGGCCTTGATGGTCTGGAGCATCCGGTAGCGCCCGTCCTCGGCAAGCAGCACCAGCGACTTGTCCAGCAGCGCGGACAGCACGTCGAACACCTCGACGGCGGGCAGGCCGGCGCCCGCGCACACCTGCTCGGCGGCCTCCAGGGTCGAGCCGCCGGCGAACACGGCCAGGCGGCGCAGCAGCGTCCGCTCGGCGTCGCCGAGCAGGTCCCAGCTCCAGTCGACGACCGCGCGCAGCGTCTGGTGCCGCGGCAGCGTGAGCCTGCTGCCGCCGGTGAGCAGCCGGAACCGGTCGTCGAGCCTCGTCGCGACCTGCTGGGCGGACATCGTGCGCAGCCGGGCGGCGGCCAGCTCGATGGCGAGCGGCATGCCGTCGAGCGCGCGGCAGATGTGGATCATGTGCAGCGCCGTGCGGTCGTCGACCGCGAACCCCGGCCGCACGGCGCTCGCCCGGTCGGCGAGCAGGCGCATCGACGGGAACCTCATCGCCTGGTCGCGGCTCGCGCCCTCCGGCGGCAGCGGCAGCGGGTCGACCGGCCACAGCGTCTCCCCGGTGATGCCGAGTGGCTCGCGGCTGGTGGCGAGGACACGCAGCCGCGGACACTCGCCGAGCAGCCGGTTGGCGAGCGCGGCGGCCGGCCCGATCAGGTGCTCGCAGTTGTCCAGGACCAGCAGCAGCGCCCGAGTGGACAGGGCGGCGGCGAGGCGGTCGACCGGATCGACGGCCTCGGGCTCGGTGGAGTGCGCCAGGGTGCTGCCGAGGAGTGCCGGCATGCGCAGGCCGAGCGCGGACACCACCGCCTGCGGCAGGTCGGCGCCGTCGCTGACCGGGGCCAGCTCGACCAGCCATACGTCGCGCATCTCCTCCAGGAGGGCACGGGCGACCTCGGTGGCCAGGCGGGTCTTGCCGGAGCCGCCGGGGCCGGTGAGGGTGACCAGCCTGGACGGGCCGACCAGCGCGCTGACCTTGGCCAGGTCGGTGTCGCGGCCGACGAAGCTGGTGAGGCCGGCGCGGAGGTTGGTGTGCGGGCGGTCCTGCGGGGTCTCGCCGCCGCGCAGGACCTCCAGGTGCAGCGCGGCGAGCTCGGCGGAAGGGTTGGCGCCGAGCTCGTCGGCCAGTGCGTCGCGGATGCGGGCGTGGACGGCGAGGGCGTCGCCGGAACGGCCGGCCTGGTGGAGCGCGCGCATCAGCAGCCCGGTGAACCGCTCGTGCAGCGGGTGCTCGGCGACCAGCTCCTCCAGCTCCGCGACCAGCTCCACGCCGTCGGCGCCCGGCAGCTCGGCCTCGATGCGGTCGCCGCGCACGGCCAGCCGGCGCTCCTCGAGCCTGGCCAGCGGCGCCTGGGCGAAGGCGGCGTTCGCGGTGTCGGCCAGGGCCGGGCCGCGCCACAGCGCTTCGGCCTCACGCAGGACTTTCGCGGCCCGTCGCGGGTCCGTTCGCAGGGCGGCCCGGCCCAGCGCGGCGAGCTGCTCGAAGCGGTGCAGGTCGACGGTGTCGGGTGGGACGGCGAGCCGGTAGCCGGCCGGCGTGGACTCGACGGCGGGCTCGGGCAGTGCGCGACGCAGCCGGGAGACGAGCGCCTGCAGGGCGTTGGTGGCCTCGGCCGGCGGATCGTCGCCCCAGACGCCGTCGATGAGGCGTGCGCCGGTGACCACCCGGCCGGGATCGAGGGCGAGCAGGATCAGCAGCGTGCGCAGCCGCGCGCCGGTGATCTCCACCGGTGTCCCGTCATCGGCGCGGACGTCCACCAGGCCGAGCATCGCGATCCGCACGTGTCGATTCTGCCTTCCCGGCGCGACGTGGCAGGCTGACGCCCGTGAGTCGACCCCTTGCGCTGCTGGACTCGGCCAGCCTGTACTTCCGGTCCTACTACGCGCTGCCCGATTCGATGACCGCTCCGGACGGTACGCCGGTCAACGCGGTGCGCGGGTTCGCCGACACGATCGCGCGGATCCTCACCGAGCGGCGACCGTCCCGGCTCGTGGCCTGCCTCGACGCCGACTGGCGGCCGGCGTTCCGGGTGCGGGCGCTGCCCTCGTACAAGGCGCACCGGGTGGCCGACCCGGTGAACAACGTCGAGGAGGTGCCGGACACGCTGACCCCCCAGGTCCCGATCATCCTCGACCTGCTGGACGCCGTCGGGCTCGCCACCGCGGAGGCGCCGGGCTACGAGGCGGACGACGTGATCGGCACGCTGGCACACCGCGAGTCCGTCGACCCGGTGGAGGTCGTGTCGGGTGACCGTGACCTGTTCCAGGTGGTGCGCGACGAGCCGACCCCGGTCAGCGTGATCTACGTCGGTCGCGGGTGGGCGAGGGCGGAGCAGCTGGGCCCGCGCGAGCTGGCCGCGAAGTACGACCTGCCGGTGGACAACAGCGGGCCGGCATACGCGGACATGGCGTTGCTGCGCGGCGACCCCTCCGACGGGCTGCCGGGGGTGACCGGGGTCGGCGAGAAGACGGCGGCGAAGCTGATCACCCGGTTCGGCTCGCTCGACGGGCTGCTCGCCGCGGCCGCGGCCGGCGACAAGCTGGTGCCGCTGCGGGTGAAGACGGCGCTCAAGGACGCGGCCGACTACGTGTCCGTGGCGCCGCTCGTGGTGCGGGTGGCCCTGGACGCCGCGGTGACCGTCGACCGGTCCGACGCCGTGCCCACCGAGCCGCGCGACCTGGACCGGGTGCGGGCGCTGCAGGAGAAGTGGGACCTCGGCGCGTCGGTGGACCGGCTGCTGGCAGCGCTGACCGCCGCGCACGCCTAGCGGACATGCGCGGCGGCGAAGTCGGTGAGGTCCGGGCCCTCTGGATCGTCCGGGCCGCAGCCGGTGCCGAGCACGGCCACCACCGCGAGCAGAGTCGCCACGAACACGCGCCGCACCGTTCCGACCTTTCGCCTGGGGGTCAGAACAAGCTACCGCACCACGCGGGCCGGTCCGTCGCGAACAGGCGGTCCGCCGCGGGGAGCGCGGCCGGGTCGTGCGCGGTGAGCCGGCCGATCGAGGCGAGGTCGGACGGGCGCCACGCGCCGAGGTAGACCCAGCCGAGAGTCTCGACGCTCATCGTGAGCGCGGGCCGCGCCTCGGTCCGGTCGGTCCCATGTGGACTGATCAGGTAGCGGCCGGAGTTGTCGGGCAGCAACGGGTCCACGACCTCGACCACCACCGGGTCGGCCGCCCCGTAGGTGCGCGAGGCGAGCGCCGTGGGCACGTCGACCACCCGCGTCCACAGCTCGTCGTCCGGCTCGCTGCGGACGGCGAACATGTCGACGAGCATCGCCTCGAGCGGGTCGTCGGTGGGCCGGACGTAGACGGTGACCTCCTCGATGAGGTCGATGCCGAGCAGGAAGCGCCACAGGTCGGTGGCGACCTCCTGGGTCGCGGCCATGAAGTCGAGCACGGCGATCGAGGCGCCGACCCTCGGGTCGTCGGACGGGAACGGGCCCGGGCGGTAGCCGACGAAGCCGTCGACCACGCCGTCGGGGTCGTGGTGCGCGGCGGCACGGAAGTAGCCGTGCTCCATCCGGCGCTCGTAGCCGAGCACCCACCACGCCGGCGAGCGCCCCATCATCCCGGCGCGGGCGGGCCGCAGCCGCGGGTACGCCTCGGGCAGCAAGGTGAGTGCCTCGTCCTTGGTGAGCAACCGGACGGTGCCGGCGGTCGGGACCTCGGGGCGCATGCGCGCGCGGGCGCAGCGGACCCGCATGGTTCGGGTCCGCGTGCCGAGCCCGTAGCCGAACCGGCCGTAGATCGTGGGCTGGCTCGCGTGCAGGGTGGCGAACACCTCGCCGGCCGCGGCGCACTCGGCGAGCTGCAGGCGCACCAGCCCGGTGAGCGCGCCGCGCCTGCGGTGGTCGGTGCGTACGCCGACCGCGGTGACCGCGGCCATCGGCAGGACCGCGCCGCCCGGCAGTGCGAGACTCGAGGTGAGCGACGTGGTGGTGCCGACCATGGTCGGGCCGGCGAACGCGCCGAACGTGCGGCCGGGCTCGTAGGTCCTCTTGGCGGACGCCCATTTCTCGTCGTCGAGCGGCTCGTCGTGCAGTGCTTCCCGGAAGACGTCGTTGGCCACGCGCAGCTCGGCGTCCTCCACTGCCCGGAACTCGAACTCGGTCGTCCGCGCGGGCACCAGCGTCTGGGTCACCAGCCGATGATGCCTGTCGAGCCGTGCCTCACGCGACCCGGTTACCACGGCTCGCTGACCTCGAACTCGCCGTTCTCGTCGAGCACGGTGACGGTGACGGTCTTCTCCTGCCCGGCGACGCTGACCGCGCAGTCGAACTCGAGCGCCAGCCGGCCGGGGCAGTCGACGCTGCCGACGTCGGTGTGCTGGTACTGCTCGGCGAGGTACTGGCGGACGCCGTCGGCGCCTTCGAGGAGTTCCTCGTCGAGCACGTCGAGCGACGGCATGTCCGGGACGTTCACGCCCGGCGGGTTGATCTCCGGCGGCTCCGAGGTCTCGCCCTCCCCGCACCCGGTCCTGGTGCAGTGCACCTATTACAGGTGTGCGCTATTCCGTCGTTTCCGGCTTTCTGGGCGATAGCTCGGCTCACACGATCAGTTGTGGGCGAAGATGCTGGTAGCAGGCTTGGTAACCGGCGTCCTGGCAGGCTCGACGAACCACTCACGGCCGAGGAGCAGTCCAAATATCGGCGTTGGGAGCCGGACGAGCAGCTGCATGACGGAGGCGAGCCTGCCGCGCCCGCTCACCTGGGAGTGGTGCGCGGCCAGTGCCGCCTGTTTCCGGCGGGCGAAACGGCGCACGTTGACCCGATGAGTGATGGCCGAGCCGGAACTGTAGGCAGCGTGCAGCGCGTCTGTGTCATAGCGGAAGGGGATCCGCAGGGTGCGAGTCAGCCGCATGAGGCGCTCAACGAAGTCGCGGGGCATCGTCGCCTCCAGGACTCGCTCCACCCCGGCTAGTTCCGCGGCGCGCTTGCCGACGTGGTGGACCTTGACGTGGTCGCGGTGGCCATACCCGCCGTTCGAGTCGTAGCTGAGCAGCACGTCGGCGTTCTCCTCGCGCAGCAGCGCGGCGAGCCGTTCCGCAGCCTCGTCGGTGTCGGCGCGAGCGAAACGCTGCCGGTCCGCCGGGTCAGGGTAGAGGACTGGGCCGTGTCCGCTGTCGGCGTAGCCCAGGTGCTCGACCCGGTGCACGCCGAGACAAGATCATAGCCGTGGCGCGTGCCACGTCCGGCGCGGCATTCATTCTGGCCGAACACGAAGGACCAGCACCATCAGCGCAACCACGGCGAACCCGACGAGTCGACGACGCACACGCACCCTCTCGAAGCCGGATATGTCCGGTTCAACCTACTCCCCGGCCTCCGGCGCCGCCCCGAGCAGCCGTCCAACTGCCCCGGCTACTTTCCTTCCGGCGTCGACACCTCGTACTGGCCGTCGTTGTTGACGACGGTGATCTTGACGGTCGTCTCCTCGTCGCGGATGGTCGCCGTGCATTCGAAGGTGTTGCCCTGCTTCACTTCCTGGTCAGCCGGGCAGTCGATCTTCGAGATGTCGTCCGCCGGTTCGTTGTAGTTCTCGACCAGGATCTTCTTCACGCCGTTGTCGCCCTCGAGGGCCGACTCGTCGAAGACCTTCTTGTTCAGGAAGCCCGGGGTCACGAAGCCGAGCACGCCGAACGCGCCGGCCGCGAGCACGATCACCACGACGACGACCCAGATCCAGGCACCGCCGCCCTTCTTCGGGGGCTGCGGGCCGTACGGGCTCTGGCCCGGGTACCCACCCGGCTGCTGCTGGGGGGGCTGGCCGTAGCCACCGTAGGGCTGCTGCTGGCCGTACGGGTACTGCTGCGGCTGGCCGTACCCGCCGTAGGGCTGCTGCTGTGACGGGTCGGGCTGACCGTAGCCCTGCTGCGACGGGTCGGGCTGGCCGTACGGCTGCTGCGGCTGTCCGTAACCACCCTGACCCGGGGCTTGGGCCGGAAACCCGCCGGACGGCGTGCCCGGGGTGGGGCCGCCGCCATAGGGCTGCTGTCCCCACTGCTGCTGCGGGTCGTTCCCACCGGGAGGCCCGTAGGGGGTGGTCATGGTTCGCCTCCGCGAAATCGAGGTCGCACGGTCCGGTCTGCTGGGCGCGATCAAACCATAGCGGGAGGTATACGCCCCGTGTGCTCCGCCACGCGAATCCACACAACTGGCCGAGTCATGCCGTCCCCAGGGCGACGACCCCGCGCCGCATGCCGCGCACCGCCTCGTCCGCGGCCGCGCCCACCGGATGGGACCTGCCCACGACGTTGCGCAGCTGGTCCAGCAGGTCCATCACCTGACGGCACCACCGGACGAAGTCGCCCGCGGAGATCTCCGCGCCCGCCGACTCGGCCGCGGTCATGACCCGCTCCAGCGACTCACCGCGGGCCCAGCGGTACACCGTCCACGCGAAGCCCGCGTCCGGCTGCCGGGTCCGCTCCAGCTTGTGCCGCCGCTCGTCGGCCTCCAGCGACACCCACTGCCGCGCCGTCTCGGCCAGCGCGTCGGTGACCGGGCCGGTCGGCACCCGCGGCTCGCTCGGCCCGTCCCTGCGCGACTCGAACACCAGCGCCGACACCACCGCCGCGAGCTCCGACGCGGTCAGCGAGTCCCAGATGCCCTGCCGCAGACACTCGGCGGCCAGCAGGTCCGACTCGCTGTACAGGCGGGCCAGGCGCCGGCCGTCGGCGGTCACCTCGTCCTCGCCGGCCTTCGACGCCAGGTAGCCGCGTTCGGTGAGCAGCGCGCGGATCCGGTCGAAACCCCTGGCCAGCGAGTGGGTGGTGGTCGCGACATTCTGTTCCAGCTGCTGCGTCTCGGCGCTGAGCCTGCGATGCCGCTCGGCCCACCGGGCGTGCACCTCGCGGTCGTCACAGCCGTGGCAGGGATGCGCACGCAACGCCCTGCGCAGCGCCGCCAGCTCGCCGTCGTCCTCGCCGTCACCGGTGCGGCGGCGGTTGCGGCCGGGCGCCTCGATGCCGGTGTTGCGCAGCGTCGAGGCGAGGTCGCGGCGCGAGCGCGGCGAGCGGATGTCGACCTGCTTGGGCAGCCTGATCCGGCCGAGCGCCTCCACGGGCGTGGGGAAGTCGGCCACCGACAGCCGGCCGGCCCAGCGGTCCTCGGTAAGCACCAGCGGCCGCGGCTCCCCCATCGGGTCCACGCCCGGGTCGATGACGACGGCGAGGCCGGAGCGCCGCCCGGCCGGCACGGCGATGACATCGCCCTTGCGCAGCGCCTCCAGCGACCGGGCCGCCTCCGCCCGCCGGGCCGAGGCGGTCTTGCGGGACAACGACTTCTCCCGCTCGGACAGCTTCGCGCGCAGCGCCGCGTACTCCGCGAAGTCGCCGAGGTGGCAGGTCATCGACTCCTGGTAGCCCTCGAGCGCCTCGCGGTTGCGCTCGATCCGCCGCGCGAGGCCCACCACCGACCGGTCGGCCTGGAACTGGGCGAAGGACTGCTCCAGCAGCTCCCGCGCCTGCCGGGCGCCGAGCCGGTCGACCAGGTTGACCGCCATGTTGTAGGCCGGGCGGAACGACGAGCGCAGCGGGTAGGTGCGGGTGGACGCGAGGCCGGCGACGGTCTTCGGGTCGACACCCGGGCCCCAGACGACGACCGCGTGCCCCTCGATGTCGATGCCGCGCCGCCCGGCCCGCCCGGTGAGCTGGGTGTACTCCCCCGCGGTGAGCTCGACGTGCGCCTCGCCGTTGTACTTCACGAGCCGTTCGAGCACGACCGTGCGGGCCGGCATGTTGATGCCGAGCGCGAGCGTCTCGGTCGCGAACACCACCTTCACGAGGCCGCGGACGAACAGCTCCTCGACGGTCTCCTTGAACGCCGGCAGGAGCCCCGCGTGGTGGCTCGCGAACCCGCGCTCGAGCGCGTCGCGCCACTCCCAGAAGCCCAGCACCCCCAGGTCGGCGTCGGCGAGGCCCTTGGTGCGCGAGTCGACGATCCGGCGGATCTCGACGATCTCGGCCTCGGTGTTCATCCGCAGGCCGGACCGGGTGCACTGGGCCACCGCGGCGTCGCAGCCGACTCGGCTGAACACGAACACTATGGCCGGCAGCAGCCCCGCACCGTCCAACCGGGACACCACGTCGACCCTTGACGGCGGCCGGAACCGCGGGCCGCCGCGCGCGGGCGCGCCCCGGCCGCGGTTGCGCGGGCCCTGCCAGGGCGCCTGCTGCCGGGAGGCGTCCTCGGTGCGGCGCAACAGGTCCGGGTTGATCTTGGGCTGGGCGTCGGCGTCCTCACCGACGAACAGGTCGAGCATCCGGCCGGACACCATCATGTGCTGCCACAGCGGGACGGGCCGGTGCTCGTCGACCACGACCGTGGTGTCGCCCCGCACCTCGACGAGCCAGTCGCCGAACTCCTCGGCGTTGCTGACCGTGGCGGACAGGCTGATCAGCCGCACCCGGTCCGGCAGATGCAGGATCACCTCCTCCCACACCGCGCCGCGGAACCGGTCGGCGAGGTAGTGCACCTCGTCCATCACTACGTAGCCGAGCCCGTCGAGCGTCGAGGAGCCCGCGTAGAGCATGTTGCGCAGGACCTCGGTGGTCATCACCACGATCGGCGCGCCGCCGTTGACCGACGTGTCGCCGGTGAGCAGGCCCACCGCCTTGGCACCGTGCCGCTCGACCAGGTCGGCGTACTTCTGGTTGGACAGCGCCTTGATCGGCGTGGTGTAGAAGCACTTGCGGCCCTCGGCGAGCGCGAGGTGCACGGCGAACTCGCCCACGACGGTCTTGCCGGCACCGGTCGGCGCGCACACGAGCACCCCGTGGCCGTCCTCGAGGGCGGCACACGCCTGGTCCTGGAAGGGGTCGAGCTCGAAGGGCAGCTGCTGGACGAACTCGGTCAGCTTCGGGTAGCTCGTCCGGCGTCGGGACGCCGTATAGGCCTCCGCCGGTGATGGAGCCGGAGACGGAGAAGGGCTGGTGGCCACGCTCGCAAGCGTGTCACACCACGCGTGCGATCACGTCGTGGACCCGACCACCGTGAGAGCGCCGGGAACGCAGGTCACCTCGACCGGGAGCGGGCCGATGCGCTCGCCGTCGGCGTAGGCGACCCAGCCGTTGGCCCCACCGTCGGCGCCGCCGAGGCGGACCTCGCGGGCCCGCGACGTGCTGACGATGGGGTTGAGCACGTGCTTGCCGGTGCGCAGCCCTGGCAGCATCTTCACCAGGTCGAACCGGCTGGCCCGACCGACCAGGGTGATGTCGAAGACCCCGTCGGTGGGGTCGGCGTCCGGGCAGATCGGGATGCCGCCGCCGTAGTGCGGGATGTTGCCGACCGCGATCTGGGTGGCGTCGTACTCGGCTCGCTCGCCGTCCTCGACGACCGTGAGCGGACCCGGCCGCAGCTTGGCCAGCTCGGCGAGGATCGCCAGGTCGTAGCGCCGCGGGCCGGACGGCCACCGCATCCGGTTGGCCCGCTCGTTGACCGCGGAGTCGAACCCGGCGCAGAGCACGCCGGCGAACCACGGTCCGCCGGTGACCCGGCCGAGGTCGAGCTTGCTGCGCTCGCCCGCCTTGATGGCCGTGACCAGCGCGTCGGTCGCCTCGAGCGGGTCCTTGGGCGCGCCGAGCGTGCGGGCGAGGTCGTTGCCGGTGCCGGCCGGGACCACGCCCAGCGCGACCCCGGTGTCCGCGCAGAACTGCACGCCCTGGTGCGCCGACCCGTCCCCGCCGACCACGACCAGCAGGTCGAGGGCGACCCCGTGGGCCTCGTGCATCAGCCGGCGGGACTCCTCGACGGTGCTCGCCGCCACGGTGATGAGGTCGTCGACCGCGCCGCGCAGCCGCGCCGCGACCGAGTCCGCGATCCGGCCGGCCCGGCCGAGGCCGGACGCCGGGTGCACCACCATGGCGGCCCGCATCGGTCAGCCGCCCGTCAGGTCACGTCGTCGAAGCCGGTTCCCCGGTCCGACACGGTCTTGTCCGCCGCGGGCTTGTCCGGCACGTCCTCGGGCTCGAGGTCGGAGTCCTCGGGGTCTCCCCAGCCGTCGGCGACCGCCTGGCGGGCCTTCTTGCGGTCGTGGACCCTGGCGATCTGCACGGCGACCTCGAACAGCACGGTCATCGCGCCGGCCAGCGCGAGCATGCCGATCGGGTCGGTGCCGGGTGTGGCGATCGCCGCGAACACGAACAGCGTGAAGATGATGCCCCGGCGCCACTTCTTGAGGTTGCGGTAGGGCAGCATGCCGATCCGGTTCAGCATGGTGATCAGCAGCGGCAGCTCGAAGCTCACGCCGAAGATCAGCAGCATCACCAAGATGAACGAGATGTACTGGCTGGCCACGAGCGCGGTGGTGAACTGGTCACCACCGAAGCTCACCAGCACCGCCAGGCCCTTCGGCACCACGTAGTAGGCCAGCACCGCGCCGCAGGCGAACAGGAACGAGGCCAGCACGACGAAGATGCGGGTGAACTTCCGCTCCTTGTCGTAAAGACCGGGCGTGATGAACGCCCAGATCTGGTACAGCCAGAACGGGCAGGTGAGCACCGCACCCGCGGCGAGCCCCACCTTGAACTGGACGAGGAACGCCTCGAACGGCTGGGTCTGCAACAGCTTGCATTCCTCGCCGGTGAGCCTCGCCGAGGCCGGCAGCGAACAGTACGGGCCGGTCATCACCTCACCGAGCGACGGGATCGGTCCGATCCGCCACTGGAACCACAAGAACCCGGCGATGCAGCCGACCACCAGTCCGAGCAGCGCCAGCCCCAGCCGGTGCTTCAGCTCGTACAGATGATCCCGAAGGGACATGGTTCCGTCGGGATTGTGCCGGCGGCTGCGAATCTTCTTCTCGCTGCGGGCTTCGTCCCGGCGGTGCGATTTGCGCGCCACCGTTCAGGATCCGTTCTCTCAGCCTGCGTTCTTGTTCTGCTGAGCCTGTTCGACCGGCTGCGTGCCGTTGGTGGTGGCGTTCTGGGCGGGCGCCTGAGCGGGCGTCGCCGGCTGGGCCTGCGGCAGCTGCTGCTGCACGACCGGCTGCGCCTGCGGTGCCTCCGGGGTGTCGTCGTTGTCGTCGGCGCCGCCGCCCCGCATGCCCTTGGTCTCTTCCTTGAAGGCTTTGGCAGACTTGCCCAACGAACGCGCCATCTCCGGCAGCTTCCTGGCCCCGAAGAGCAGAATGATCACACCAGCGATGATCAAGAGCTCGGGTACACCCAAGTTACCCACGGTCATCCTCCTGTCTCCCCCGGCGCCCTGATGGTACGTCAGCCGAGGCATGCTTAACCCGATCGCGGGTCTCTTTCATCGCAACCCGCAAGGCAGCGGAACGCGCTCGGAGCAGGCCGGACCCGTCGGCGAACCGGGCGTTGACCACCGCCGCCGTGGCGCCGAACCGGCGCACGGTGCGGAGCACCCGGATGACCACCAAGACGAGCAGCACCAACCCCACGGCGACCACGATCCAGGTCGGCAGGTACGACATCACGTTTCCTACCGTAGTGGTCGTGTGGTCGGGGTGGGTCCGGCGCATCGGTGACCGGCACCCGGCAAACATCCGATCACGAGGTTACCGAGAGCTGTCCGGCACGGGAAAGAGCCCGCATTGCTCGGTCACGCAAGCCCGTCGCCAGGTCCTCCGGTTCCTCGGCGGTGACGTCACCGCCGAGGCCCAGGAGCAGCCGGACCATCCACGACAGGTCGGCGTAACGCATCCTTATTCGGAGCCGACCGCCGTCGAGCTCGGTCACCTTCTCCACCGGGTAGTACTCGGACACCCAGCGCGCGTCAGGTTCGAGCACGAGCTGCGCGACGGCCTGGTCGGGTCGCTCGCGGAACAGGCCCGCGGTGGTGTCCGTCCGCTCGGCGTAGGGCGGCGGGGCGGAGGGCTCGTCCAGCTCGGTGACCTCGTCGATGCGGTCGAGGCGGAACAGCCGGACGGCCTCCGCGCGCCGGCACCAGGCCTCCAGGTAGCTGCGGCCCTCGACGATGAGCATCCGCATCGGGTCGACCGAGCGCTCGGTGATCTGGTCCTTCGACGCCGTGTAGTAGGTCATCCGCAGCGCCCGTCGATCCTGGAGCGCGCCCTGCACGACCTGGCGGACCTTGACCGTGCGCTCGCCCTCGCGCACGCCGAGCCCGACCGCCACCCCGACCGGCTGGGCCTGCCCGGCCGCGGCCTCGATCTTGGCGACCGCGCGGCGCACCGCGTCGGCATCGGCCACCCCGGGCGTCTCGAGCAGCGTGCGCAACGCGACGAGCAGCGCGGTGGCCTCGGCGCCGGTGAGCCGCAGCGGGCGGTTCATGCCCGCGTCGAAGTTGACCGAGATCGTGTCGCCCTCGAAGGACAGGTCGATGAGGTCGCCGGGGCCATAGCCCGGCAGGCCGCACATCCACAGCAGCTCCAGGTCCTTGCGGAGCTGCTTGGCGGTGACGCCGAAGTCGGCGGCCGCCTCGTCGACCGGGATGCCCGGCCGGGCGATGAGATACGGCACCAGCGCCAGCAGGCGCGGCAGCCGGTCCTGCGATCCAGTCACGGCATCCTCTCGGGGCCGCCCGCGACCGCGAGCAGCCGCTCGTGCACCGACTTGCGCAGCACGTCCGGCTCGAGCACGACGGCGTCCTCGCCGTAGCCGGCGATCCAGCTGGCCGACGAGTCGGTATGGAAGACCTCCAGCTCGACGATGTCGCCTTCGACCCCGTCGATGGTGCGCTCGCCGACCACGGTGGCGCGGCGGCGCAGCCCGGCCGCGCGGTTCCTGGCCAGCCACAGCCGCACGATCGACGTGTCCGCGGGCTCGCCGCTGCTCTTGGCGACGAACTGCAGCAGGTCGACATCGGCCGGCCGGCTGACCGCACCCGTGCGGCCGAACGCCTCGACCTCGCCCACGATGCGGGACAGCCGGAAGCAGCGCGGCGCCTCCCGGTCGCGGTCGTGGCCGACGACGTACCAGCGGCCGCGCCAGGACACCACGCCCCACGGCTCGAGCGTGCGGCGGCGCAGCTCGGTGGGGTTGGGCCTGCGGTAGTCGAAGGCGACCGTCCGGCCGGCCTGGACCGCGGCGAGCAGCGGCCCGAACGCGGGCTCGGTGGTGCGCACCTTGGGCTCGACCACGGACGGCACGCCCTGGTCGACGTCCACCCCCGCGGCGCGCAGCTTGAGCAGCGCGCCGGCCGCGGCGCCGGTGAGCTCCGGGGAGTCCCACAGCCGGACCGCGAGCGCCACCGCGGCGGCCTCGTCCGGCTCGAGGTCGATGTCACCCAGCTCGTAGTCGCGGCGGGCGATCCGGTAGCCGTCGACGAGGTCGAAGGTGGAGGTGCGCCCGGTCTCGAGCGGCACGCCCAGGTCACGCAGCTCGGTCTTGTCCCGCTCGAACATCCGGAAGAACGCCTCGTCGGTGGGCGCGTCGGAGTATCCGGCCACGAGGGACCGGATGCGTTCGGCGGGCAGGTACTGGCGGGTGGACAGCAGACACAGCACCAGGTTGACGAGTCTTTCGGCGCGTGCGATGGACACGTTTCGAACTCTAGCCCGACTGGCACGGCTCGGTCCCCCCAACGCGCCCGGCGATTCGTGCGAACGGTCCGTTCGCACGGTTTTTCCCCGATCAGGTGGTGGCGTGGGCGCCCGCTGGGTGGGGGTGCACGGTCGCGGCGGCGAGCCGTGGGACGCCGTCGCGCAGCCGCCGCTCGGCGTGTTCTCGAGGCTGCCCCGCGCCGTGGTCACGAGGTCCGGGTCGACCGCGTCCATCAGCCGCGCGAGCACATGGCGAGCCGCGGTGCACCACCTGCACGACATCCCGACCACGAATAACAACTGGTCTGACCACTTGACCGCCGCGCCTGTCGGTGAGCATGGTGTCGGCATGGCATTGCAACCCGTCGCCCGGCGGTCGGTTCCCGACGCCGTGTTCGAGCAGATCCTCGCCGACGTCGTGACCGGCGAGTTCGCGCCGGGCGACGCGCTCCCGAGCGAGCGCAGGCTGGCCGAGCTGCTCGGCGTCTCCCGGCCCGCGGTGCGCGAGGCGCTGCAGCGGGTCGCCGCCGCCGGGCTCGTCGAGGTTCGCCAGGGCGACACCACGACGGTCCGGGACTACCGGCGGCACGCGGGCCTCGACCTGCTTCCCCAGCTGCTGGCGCCGCGCGGCGAGCTCGACCTCTCGGTGGCGCGCAGCGTGCTGGAGGCCCGGCTGCACATCGGGCCCAAGGTCGCCGAGCTCGCCGCCGAGCGGGCCGGTGCCCGGCTCGGCACCCCGCTGCACGACACGGTCGCCGCGCTGGAGGCGTCCGACGACGCAGTCGAGCGGCAGCGGCACGCGCTCGTGTTCTGGGACCACGTCGTCGACGGCGCCGACTCGATCGCGTTCCGGCTGATGTTCAACAACCTGCGGGCCGCCTACGAACCCGCCCTCGCGGCGCTGGCCACGGTGATGGACGCCGAGGTCGGCCGCATCGAGGCCTACCGCGCACTGACCGACGCCGTCGTCGCCGGCGACGCCACCGAGGCCCGCCGCATCGCAGAGGACCTGCTCGGCCCCGCCACCGAGAGCCTGCTGACGGTGATCCGGACGCTGGAGGAGCAACCCGATGACTGACGAGGCCGGCGCCAGGGCCCGGGCGCGGGTGCGCGCCGACGAGGCCGCCATCACCGGCTCCCGCCGCCGCTCGATCGGCCTGCGCGACTCCGCGGCCGCGTTCTGGCGGCACCCGTCGCCGTGGCTGGTCGGCACGCTCCTGGTCGCCGCCGCCGCGGCCAGGGTCGTCGTGGGCGACTGGCGGGTCGGCGACGCGCTGACCCCGGTGATCATGGTCGCCGTCTTCCCGTTCTTCGAATGGGTCGTGCACGTGTGCGTGCTGCACTGGCGCCCGCGCCGGCTCGGCAGGCTCACCATCGACCCGCTGCTGTCCCGCAAGCACCGCGCGCACCACGCCGACCCGCGCGACGCGCCGCTGGTGTTCATCCCGTGGCAGGTGCTGGTGTGGCTGTTGCCCGCGGTCACCGCGATCGGGCTGCTCGCGTTCCCCCGGGCCGGCGTCGGGCTGACGTTCCTCACCGTGGTCGGCGTGCTCGGGCTCGGCTACGAGTGGACCCACTACCTCATCCACAGCGACTACCGGCCGCGCACCAAGGTGTACCGGGCGATCTGGCGCAACCACCGGCTGCACCACTACAAGAACGAGCACTACTGGTTCACCGTCACCAGCGCCGGCACCGCGGACCGGGTGCTCGGCACGCACCCCGACCCGCGGCGGGTCACGACCTCCCCCACGGTGCGCGACCTGCACTCCCGCGAGGCGGCCGCGAGCTAGGCCCGTTAGACGACGGTCTTCATCTCGTCGATCAGCAGGGCCTCCTGCGCCGGGGTGAGGCCGCTGCCGGACAGGCCGTGCGCGAGGATCAGCATCGCCTTCACGATCGCCTCCTCCCGGATGGCGGCCGGCAGGTCGCGCAGCGGGCCGTCGAGCAGGACGGACAGGCCGTGGACCATCGCCCACGCGGCCACCTCGGCCAGCGGGCGGCGCTCCAGGCTCAGGTAGCCGACCGCGACCAGCTCGTCGAGGGAGTCGAGCAGCAGGCGGAACGGGTCGCTCGTCTCGCGCCGGCCCGTGTCCGGTTCGCCGGCGAGCGGCCCCTCCCACGCGAAGACCGTGCGGAACATGCCCGGCTGGGCCTGGGCGAACGCGATGTAGCCGCGGCCGAGCGCGGCGAGGCTGCCCAGCGCGTAGCGGACCGGGTCCTCGGACTGCGGCCGGGACGCCAGCTCCTTGTGCATCGCCTCGGTCAGCTCGTGCAGCGCGGCGTCCTTCGCGGCGCCGAGAAGTTCCTCCTGACCTGCGAAATGCCGGTAGGCCGCGGTCGGCGTGACCCCCACCAGGCGGGCCGCCGCCCGGATGGTCACCGAGCCCGGCCCACCCTGCGCCGCGAGCTCGGCCGCGGCCGCGATCAGCGCGTTGCGCAGGTCGCCGTGGTGGTAGGCGCGCTTCGGTGAACCTGAGAAAACCATGCCATTGATGTTGACACCAGCAAACATCGATGGCAAGTTAACAGGCGACAAGTTTACGGATGTACACATTCAGCGAGGCAAGGGGAGCACGTCATGTTCGGTCGAATCGGCCGGTTCACCGCCACCCACGCTCGCGCGGTACTCGTGGTCACCGTCCTGGTCATGCTCGGGGCCGGCGCACTGGGGTTCACCGCGTTCGGCAAGCTCGAGACGGACGGCGGGTTCGAGGACCCGGCCGCCGAGTCCAGCCAGGCTCAAGAACTGATCAACGCGCAGTTCGGCGGCGAGAACGACGTGGTCTTCCTGATGACCGCGAACGAAGGCACCGTCGACGACCCGGCCGTGCGCACCGCGGCCGACGCGCTGACCGAGCGCCTGCTGGCCGACGGCACCGTCGTCGACCTCACCTCCTACTTCACGACCGACGCGCCGCCGATGAGGTCCGCGGACGGCAAGCACGCGATCGCGGTCGCCAAGCTCACCGACGACGGCGACGTCGAGGACCTGCGCGACGCCTACGACACCACCAGCGGGCCACTCGCCGTGTCCATCGGCGGGCCGGACGCGGTCGGCACCGACATCGGCGACCAGGTCGGCAGCGACCTCGCGCTCGCCGAGTCGATCGCGGTGCCGATCATCCTGGTGCTGCTCGTGGTCGTGTTCGGCAGCGTGATCGCGGCACTCCTGCCGCTCGCTATCGGTGCGATCGCCGTGCTCGGCACGTTCGCGCTGCTGTCGATCCTCGGCTCGATGACCGACGTGTCGGTGTTCGCGATCAACCTGACCACCGCGTTGGGCCTGGGCCTCGCGATCGACTACGCGCTGCTGATGGTGTCCCGGTTCCGCGAGGAGCTGGCGGCCGGGCGCGACACGCCGGACGCGATCGTCCGCACGGTCGAGACGGCCGGCCGGACGATCATGTTCAGCGCGCTGACCGTCGCCGTCGCGCTCTCCGCGCTGCTGATGTTCCCGCTGTACTTCCTTCGGTCGTTCGCCTACGCCGGTGTCGGCGTCGTGATCATCGCGATGCTCAGCGCGATCCTGGTGCTGCCGGCACTGCTCGCGGTGCTCGGGCCGAAGGTCAACTCGCTGCGGCTGCCGTGGGTGAAGAAGACGCCGAGCTCGGTGTCCGCGATGTGGGCGAAGATCGCCCGGGTGGCCATGCGGCGGCCGGTGCTCGCCGGCGCGCCGGTGGTGATCCTGCTGGTGATCGCCGCGATCCCGCTGCTCCGCGTGGAGTTCGGCACGCCGGACGACCGGGTGCTGACGACCGCGTCGGAGACCCGGGTGGTCGGCGACGTGCTGCGAGCGAACTTCCCGACCGACGACAGCAAGGCCGTGCAGCTGGTCACCCGCGAGCCGGCCTCCGGCGCGCAGGTGAGCGACTACGCGATGACGCTGTCGCGGGTCCCGGGCGTCGAGTCGGTGACGACGAGCGCCGGCACGTTCGCCGACGGCCGCGCGGTCGGCGGGGTCGACCCGTCGATGGCCGCGGACTCGGGCGTGCAGCGGCTCACCCTGCTCACCGACCACGACGCCCACTCGGCGGCCGGCCAGGACCTCGTCGGAGAGGTCCGCGCGGTGCCGACCGGCGGGATGGACGTGCTGGTCGGCGGCGCGGCGGCGCGGCTGGTGGACAGCAAGTCCGCCATCGGCGACCGGCTGCCGCTGGCCGCGGGGCTGATCGCGATCAGCACGTTCCTGCTGCTGTTCCTCTTCACCGGGAGCGTGCTCCAGCCGCTGCGGGCGCTGCTGTTCAACGTGCTCGGCCTGTCGGCGACGCTCGGCGCGATGGTGATGATCTTCCAGGAGGGCTGGCTGTCCTCGTGGCTGGGCTTCACGCCGCTACCGCTCGACACGAGCATGCTGGTGCTGCTGTTCTGCATCGTGTTCGGGCTGTCGATGGACTACGAGGTGTTCGTCATGTCGCGGATCAAGGAGATGCACTCCCTCGGTCACTCGTCCACCGACGCCGTCACGCACGGGCTGTCCCGCACCGGCCGCTTGATCACCATGGCCGCCGTGCTGCTCGCCGTGTCGCTGCTGGCCTTCGGGACCAGCGGGGTCTCGTTCATCCAGATGTTCGGGATCGGCTCGGGGCTCGCGATCCTGATCGACGCCACGCTGATCCGTGGGGTGCTGGTGCCGGTGGGGATGCGGGTGCTGGGACGCGCGGCCTGGTGGGCACCGCGCTGGTTGCGGCGGGTGCACGGGCGGGTCGGTCTTTCCGAGGGTCCGTCCGAGCCCCCGACGGAGCATGCTCGGGTACTCGCCAAGGTGTAGCCACCTGGCGGTGACGGGCTCGTCCGGAGCGGACGAGCCCGTCGCCGCGTCGGGTCGTGCCAGGATGGCACCGTGACGTCCGAACCGGCGGCCGAGTGGCGAGCGGTGGATCTCGGGGTCCGCCGCAGCCTGGAACTCGCCCACCAGACGCTGCTCGCCGGCGGCCTGCCGGTCGGCGCGGTCCTGCTGGACGGCGCCGGCGAGATCGTCGCGGAGGGCCGCAACCGCTGCTACGACCCGCCCGGCGGCGACGACCCGCTCCAGGGCACCCCGCTCGGCCATGCGGAACTGGTCGCGCTGGCTGGGGTGAGCACCGCCAGGGACCTGTCGGCGATGGCGTTGTGGACCTCCCACCGGCCGTGCCCGATGTGCGCGGCGGCGTGCGCGTTCACCGGGGTGGGCACGGTCCGGTTCGTGGCACCCGACCCGTCGGACCCGGAGGGCGGAGCCGATCCGGACGACGTGGACCACCGGTGGCTGGTCGTGGCCAACCTGCTGTTCCTGACCGGGATCCGCGCCTACGTCGGCCCGTCCGCGCCCATGATCGCGCGCGCCAGGTTCCGGGAGCCGGAGACCGTCGACCTGCTCGACACCACCGAGCCTGGCACGCTGCGCGCGGGCACACTCACCGAGGCGCTCGCCCCGATCCGGCACCGGATCGACGCCGCGGCGGACCGGCGGCGGGACCGGGTCGGCTGAGCCGCGCCCGCTACAGCGAGGCGATCAGCCGTTCGACCCGCTCGTCCACCGCGCGGAACGGGTCCTTGCACAGGACCGTTCGCTGAGCCTGGTCGTTCAGCTTCAGGTGGACCCAGTCGACCGTGAAGTCCCGGCCCGCTTGTTGTGCGGCCGCGATGAAGTCGCCGCGCAGCTTCGCGCGGGTGGTCTGCGGCGGGGTGTCCTTCGCGGCCTCGATCTCGCCGTCGTCGGTCACCCGAGCCACCAGGTCCTTGCGCTGCAACAGGTCGAAGATGCCGCGGCCGCGGCGGATGTCGTGGTAGGCCAGGTCCAGCTGGGCGATCCTCGGGCTCGAGAGTTCCATGCCGTGCTTGGCTCGGTAGCGCTCGACCAGCCGGTGCTTGATGGCCCAGTCGATCTCCCGGTCGATGCGGCCCAGATCCTGCGCCTCCACCGAGTCGAGCGTGCGGCCCCACAGCTCGATCACGCGGTCCGCGACGGGATCCGGGGAGCGCTTCGCCACGTGCTCGACCGCGCGGCTGAAGTACTCGCGCTGGATGTCCAGCGCCGAGGCCTCCCGGCCACCCGCCAGCCGGACCAGGCGGCGGCCGGTCAGGTCGTGGCTGATCTCGCGGATCGCCCTGATCGGGTTGTCCAGGCTGAAGTCCCGGAACTGGACGCCGTCCTCGATCATCTCCAGGACCAGGTTGGCGCTGCCGACCTTGAGCAGCGTCGTCGCCTCGGCCATGTTCGAGTCGCCGACGATGACGTGCAGGCGGCGGTAGCGCTCGGCGTCCGCGTGGGGCTCGTCGCGGGTGTTGATGATCGGGCGCGACCGGGTCGTGGCCGACGAGACGCCCTCCCAGATGTGCTCGGCGCGCTGGGACAGGCAGTACACCGCGCCGCGCGGGGTCTGCAGGACCTTGCCGGCGCCGCAGATCAGCTGTCGGGTGACCAGGAACGGCAGCAGCACGTCCGCGATCCTGGAGAACTCCCCCGCCCTCGTGACCAGGTAGTTCTCGTGGCAGCCGTAGGAGTTGCCGGCCGAGTCGGTGTTGTTCTTGAACAGGAAGATGTCGCCGCCGATGCCCTCGTCGGCGAGCCTGCGCTCGGCGTCGACGAGCAGGTCCTCGAGGATCCGCTCGCCCGCCTTGTCGTGGGTGACCAGCTGCACGAGGTCGTCGCACTCCGCGGTGGCGTACTCCGGGTGGGAGCCGACATCGAGGTAGAGGCGCGAGCCGTTCCGCAGGAACACGTTCGAGGAACGACCCCAGGACACCACCCGCCGAAACAGGTACCGCGCGACCTCGTCCGGACTCAGCCTGCGCTGGCCGTGAAACGTACAGGTCACGCCGAACTCGGTCTCGATGCCGAAGATCCGCCGCTGCATTCTCTTAGCCTAGGCGTTGAACGGCCGAAGGTGGTCGGGCCGCTCCGAGGTGAGATGAACGCGTCATCCACACCGACGGACGGTGAACCGCGTCAGCCCTCGTCAGTGGCACCGTCGCCGTCCGGCTTGGGGTCCATCGACTCACCCTCGGGCTTCTCGTCGGGCTCGGTGCCCGCGGGCAGCAGCGCGGTGAGCGCCGCGCCCTCGATGCGGCGGAACGCGCGCCGCGGCCGGGACCGCTCCAGGACCGCGACCTCGAGCTTGCCGACGCCGTTGTCGCCGTTGGCCGCGGTGGTGCCGGAGGACAGTGCGGCGGCCGCGAACGCCACCGCGTCCTCGAGCGACATGCCCTCCTGGTAGGAGTCCTTCATGGTGTTGGAGATGGGCTCGGTCTGGCCGCCCATCACCAGGTACTGCGGCTCGTCGACGATGGAGCCGTCGTAGGTGAGCCGGTAGAGCTGGTCGGTCTCCGGCGTTGCGGTGACCTCGGCGACGCAGATCTCCACCTCGAACGGCTTGAGCTGGTCGGTGAAGATCGACGCGAGCGTCTGGGCGTACACGTTGGCGAGCTGGCGGGCCGAGACGTCCTGCGGGTCGTTGGCGTAGCCCCACAGGTCGACGTGCCGGATGCCGCCGCGGCGCAGGCTCTCGTACTCGCTGTAGCGGCCGGCCGCGGCGAACCCGATGCGGTGGTAGATCTCGGACACCTTGTGCAGCGTGGTCGAGGGGTTCTCGGCGACGAACACCACGCCGCCGGAGTACTTGAGCGCGACCACGCTGCGCCCCCGCGCGATGCCCTTGCGGGCGTACTCCGAGCGGTCCCGCATCAACTGCTCGGGCGAGGCGTACAGCGGCATGGTCACGGCGGTGGCTCCTCGTTCGCTTCTGGTGTGTCTGGCGGGATCAGCCGCGCGGCTGGATGGACCGCTCGGCGACGACGGCCTCGGCCACCGTGGCAGCCTCGTCGTCGGGAAGGTGCACCGCGCCGTCGGCGGCGGTGATGGTGATGACGCTCGGGTAGATCTTGCGCGCCAGGTCGGGACCGCCGGTAGCCGAGTCGTCGTCGGCGGCGTCGTAGAGCGCCTCCACGGCGTGCCGGACGGCCGTGCCGGCGTCGCTGCCCGGGTCGTAGAGCTTCTTGAGCGCCGAGCGGGCGTACGGGGAGCCGGAGCCGACCGAGTGGAAGCCGGCACGCTCCTCGTAGCGCCCGCCGACCACGTCGTAGGACACGATCCGGCCGGCCTTCGACGGGTCGTCGGCCGCGGTGTCGAGGCCCACGAACAGCGGCAGCACGGCGAGCCCCGCCATCGCGACGTCGAGGTTGCCGCGCACCAGCGCGGCCAGCTTGTTGGTCTTGCCGTTGAGGGACAGCGTGACGCCCTCGATCTTCTCGTAGTGCGACAGCTCCAGCGTGTAGAGCCGGACCAGCTCGAGCGCGATGCCGGCGGTGCCGGCGATGCCCACCGCCGAGTAGTCGTCGGTGACGTACACCTTCTCCATGTCGCGCTGGGAGATGAGGTTGCCCGACGTCGCCCGGCGGTCACCCGCGACGAGCACGCCGCCGTCGAAGGTGACCGCGACGATGGTGGTGCCGTGCGGCGGAGGTGAGCTCAGGTCGCCCACCTGCCGGCGCGCCTGCACCGGCCCGGCCGACCCCAGCCCACCGAGCGAACCGGGGAGCAGGTGGGGTGCCTGCACCCGGAGGAAGTCGGTGAACGAGGACGTTTCGGCCGTCAGGTAGGCAGCTGGCAACGAGGCGCCGGGCGTGGCGCGAGACGGGGTGTGTTCCATGCCTGCTTTCGTTCCTGGTTACGGATGCCGCGGCGGGTGTCCGGGACGAACTTACTCGCCGCCCTTTTGGACGTATGCGCGCACGAAGTCCTCGGCGTTCTCCTCGAGCACGTCGTCGATCTCGTCGAGGATGGTGTCCACGTCCTCGCCGAGCTTCTCCCTGCGCTCCTGACCGGCCGGCCCGCCGCCGTCGACATCGTCGTCGCCGTCACCGCCGCCTTGCCGCTGAGTCTGCTCCTGGGCCATGTCGCCTCCCGGATCGGGATTGTCTGTCTCAAGATTACCGGCCGGGACCGACATAATCGCGGACGATCACGACGATGATCGCGATTCGCTCCTGGCGAACGGCCCGGCGGACCCGTCAGCGACGGGGTCCCCCGGTGAGTGCGTCGACCAGCTCCTCCGCGGTCGCCGAGGCCTCCAGCAGCTCCCCGACGTGCGCCTTCGTGCCGCGCAGCGGCTCCAGCGTCGGGATCCGGACGAGCGACTCGCGGCCCAGGTCGAAGATCACCGAGTCCCACGAGGCGGCCGCGATGGCGTTCGGGTAACGCTCCAGACAGCGGCCGCGGAAGAACGCCCGGGTGTCCAGCGGCGGGGTGGTGATGGCCGCCGTGACCTCCTCCTCGGTGACCAGGCGCTTCATCGAGCCGCGGGTGACCAGCCGGTTGTAGAGGCCCTTGGCCAGCCGCACGTCGGAGTACTGCAGGTCGACCAGGTGCAGCCGGGGCGAGGACCAGCCGAGGCCGTCTCGGGCGCGGAAGCCCTCGAGCAGCCGGAGCTTCGCCGGCCAGTCGAGCCGGTCAGCGCACTCCATCGGGTCCCTGGCCAGCGTGTCCAGGATGTCGCCCCAGGTGCTGAGGACGTTCATCGCGACGGCGTCCTGCTCGGTGCGCTCCAGGTTCTCCGAGATCAGCTCGTGGTAGGCGTGCTGGATGTCCAGCCCGGTGAACTTGCGCCCGTTGGCGAGCTCGACGGTCGCCTTGAGGCTCGGGTCGTGCGAGAGCGTGTGCACCGCGCGGACCGGGTCGGCGAGCTTGAGGTGGTCGAACCGCAGGCCGCTCTCGATCATGTCGAGGACGAGCGCGGTGGTGCCGACCTTGAGGTAGGTGGACATCTCGGCCAGGTTCGCGTCGCCGATGATCACGTGCAGGCGGCGGTACTTGTCGGCGTCCGCGTGCGGCTCGTCGCGGGTGTTGATGATGCCGCGCTTGAGCGTGGTCTCGAGACCGACCTCGACCTCGATGTAGTCGGCGCGCTGGGAGAGCTGGAAGCCCGCCTCCTCGCCGGCAACGCCGACGCCGACCCGGCCGGAGCCGGTGACGACCTGGCGGGAGGCGAAGAACGGGGTGAGGCCGGCGATCACCGCGGTGAACGGGGTGCTGCGGGCCATCAGGTAGTTCTCGTGGGTGCCGTAGCTCGCGCCCTTGCCGTCCACGTTGTTCTTGTACAGCTGCAGGCGCGGCTGGCCGGGGACGGTGGCCGCGCGCATGGCGGCCTCCTCCATGACCCGCTCCCCCGCCTTGTCCCAGATGACGGCGTCGCGCGCGTTGGTGACCTCGGGCGCGGAGTACTCCGGGTGCGCGTGGTCGACGTAGAGCCGCGCGCCGTTGGTGAGGATGACGTTGGCCGCGCCGAGGTCCTCGACCTCGGGGTCGGCGGGTGGCATGCCCGGCGCGCCGAGGTCGAACCCGCGCGCGTCGCGCAGCGGTGACTCGACCTCGTAGTCCCACCGCGCGCGCCGCGCCCGCGGGATGTCCGCGGCGGCGGCGTAGGCCAGCACTACCTGGGTGGAGGTCAGTACCGGGTTGGCGGTGGCATCTCCGGGGACGGCAATGCCGTACTCGACCTCGGTGCCCATGATCCGGCGCATGTCGCCAGCCTACGGGCAGCCCGAAGGCGCGCCGCAGGTGTGTCGTCCGCCGCACGGTCAGGCCCAGGTGAGCGCCGCGCGGTCCCGCCAGTAGGTCTCCGGGGCGGTGGCCAGGTCGGCGAGCCCCTCGACCGGCGGCACGCGCAGGGCCTCGAGGTTGCGGCTGAGCTGTTCGGGGCCGACCGGCCCGAGCAGCACCGTGTCCGCCCAGGGCCGGGCCAGCACCGCGGCCAGGGCGACGGCGTCCGGACCCACCCCGTGCTCGGCCGCCAGGGCCGCGACCGCCGGCGGTGGCGAGACCGCCAGGCGACCGTTGGCCAGCGCCTCCTTGACCAGTACGCGAGCGCCGGTCGAGTGCGCCTCGGCCAGCGCGTCGCCCACCGACGGCTCGAGCACGTTCCACGTCGACTGGACCGCGGTGAAGACCCGCACCCCGTGCCGCTCCAGCGCCAACGCGCGGCGCACGGCGTCGGCCTGACGCGGGCCCGACGTGGAGAAGCCGACCCGCACGCCGAGGGATGCCAGCGTGTCCTGCAGCGCCAGGTCCTCGAACAGCGGGCTGTCCGGGGTGAGCGAGTGGACCTGGTACAGCGCGATGTGCGAGCCGAGCAGCGCCGAGCTCTCCGCCCACTGCGCGGTGAACCGGGCGAGCGAGTGCTCCTTCACCTCGTGCACCGGCGCGTCGAGGCGCCACTCGCCCACGTAGGCGTAGCCCCACTTGCTCGACACCGTGACGTCGGCGGACGCCCGCGAGGACAGCCAGCCCGCCAGGAACTCCTCGGCCAGGCCGTAGGAGCGCGCCACGTCGACCCAGCGCACGCCGGCCGCGTACGCCCGGTCGAGGACCTCCCAGGAAGCCGCGCGCATCGCGTCGACCGAGCGGTCCGCGGGCAGCTCGGCGCGGCCGACGTTGATGTAGGCCGGACGGCCGAGGGCGGCGAGCCCGAGCCCAAGCCGCTCGACACTCGCCGCCCTCGGTGCAGTGTCGAGCTGTTCGCTTCGCTCAGCCACTACACGCCGTCGTTACTACAGGTACTGGCCGGTGTTGCTGGCCGTGTCGATGGCCCGGCCGGTATCCTGGTTCTTGCCGGTGACGAGCGTGCGGATGTAGACGATCCGCTCACCCTTCTTGCCGGAGATCCGCGCCCAGTCGTCGGGGTTGGTGGTGTTGGGCAGGTCCTCGTTCTCCGCGAACTCGTCGACGATCGCGTCCAGCAGGTGCTGCACGCGCAGGCCGGCCTGCTGGGTCTCCAGCACCGACTTGATCGCGTACTTCTTCGCCCGGTCCACGATGTTCTGGATCATGGCGCCCGAGTTGAAGTCGCGGAAGTAGAGCACCTCCTTGTCCCCGTTGGCGTAGGTCACCTCGAGGAAGCGGTTGTCCTCGGTCTCCTCGTACATCCGCTCGACGGTGTGCTGGATCATCGCGTCGATGGTCGCCGCCGGGTCGCCGCCGAACTCCGCGAGATCCTCCGCGTGGATCGGCAGGCTCTTCGTCAGGTACTTGGAGAAGATGTCCCTGGCCGCCTCCGCGTCCGGCCGCTCGATCTTGATCTTGACGTCGAGCCGGCCCGGTCGCAGGATCGCGGGGTCGATCATGTCCTCCCGGTTGGAGGCACCGATCACGATCACGTTCTCCAGGCCTTCGACACCGTCGATCTCACTGAGCAACTGGGGCACGATCGTGGTCTCCACATCCGAGGACACACCGCTGCCCCGGGTACGGAAGATCGAGTCCATCTCGTCGAAGAACACGATGACCGGTGTGCCCTCCGAGGCCTTCTCCCGCGCCCGCTGGAAGATCAGCCGGATGTGCCGCTCGGTCTCGCCCACGAACTTGTTCAGCAGCTCCGGGCCTTTGATGTTGAGGAAGTACGACTTCGCGTCCTTCGTGTTGCCGTCGCCCCGGCTCGCCGCCACCTGCTTGGCGAGCGAGTTGGCGACGGCCTTGGCGATGAGCGTCTTGCCGCAGCCGGGCGGGCCGTACAGCAGCACGCCCTTCGGCGGCCGCAGCTCGTACTCGCGGAAGAGCTCGGCGTGCAGGAACGGCAGCTCCACCGCGTCGCGGATCTGCTCGATCTGCCGGAACAGGCCACCGATCGACGCGTAGTCGACGTCCGGCACCTCCTCCAGCACCAGGTCCTCGACCTCCGCCTTGGGCACCCGCTCGTAGGCGTACCCGGACTTGGTGTCGACCAGCAGCGAGTCGCCCGGCTTGAGCGTGGCCTCCCGCAGCGGGTCGGCGAGCCACACCACGCGCTCCTCGTCGGCGTGCCCGACGACCAGCGCGCGTGCCGGCGGCACGCCCTCCTCGGCCTCCGCGAGCAGCTCGCGCAGCGTCGACACCTCGCCGATCCGCTCGAACTCACCCGCCTCGACGATGGTCAACGCCTCGTTCAGCCGGACCGACTGACCACGGCGCAACTGGTCCACCTCGACCGCAGGCGACGCCGCGACCCGCATCTTGCGGCCCGCGGTGAACACGTCGACCGTGCTGTCCTCGTGACCCGCCAGGAAGACGCCGTAGCCGCTGGGCGGCTGGGCCAGGCGATCCACTTCCTCACGCAGGGCCAGCAGCTGGCTCCGTGCCTCGCGCAACGTCTCGACGAGCTTGGCGTTGCGCTCGGTCAGCTGGCTGACCCGCTCCGACGCCTCCGCGAGCCGCTGCTCGAGCAGCCGCGCATGTCTCGGCGAGTCCGTCAGCTTCCGGCGCAGCAGCGCTACTTCCTCCTCGAGGAACCGGATCTGGGCGGTCTCCGACGGTTCTTGCCCAGATGCCGGCGTGGGTCCAGCGCCGTGCTCGTCGGCCTCCTCGGGCCGACCACCGGGACGATCGTGCTGCATGTCGGCACCTCCTCCCGCTAATACTCTTGGTCCCACGGTACCGGTGCATACCGACAAAGTAAGAGCATCCACATCTCGGAACCGTCGCGTCACATGGCCGAAACCGAAGTCGCGGGTGATGGGCGGCCGGTAGATTGCGCCATCTCAGCGAGTGTCGGAACCACCTACCCGCTACGGTGCGTCAGGACCAAGGCCGGCAGTCGGGTCGGTACGGCCGACGCCGACGTCCACACCAGACTTGGCGACGAGATCGCCACCGAGGGAGATGTTTCGATGTCGCAACCGCCGCAGCAGCCAGGGCCGTGGGGAGGGCAGCCCGGCTACGGACAGCAGCCAGGCCCTGGTCAGCAGCCTGGTGGCTATCCGCAGCAGGGCGGTTACCCGCAGCAGGGGGGCTACCCGCAGCAAGGCGGCTACCCGCAGACCGGGCCGCAGCCGCAGCAGCCCGGTGGATATGGGCAGCCGGAACAATTTGGACAGCCCGGGCCGTACGGCCAGCCGGGTGGTTACGGTTACCCCCCGCAGAAGAAGAGCCCGATGCCGTGGATTCTCGCCGGCGGCGGCGTCGTCGTGATCGCGGTCGTGGTGGTCCTGATCCTCGCGCTGTCCGGCGGGTCGGACACGAGCAGCCCTGAAGGCGTCGCCGAGTCCGCGGTCGACGCGTTCAACAACCAGGACGCCGACGCGATCGCCGACCTGAGCTGCGACGCGACTGAGTCCGACGTCGACAAGTCGATCGATCCGGAGGCCATGGGCCTGCCGTCGGGCCTCGAGGTGAGCGCCGAGCTCGGCGAGGTCACGAAGGACAGCGACACCGAGGCGAGCGCCAAGGTCACGCTGACCCTCTCCGGGGACCTTCCGGAGGGCATGCCGGAGGGCATGAACAGCCAGGAGATGACGCTGAAGATGTCCAACAAGGACGACAAGTGGTGCGTCGACGACCTGGTGCCCAACATCTGACGGGTGCCACAACTCGATGACGATCGCCGCCGGGGCCCGGGTCCCGGCGGCGATCGCCGTAATCGGGACAATACGATGTCTTCCGGGGGAACGGGTCGTTCGGCGACTCCGTCTAGCTTGTGTTGGCACACCTGTTGAAGGAGTCCGGGCCGAGATGACCTACCCACCGCAGCCGCCGGGTCCGTACGGGCAGGACCCGTACGGGCAGCAGCGACCCCCGCAGACTCCGCCCTACGGCGGCCAGTCCGCCTACCAGGGCCTCGGCAGCTACGGAACTCCTCCGCCCCCACCGCCGAAGAAGCGCAACACCGGCATGATCGTCGCGATCGTGGTGATCGTGCTGCTGGTCGTCGGCGGCGGTGGCGTGGCGCTCGTCGTGCTCAACAAGGACGACAAGCCGGCCGCGCAGGACGACGGCAAGACCGAGGCGCCGAAGTCCGACGACCCGACGACCGACCCCACGGACGACGACACCACGACGGACGACGAGCCCACCGACGAGAACAACTCCAGCAACACCCCGGACGACGTGCGCGACGCCTACATGACCGCGTACGAGAACAAGAGCTTCGGCGAGGTCGTCGACAGCGCCTGTGCGGCCTACAAGAGCAAGTACGGCACGGACACCTCCGAGCTCGAGACCACCCTCGCGCCCTTCGACATCACGGCCACCGCCAGCGGCGAGCCGGACGTCAACGGCAACACCGCGACCGCCAACATCGACCTCGAGCTGTCCCAGGGCGGCACGACCGAGCGGCCGAGCATCTTCATCAAGATCGTCGAGGAGGACGGCGAGTGGCGGTTCTGCGGTGAGGGGGAGGCCTGATCACCGACCGGCCGCTGGTCCGCCGCGCCGGCATGATCGCCGTGCTGCTGCTGGGCCTTCTGCTGGTGCTGGGTGCCATCGGCCTCGTCATCTACCTGCTGTTCGGCCCGGACGACCCGGAGGAGGCGGCGCCACCGCCGGCGACCGGGACGAGCGCGCCGCGGTCCCCCGGCTCGACCGCGCCGCCGTCCCAGGGGACCGGCGGCGGCTCGGAGCCGGACACCGGGTCGGGCACCGGGTCGGGCTCGTCCGCGGTCCAGGGACCGGATCCCGGTGGCACCGACGACCTGGAGGCAACCGCGCGCGACTACGTTGACGCGGTGAACGACCGCGACGAGGCCGCGGCCACCGGGCTCACCTGCGAGCGCGCCAACCCGGGCACGCTCTACTCGGTGACCGAAGGACGCAACGTTCGGCTCGGCAAGGTCGAGGTACTGGAAGGAACGGTCGGCACCGCACAGGTGACCGTCGGGGACGGTGAGACCGCGTTGTTGCTGGAGAACAGGGAGGACGGCTGGTGCGTGGCGATCTGAGGGCGGTCCGGTGACCGACACCAACGAGGACCCGGGTACGAACCAGGACCCACCGGAGAAGCCGGCGAGCAGACGCGGGGCCGTCGTGGCGATCGTCGCCGCGGTCGTCGTGCTGGCGGTGGTCGGCCTGGTCGTCTACCTGCTGGTCAAGCCCGGCGACGACGACAACGCCGACCCGAACCTGCCGACCATCACGGGCTCGGCGCCACCGAGCTCGGAGGCACCCACCCCCGAGCCGGGCGGCGAGCAGCCCGGCCCGCTGACCACCCCGCCGCCGCCCGCGGACGAGAACGTGGCCGCGGCGCGCACGGTCGCCGAGGAGGCCGCCGCGGCGATCGAGAGCCGGGACGTCTCCGCGATGGAGGAGCTCGCCTGCGACCCGAGCGCGGTCGGCACGGTCGAGGAGTTCCCGCCGGAGGCCACCGCGCGGCTGGTCGAGAACCCGCAGATCACCGGCGACAAGGCCACCGCACAGGTCGAGCTGACCATCGCCGGCAGCGAGCCGACGGTAGTGCCGCTGCCGCTTGAGAAGCGCGGCGGCAAGTGGTGCGTGCCCTGACCGGTCAGGCGCGCTGAGCCCGCCGCTGCAGCCGGGGTGGCAGCACGCCATCGGCGAGGCGGCGGGTGGTCAGCACGAACGCGGTGTGCGCCACCATCCGGTGCTCGGGGCGCACCGCGAGCCCGACCACGTGCCAGGGTCGCATCAGCGTCTCCCACGCCTGCGGCTCGGTCCAGCACTGCTGCTCGCGCAGCGCCTCGGTGACCTTGGACAGCTGGGTCGTGGTGGCTACGTAGACCACCAGCACGCCGCCCGGGAGCACGCTTCGCGCGACCACGGGCACCATCTCCCACGGCGACAGCATGTCCAGGATCGCGCGGTCGACCTCCCCGGTTCCGTCGGCGCCGTGCTCGGCCAGGCTGCGCACGTGTAGGTCCCAGTTGGCCGGGCGCTCGCCGAAGAACGCAGTCACGTTCCGCTCGGCGTGCTCGGCGTGGTCGGCGCGCACCTCGTAGGAGGTCACCCGGCCCTCCGGACCGACCGCGCGCAGCAGCGAGCAGGTGAGCGCACCGGAGCCGGCACCGGCCTCGAGCACGCGGGCGCCGGGGAAGATGTCGCCCCACACGATGATCTGGCCGGTGTCCTTGGGGTAGATCACCTGCGCGCCGCGCGGCATCGAGAGCACGTAGTCGGCGAGCAGCGGGCGCAGCGCGAGGTAGGCGGTGCCGCCGACCGAGCTGACCAGCGAGCCCTCGGGCTGCCCGATGACGTCGTCGTGGGACACCGCGCCGCGGTGCGTGTGGTACTGCCCGCCCGGGGTCAGCACCAGGGTGTAGTGCCTGCCCTTCGGATCCGTGAGCTGCACCCGGTCCCCCACCCGGAACCGACCGCTCGCCCTGACCTCGCCCACCCTGCTCCCTCGTGTCCTCGCGCCGTGTGCGCCCCGGTGATCGTCGCAGAGACCCGGCCAGGGCCGAATGGGGGCCGGCACTACTCTGACGGCCGCCATGCCGGGCGCTCACCAGGGGGAGCCATGACCTATCCGCCGCAACCACCGGGTCCGTACGGTCAGCAGCCGGGTCCCTACGGACCGCAAGGTCCTTACCACCAGGGCCCCCGCAACCAGGGGCCGTACCCACCCCAGCCGCCGCAGACGCCCTGGGGCGCAGGAGACCAGGGTGGCTTCCCGGTCGGACCGCCGCCGGCCAAGCCGCGGACCGGGCTGATCACCAGCTTGGTCATCGTCGCGATCCTCGTCGTGGGTGGTGGCGGGGTCGGCGCGTACCTCCTGCTCGGCAAGGACGACGACACCGGGAGCGGTGGCGGTGGCGGCGACGCGCGGTCGGCGGCCGAGTCGTACGTGGGGAAGCTGACGACGATCCTCAACACCGACCTCCAGGACATCGACCTCCACCCGCTCCAGCCGCTCGCCTGCGCGGGCGACTACGAGAAGCTCGACGAGGAGATCGAGGACGCGCGCGACTTCTCGAAGAGCCACAGCGCATCGCCCGGCGACCAGCCCGAGGTCGGCCTCACCATGAAGGACTACGAGCCGACGTCCGACGGCGCCACGTTCACCCTGACCCAGACCGTCGAGGACGACGACGGGGACTCGCGGAAGATGACGGTCGCCAAGGAGGACGGCGACTGGACGGTGTGCGGCCTCTACCGCGACGAGGACGAGGACCGCCCGTCGCCGACCGCCGACAACGGTGACGACCATGACGGTGACGGTGACGGTGACCGTCCGTCCACGAGCCGCCGGCTGCCGCCGAACCCGATCCCGACCACGAACTAACGCCGACCGGTGAGGCCGGCGCGCAGGTCCTCGCGGCGAAGCACGCCCGCGGGCCGGCCGTCCTGGTCCACCACCAGGAACTGCCACGCGGCGGTCTCCTGCACGCGCTCGACGATGTCCTCCCCCGGCTCGGAGTCCAACAGCACGGACTCCGGCCGGATGGGCTCGGCGGCCTGCTCGGCCGGTGCCATCGGGGACCGTTCGGCCAGCCGCTCCGCGGCGTACGGGTCGAGCAGCCCGGCGGCGACGCCGTCGGCGCGGACCAGCACGACGCCCCGGCCCGCGGCCGCGCTGAGCGCGTCGGCGACCGGACTCTCCGCGGGCAGCTGCAGGATCGGCCGGGTGAGGTCGGCGAGCGTGAGCCCTTCCGGCCAGCTGCGGCGGTGGTCGGCGGCCAGCTCGCCACGCGCGCCGGACGCGACGAACCACGCGGTCAGGGCGCAGACGCCGAGGCGCAGCCATCGGTCCGGGCTCTCGGTCGCGAGACCCCAGAGGGCCCACAGCATCAGCAGCCCGGCGACGAGCCACCCGCCGACGACGGCGGCCCTGGTGCCGACGCCGCGGTCCCCGGACACGGCCCACACGCCGGCGCGCAGCATCCGGCCGCCGTCGAGCGGCAGGCCGGGCAGCAGGTTGAAGACCGCGACCGCGACGTTGGCGACGGCGCACTCCAGCACCAGCAGCCACACCGGTCCCTCGGCGGGCATGAACAGGAGGATGAACCCGCACAGCGCGGCGAGCACCGCCGACACCGCGGGCCCGGCCGCCGCGATCACGCCCTCGTGCGCGGGCCGCCGGGGCGTCCGGGTGATCTCGGCCAGCCCGCCGAGGAGGAACAGCCGGAGCCGGCGCACCGGAATCCCGAGATGCAACGCGACGACGCAATGGCCGAGCTCGTGGGCCAGCACGGACGCGCCGAGCAGGATCGCGAAAGCGGCGGCCAGCAGTATCGACACGACCGCGGTCGCCTCCGGAAGGAACCGGCTGACGAGCGGCGCGTAGAGCACGATGACCGCGACCGACCCCACCCACCAGGACGGGGACAGCAGGACGGGCACGCCACGGAACCGGAACAGCAGCAGGCCGCCCTCGCGGTCCGGCGTCCAGATGGCGCTCACCCTGAAAGAGTATGGGGCAAAGTGTGGGGACGCGGTGATGGCCGCACCCCTCGATCGGGTTGACTCGCGGCGGTGGGCCTCCCGAGAGTGTCGGTGCCCTCGCCTAGGGTTCGTGCCATGACCGACACAGCGACGCTGCCCACTTCGGAGGCCGGCACCCCGGCGCCCCGACGGCCGGCGCTGTCGCCGTCCCGGGCCGGGGACTTCAAGCAGTGCCCGCTGCTCTACCGCTTCCGCGCGGTCGACCGGCTGCCCGAGACACCCACGCCCGCGCAGGTCCGCGGCATCGTGGTGCACGCGGTGCTGGAGGAGCTGTTCGGTCTGCCGGCCGCCGAGCGGGTGCCGGACCGGGCCCACGCGCTGCTGTCGCCGGTGTGGCAGCGGCTGCGCGAGGAGCGCCCTGAGCTGGCGGAGCTGTTCACCGAGGACGACGCCCTGGCGTCGTGGCTCGAGTCGGCCACCCGCCTCATCGACGGCTACTTCACCCTGGAGGATCCGCGCCGCCTCGACCCCGAGGCACGCGAGCTGCTGGTCGAGACCGAGCTGGCCTCCGGGGTCCTGCTCCGCGGCTACATCGACCGGCTCGACGTGGCACCGACCGGCGAGATCCGGGTGGTCGACTACAAGACCGGCACCGCGCCCCGCGAGATCGGCGAGGCCAAGGCGCTGTTCCAGATGAAGTTCTACGCGCTGGTCGTGTGGCGGCTGCGCGGCACGGTGCCCCGTCAGCTCCGCCTGATGTACCTGGCCGACCGCCAGTCCCTCACCTACACCCCCGACGAGGCCGAGCTCACCCGCTTCGAGCGCACCCTCGACGCGGTGTGGCAGGCGATCCTGCGGGCGGGCAAGACCGGCGACTTCCGCCCGAACAAGAGCCGGCTGTGCGACTGGTGCGCCCACCAGGCCCGGTGCCCTGCCTTCGGCGGCACGCCACCGGAGTACCCGGGCTGGCCCGAGCCCGACCCCGGCGAGGAGACACCCCTGGACCGCGCCGACTGATGTCGTGGTGTGCCGGATGCGCCCCGAGGTGAACGTCCGCTAACTTCCGGAGTCATGACCGACGCGTTCTACGAGCCCTTGGGCGACGGCAGGTTCACCTCCACCGTCCACACCACCGGCCCCTGGTCCGCCACGACCCAGCACCTGGGCCCGCCGAGTGCCCTCCTCGCGCGGGCCATGGAGAACCTTCCGACGAACGCGCCGATGCTCATGGCCCGGTTCACGGTCGAGATCCTGGGCCCGGTGCCGGTGGCCGAGGTGGAGGTCACGGTGAGCGTCGAACGGCCGGGGCGGGCCGTGGAGCTGCTCGGGGCCGAGCTCAAGGCCGGTGACCGGACGGTGGCCCGCGCCCGGGCATGGCGCCACATCGCCTCGGACACCGGCGCGGTGGCGGTCGCCGTCGACGAGCGGCTGGCGCCGCCCGAGGACGGGGAGCCGATGCACCGCCCGGAGAGCTGGGGCGCCGGATACCTCGACGCGATGGAGTGGCGTGCGCTGGAGGGCCACCTCGGCAAGCCCGGCCCCGCCACGGTCTGGGCCCGCCAGGGCGTCGACCTCGTCGCGGGCGAGCGGCCGACCGGGCTGCAGCGCCTGCTGGTCGTGGCCGACTCCGGCAACGGCGTCTCCGGCCGGATGGACCCGCACGACTGGCTCTTCATCAACTCCGAGCTGACCGTCCATCTCCACCGCGAGCCCGCGGGCGAGTGGATCGCCTTGGACGCCACCACGGCGATCGGACCGAACGGGATCGGCACCGCGTTCAGCGTCCTGCACGACCTCACCGGCCCGGTCGGCCGCGGCGCCCAGGCGCTCCTGGTCCGGCCGCAGCGTTAGCGCCGCGTCAGAGGCGGCAGGAGCGGATGTCGGAGGCCAGCACGGCCTTCGCGCCGAGGGCGGCCAGGCGGTCCATCACCGGGTTGGCCTCGTTGCGCGGCACCATCGCCCGCACCGCCACCCACTCCGGGTCGGCGAGCGGCGCGACCGTCGGCGACTCGAGGCCCGGCGTCACCGTGATCGCCCGGTCGAGCAGCGCCTTCGGGCAGTCGTAGTCCAGCATCATGTACTGCTGCGCGAACACCACACCCTGCAGCCGGGCCGCGAGCTGGTCCTTGGTCGCGGAGCCGTCCGCGTTGGTGCCGTGCAGCAGCACCGCCTCCGACTCGCAGATCGGGTCGCCGAAGGCCACCAGGTTGTGCTGGCGCAGCGTCCGGCCCGAGCCGACGACATCCGCGATCGCGTCGGCCAGGCCGAGCTGCACGGAGATCTCCACCGCGCCGTCGAGCCGGATCACCTCCGCCGTGATCCCACGGGCGGCCAGGTCCTCCCGCACGAGGCGGGGGTAGGACGTGGCGAGCCGCCTGCCCGCGAGCTCCCCGACCTCCCACGTGCGGCCCGCCGGCGCGGCATAGCGGAACGTGGAGCCGCCGAAGCCGAGGGCGAGCCGCTCGGTCACCGGCGCGCCGGAGTCCAGCGCCAGGTCGCGCCCGGTGATCCCGAGGTCGAGATCGCCCGACCCGACGTAGACCGCGATGTCCTTGGGACGCAGGAAGAAGAACTCCACGTCGTTCGTGGGGTCGAGCACGGTCAGGTCGCGCGACTCGTGTCGCCCGCGGTACCCGGCCTCGGCGAGCATCTCGGCGGCCGGACCGGCCAGCGCGCCCTTGTTCGGCACGGCAACCCGCAGCATGATCATGACTCCAGTGGGCTCGGAGATACGGCTCAGAGGTGGCGGTACACGTCGTCGAGGGTGAGGCCGCGGCCCAGCATCAGCACCTGCACCCGGTACAACAGCTGGGACACCTCCTCGGCAAGGCGCTCGTCGGACTCGTGCTCGGCGGCGATCCACACCTCGCCGGCCTCCTCGAGCACCTTCTTGCCCTGCGCGTGCACCCCCGCGTCGAGCGCGGCGACGGTGCCGGAGCCCTCGGGCCGGCTGGCGGCCCGGTCGCGGAGTTCGGCGAACAGCTCGTCGAACGTCTTCACGAGCACAGATCCTTTCATCCCGCCCGAAGCGCGCCCGCACCGGACATCACCACGGAGACGTCACCGAACCGCGAGTGGCAGGACGACCGGGAGCGTGCGTGGCCCGCCGGCTGATCCTTGATACGGCAGCGTTCTGCTGACCACCGACGCCGCCGCGCGGTTCGACCAGCTACCCCGGTGTCAGGTCGGAAGTCGTGAAGATCGACTGAGGGTAGGTTCAACCGCTGAACAGACCGGTCAGGTCGGCCACCGTCAGCCCGTTGAGCGAGGAGCGGAACACGCGCCGCTCCCCCGGCTCCACCGGGACCTCGCAGGGGACCACGAGCACCGTGCAGCCCGCCGCCACCGCCGAGGCGGTGCCGGTCGGTGAGTCCTCGATCGCGACACAGGCCGCCGGGTCGACGCCGAGCAGGCGGCACGCCTTGAGGTACGGCTCGGGCAGCGGCTTGTTGAGGCCGTCGACCTCGTCGCCGCAGACCGTCACGTCGAACAGGTGCCGGCCGACCGTGCCGAGGGCGATCTCGGTCAGGTCCCGCTCGGTGGAGGTCACCAGGGCCATCGGGAAGCCCACGGCGCGGACCGCGGCGAGCGCGGCCTCGGCGCCGGGGCGCCACGGCAGGTCCTGGCGGAACACCTCGGCCATCCGCCGGTCGATCCACGCCGCGCCGTCCGCGACCTGCTCCGGCGACGGGTCGGGGATGCCCACCTCGGCGTAGAGCAGGCGCAGCGTCACCATCACGTTGGTGCCCACCATCGCCTGCCGGGTGGCCGTCGAGAGCTGGCCGCCCAGCTTCTCGGTCAGCTCGTACAGCGGGATGTCCCACAGCTTCTCGGAGTCGAGCAGGGTGCCGTCGAGGTCCCACAGGACAGCGGCAGGGCGGCTGTTGACTCGGCTCATATGTTGACGTACTTGGCTTCCGGGTGGTGGAGCGACGACACGCCCGGCTCGGATCGCGGACGTCGATTGGCCGCTGTGACGTTGCGCACAGCCTTGACCGGGCCACGGTGCGCCGTGCCCATCGCCCCGCCCATCGCCCGGTCGGCGACGAGCACTTGCTCGGTCAGGGCGTGGAGCAGCCCCGACGTGGTGTCCGCTGGCATGCGACCAAGCCTACGATCCCCCGCCATTCGGCACGGGTCGTAGGCTTGCCCGGTGACCGATCCGGACCAGCAGCCGCCGACCCCGTCCCCAGCCGACGAGGAGCGCCCACTCGTCGAGCCAGTACTGGTGGCGGCGTTCGAAGGTTGGAACGACGCGGGAGACGCCGCCAGCGCCGCGATCGAACATCTCCAGCTCACCTGGGAAGCGACGGACCTGGTCGAGATCGACCCCGACGACTACTACGACTTCCAGGTCACCCGGCCGACCGTGCGCATGGTGGACGGGGTGACCAGGCGGGTCGAGTGGCCGACCACCCGGCTGTCGGTGTGCCGCCCGCCGGGGGCCGCCCGGGACGTCGTGCTCATGCACGGCATCGAGCCAAACATGCGGTGGCGCAGGTTCTGCGCCGAGCTGCTCGAGCACATCGACCAGCTCGGCGTGACCACCGTGGTGACGCTGGGCGCGCTGCTCGCCGACACCCCGCACACCCGGCCGGTGCCGGTGACCGGAACGGCGTACGACGCCGCGTCGGCCGCCCAGTTCGGCCTCGAGCGGTCCCGGTACGAGGGCCCGACCGGCATCGTCGGCGTGCTGCAGGACGCCTGCGTGCAAGCCGGCGTGCCGGCGATATCGATCTGGGCCGCGGTGCCGCACTACGTCTCCCAGCCGCCGTCACCGAAGGCCACACTCGCGCTGCTGCACCGGGTCGAGGAGGTCCTCGACATGGAGGTGCCGCTAGGCCAGCTGCCCGACCAGGCCGAGGAATGGCAGCAGACGGTCAGCGAGATGGCCGCCGAGGACGAGGACGTGCGCAACTACGTGCGGGCGCTGGAGGAGCGCGGCGACGCGGAGACCGCGCTGAACGAGACCAGCGGCGACGCGATCGCCGCGGAGTTCGAGCGCTACCTGCGCAGGCGGCGACCGGGCGGACCGGGCCGGGGTCCCACCGGTCCTGGCGCCTGAGTGGTCGATCGGCTGGTCGATCGGCGTCGCCTCGCGGTCGCGGGTCTGCATGCCGGCGCGTTCCTCGGACCGTTCGGCGGCGGCGTCACCTCGGCGATGCTGCCGGAGCTGGGTGCCGAGTTCGACGTGTCCGCGGCGGGCGCGTCCGCGACGATCACCGCGTACCTGGTGCCGTTCGCCGGGCTGATGCTGTTCTCCGGGACCCTCGGCGCGCGGTGGGGGCTGCGGCGCAGCGTGATCGGGGCGTACGTGGTGTCGATCGTCGGGTCCGCGCTGTGCGCGATGGCGCCGACGTTCCCGCTGCTGCTGACCGGTCGGGGCGTGCAAGGCGTGGCCAACGCGTTCACGACGCCGCTGCTGATCGCGACGATCGCGGCGGCGACGCCGCGGGCGCGGCTCGGCCGGTCGCTCGGGTTGTTCGCGTCGATGCAGGCGGCCGGGCAGACCTCGGCGCCGCTGCTGGGCGGGTTGGCCGCCGAGGCGAGCTGGCGGCTCGCGTTCGTGGGCGTCGGCGTGGCGGCCGCCGCGCTGGCGGTGATCGGCCTGCCGCCCTCGGCCGCGTCCCG